>CALEKU010000184.1 GCA_937902745.1 uncultured Armatimonadota bacterium
CACTTCGACGGCTACTGGACCCTCCAGTTCGGGGAGTCCGGTGGGGTCGAACTGTTCTATGGAGAAGAGCGGCACCTGCTGGACGACGGCGCGGCGTGGTTCTGGACCGCCTTCCCCGGGCCACGCATCCGCTTCCACGCCGCGCCCGGACGCTCCGCCTGGGCGCACCGCTACGCGGCGTTCCAGGGACCGCGTGCCCGGCGCTGGGTGGAGGACGGCCTATTCCCCACGGCCCCGCAGCAGGCACCCGGGCGCGCCGCGGACTACGCCGGCCGCTTCGATGCCCTGCTGTCCCTCCTCCAGGGACGCGCCGACCGGTGGAGCCACGCTCGCGCCGTCAACCTTCTTGAAGCCTTTCTCCTGGAGATGGCCGCCGCCCGTGAGTCGCCCGCGGAATCCGAGGCTTCGCCGCTTCGGGACCTGCTGCGGGCCGTCGAAGCCTTTGCCGACGAGAACGGTGACGGTGACTACGCCGCGCTGGCGCACGCCCGGGGCATGAGCGTCTCCACCCTGCGCCGCCACTTCCTGGAGGCGGCGGGCGTGCCGCTGCACACGTTCGTGATCCGCCGGCGCCTCGCCCGGGCGCGCTCCCTGCTCGGAGAGACGGACCTGCCGATCAAGGAGATCGCGGCCCGGCTTGGCTACGCGGACGTCTACTTCTTCACGCGACAGTTCCGGTGCCACACGGGCGTCCCCCCCGCCGCCTACCGGCGCAGCCGCCAATCCCTCTGAACGGCACGAGTCATGCATACAGACAAGTGAGAAGGAGAAAATTTTCCCGGTAACTTTCAGGTTTACACCTGAAAGTTACCGGGAAACCCTCCAACAATAAAATTGTAAGGGAAACTGAGTACGCTTTCTCATTTCCCTATAGAAATTGCGGGGGACTATCTCATGTACCAGGTCGTTACCTACAACGCTGCAGGCAAGGCAATAGAGGTCAAAGAGGGTTTTCGCTTTGGCTTTCTGGCGGAGCGCCACGCGCGGCATCGTGCGGAAGAGCTGCGCAAGGGCAAGGGCAGCGGCTACGATTCTGGCTACCTGATGAAGTCCCAGGCAGAGATTCTCCCCCGCCGCGAAGCGGACGGTAAGATATCCGGCTTTTACATCGGCAAAGACGTGGCGGAGTGCCTGGCCGCCCGCCCGGATGACGATTTCAAGACGACGATGGACCGCAAGGTGCGCGGGTGCCGCATCGCCTACACCGTCGCGGTGGAAAAGACCGACGCCGCACCGCAACCGGCCCGTTCGACGGGCACGGCGCCCGCGCGCGGCCTGACCGGTACGCTGGCCCCCGCCATGGACCAGCGCTCGTCCCTGTAGTCCCCACCCCACCCCGCAACGATTTTTCGTGCCCGCCCCGGCGTGATAGCCTGAGGGCGGGCATGTCATTTTCTGAGCACAATCCGAGCGGCGACGCCGCCCGCGTCAAGGCGCAGGCAGCGGCTGTCGGCTTCGATGCAGTGCGCATCACCACGGCGGACGCGCCGCCGCCCCGCGCGCGGGCGCATACGGACGCGTGGCTCGCCGCCGGGATGCACGGCGCGATGGGCTACCTCCAGAACCGCGCAGAACTGCGAAACGCCCCGGCCTCCGACCCGCGCCTTTTGGACGGCGCCCGCTCGGTAGTGGTCGTGGCGGTGGCGTATGCCACGGGAGAGAGTTTCGCTTCCGTGGTTTTGGCCCCCCTCCCCGGCCTCGTTCCTCGGCCACCCCTCCCCCCATTAATGGGGGGA
>CALEKU010000185.1 GCA_937902745.1 uncultured Armatimonadota bacterium
GCCACCGCCGCCAGCAGCCGCGCCGCCGCCGCACGGGCCCCATCGCCCGCCGCCGCGATCTTCGCCGTCCGCAGCGCCACACTCTCCAGCGCGTACGCCGCGCACACCGCGTCCGCCACCGCCGCCGCCACCTCCTGCGCCTCCAACAGGCCCGCCGGCCCCAGGCGCTCCGTCCCCAGCCGCAGCAGCCGCAGCGCCAGCCGCTTCGCGTCCGCGTGTGCCGACCCGTCCGCAGGCGGCAGGTCGCCCGACAGCACCGGCAGCCGCCCCGCCTTCTCCCGCCGCAGCAGCAGGTTCACGATCGCCACCCGCACGATCTCGTTCGCGCCCTCCCCGATCCGCAGCAGGCGCTGGTCACGCCATGCCCGCGCCAGCGGGAAGTTCTCCGTGTAGCCGTACCCCCCGTGCATCTGGATCGCCTCGTCGGTCAGTTCGCTGTACGCCTCCGAGCCGATCACCTTCACCACGTTGCACTCGATCGCGTACTCCTCCGCCGCCCGGTGGTACTGCCGGGACGCGTCCGGCGCATCCGGCACCACCGGCGCGAACGCCCCCTCCAGGTCGCCCGCCAGCCGGTAGACCATGCTCTCCAGCGCGTACGTCCGCGCCGCCAGGTGCGCCAGCTTCTGCCGCACCAGCCCGTACTCCCCGATCGGCCGGCCGAATGTCTTCCGCTGCTGCGCGTACCCCGCGCACACCCGCAGGACCTCCTTCAGCCCCCCGACCGCCCCCGCCTCCAGCTTGAAGCGCCCCAGGTTCAGCGCGCAGAACGCCGCGTACGTCCCCGAGCCCAGCGGCATCGCGTTTTCCGCCGGTACGCGGGCATCCTCCAGAATCACGCGCCGGGTGGACGTCCCCTTCATCCCCAGCTTGCGCTCCTCCGCGCCGAACGACACCCCCGGGAAGTCGCGCTCCACCAGGAACCCGGTGATCTTCTCCTCGCCGCTCTCCGGGTCCACCGCCCGCGCGAACACGGTGAAAAGCCGCGCGAACGCCGTGTTGGTGATCCACATCTTCGTGCCGTTCAGCCGCCAGTGTGTCCCGTCCTCGCTAAGCGTCGCCCGCGTCCGCAGCGCCAGCGCATCCGACCCGGAGTCCGCCTCCGACAGCGCGAACGCCCCCACCCACTCCCCGCTCGCCAGCTTCGGCAGGTACCGCGCCTTCTGCTCCGCGGTCCCGAAGTACAGCAGCGGCAGCGTGGCAATAACGGTGTGCGCCTCGTGCGTCAGCGCAAACGACTGCTGGGGGTTGAGGCTTTCGGCGATCAGTGCGGCGGTGGGCACATCCAGCCCCAGGCCGCCGTAGACCGCGGGCACGTCCGCGCCGAGCAGGCCCAGCTCGCCCGCCTTCCGCATCAGGGCGTGCATCAGGTCGTGATCGCCCTCCTCGATGCGGGCGACGTGCGGCAGCACTTCGGTCTTCAGAAAGTCCTCGGCGGCCTCGCCGACCAGACGGCTTTCGGGGGAAAAGTCCTCGGGGGTAAACAGCGCGCGCGGGGCGTCGGGGGCGAGCAAAAACGCGCCGCCGCAGGGCGAAAAACGGTTCTCCATGAAACTTCCTCGTTTCGAGATGCGCGGCCCGCCCGAGCGGGCAGGCCCTACCCCATTTTACCCCTTCTCCCTTCCGCTCTGTGCTTCCCGCGGACAGTCTCCCGGACGCAGGCGTGCTTACCCGCTTCCGAACGGTTTCGGTGTATAACGGAGACAGAAAGCGGCGGCGGTGATGCAGAGATCGCCGCGGGAGCGAGAAGAGATGGATCAGGGGTCACAAGAGATCACGAACGGGACAGGGGACGGCGCGACGAACTTCGGGTTTCTGGCGACGCATGAGGAGCAATTCGTCCGGCTCGGACGCCTGGCGGAGCGGTACTTCTCGGAAGACCCGAACACCTGCCTGCTGAAGCTGCGCCAGTTCTGCGAGCTGCTCGCGCGCCGGGTCGCGGCCAACGTCGGCATCGCTACCACGGCCGACGAAGCGCAGTACGATCTGCTCCGGCGCCTGCAGGACCGGGCCATCCTGCCCCGCGAGATCGCCCAGCTTTTCAACGAGGTGCGGCGCGCGGGCAACGAGGCCAGCCACGACGGCCTCGGGGACCACCGCACCGCCCTCTCCCTCTTGCGCGTCTCCTGGCAGCTCGGCGTCTGGTTCCACCGGACCTTTGCCGACCCCGACTTCAAATCCGGTCCGTTCACGCCGCCCTCTGCGCCCGCGCGCAACGAAAGCGCGGAACTCGCCTCGGAACTGGCGCGGCTGAAGCGGGAGCGGGACGACTACCTGCTCCGCGACCGCCACACAGCGGAAAAGCTCGCCGTGGCCGAGGCGACGCTCCGGGACGCCCTGGACGAGAAAACGTTCTGGGAGCAGATGGCCGTGGACGCCGAGCGGGCGAAGGTGGAGGTGGAAAAGCGCCTCGCCGAAGCCACCGCTGCCGCCGCGGCGGCGGCGCCCACTACCGCCGCCTCCCGCGTGAACCAGGTCGTCCGCCGGGCGCAGAAGGCGTCCGACAACCTCGAACTGGACGAGGCCCAGACCCGCGAAATGATCGACGCACAACTGCGCCGGGCGGGCTGGGAGGCGGACACCGCGATTCTCCGGTACGAGAAGGGCGCGCGGCCAGAAAAGAACAAGAACCGCGCGATCGCGGAGTGGCCCACCCGGAGCGGACCGGCGGACTACGTGCTGTTCGTCGGGCTTACTCCCGTGGCCGTGGTCGAGGCCAAGCGCCGCAACCGGGACGTGTCCGCCGCCCTCCAGCAGGCGAAGCGCTACGCCCGCGGGTTCGCCGCCGACGCGGCCGACGCGCTCACGCCCCCGGCGGGCGGTCCGTGGGGAGAGTACGGCCTGCCGTTCGTCTTCTCGACCAACGGCAGGCCGTTCCTGCGCCAGCTTTCCACCCGCAGCGGCGTCTGGTTCTGCGACGTCCGCCGGCCCGAGAACCTGGCCCGCCCCCTGGAGGGCTGGTACACCCCGCAGGGTCTCGCGGACCTGCTGAAGCGCGACCACGCCGCGGCGCACCGGCAGCTGGAGGAGGAGCCGTTCGACTACGGCTTCGCGCTCCGCGACTACCAGAAGACGGCGATCCGGACGGTCGAAGACACTATCGCCCGCGGGGAGCAGCGCTCGCTCCTGGTGGCGATGGCGACCGGGACGGGCAAGACGAAGACCTGCATCGCGCTGATCTATCGCCTGCTCAAGACGCAGCGGTTCCGCCGGGTCCTGTTCCTCGTGGACCGCTCCGCGCTCGGCGAGCAGGCCTCGAACGCATTCAAAGACACGCGCATGGAGGGGCTCCGGACGTTCGCCGACACCTTCGGCATCCGGGACCTGCGGGACGACGGCGCCGCCGACGCCGCCACCGCGGATGCCGCCGTCCACGTGGCGACGGTGCAGAGCATGGTGCGTCGGACGCTCGGCACGGACCCGACCGAAGACCGCCCCGCCGTGGACGCCTATGACTGCGTGGTGGTGGACGAGTGCCACCGCGGCTACCTGCTGGACCGCGAGCTTTCCGACGCCGAACTGGAGTTCCGCAGCCACGAGGACTACATCTCGAAGTACCGGCGCGTGCTGGACTACTTCGACGCCGTGAAGATCGGGCTCACCGCGACCCCGGCGCTCCACACCACCGACATCTTCGGCCGCCCCGTCTTCACCTACACCTACCGCGAAGCCGTGATCGACGGATTCCTGGTGGACCACGAGCCGCCGATCCGCATCACCACCGAGCTTTCCCGCTCCGGAATCGTCTGGAAGCCCGGCGAAACCGTCAAGACGTACGACCCGCGCCGCCAGCAGATCGATCTTGCCGTCACGCCCGACGAGATCAAGGTCGAGGTGGAGGGCTTCAACCGCAAGGTCATCACCGAATCGTTCAACCGGGTGGTCTGCGAGTACCTGGCGCAGGAGATCGACCCGAGCGCCCCCGCCAAAACCCTCGTCTTCTGCGTCAACGACGCCCACGCGGACCTCGTGGTCGCCCTGCTCAAGGAGGCGTTCGCCGCGCGCTACGGGACGGTCGAGGACGACGCCGTCCTGAAGATCACGGGCGCCGCCGACCAGCCTCTCTCCCTGATCCGCCGCTACAAGAACGAGCGCCTGCCGTCCGTGGCCGTGACCGTGGACCTGCTCACCACCGGTATCGACGTCCCCGAGATCGGCAACCTGGTGTTTCTGCGCCGCGTGAACAGCCGCATCCTCTTCGACCAGATGCTCGGCCGCGCGACGCGCCTTTGCCCGGAGATCGGCAAGGACGCCTTCCGCGTCTTCGACGCCGTGAACATCTACGACGCCCTCGGCGACATGACCGCGATGCAGCCGGTAGTCGTAGACCCTTCCATCCGCTTCGAGACGCTGGAGACCGAGCTGACCACGGTCACCGACCCGGACGCCCTCGCCCTGGTGCGCGACCAGTTCGTTGCCAAACTCCGCCGCGTGAAAAGCCGTCTGACCGAATGGGCGCAGCGCGACTTCGAAACCCTGACCGGCGGCTTCTCCCCCGACGACTTCGCCCGCACCCTGCGAACCCTCCCGCCCGACGAAATCGGCGCCTTCCTGTCCCGCTTCGCGGGCATCGGTGCGCTGCTGGACGGCCGCGCCTCCCGCAACAGCCCCGACACGCGCCTCCTGATCTCCGATGCCGTTGACGACCTCTACTCCGTCACGCGCGGCTACGGCGAGGGGGGCGCGGCGCGGCCGGACGACTACCTGGACGCCTTCACGGCGTTCCTGAACGCAAACCGGGACGCCCTCCCCGCCCTGACCACCGTCCTGACCCGGCCCCGCGACCTGACCCGCCGCCAGCTCAAGGAACTCGCGCTGGAACTGGACCGCGCCGGCTTCAGCGAAGCCGCGCTCACCACCGCCTGGCGGGAAAAGACCAACCAGGAGATCGCCGCGCGCATCGTCGGCTTCATCCGCGCCGCCGCCGCAGGCGACCCGCTCATTCCCTACGACCTTCGCGTCGAAAGCGCCCTCCAGCGGCTCCTCGCGTCGCGCGCCTGGACCACCCCGCAGCGCCAGTGGCTCCAGCGCATCGCCGCGCAGACCAAAGCGAATGTCGTCGTAGACCGCGACGCCCTGGACGACCCCAACCTGCTCTTCCGCCGTGAGGGCGGCGGCTTCGCCCGCCTCGACAAGGTGTTCGACGGCCAGCTTGCCGATATATTAGACATATTCCGCGAAGAAGTCTGGAAGTAAAGAGCCCTCACCCCCCGCCCGGGTTTGCGGCGGGCCCTCGCCTCCGGCTTGGGTTTCCGGAGCCCTCACCCCCGGGTACCCTCCGGGTGCCTCTCCCGCGGACGGTAGAG
>CALEKU010000186.1 GCA_937902745.1 uncultured Armatimonadota bacterium
CTTAACCCTTCAGCGCCGCCTCGATGGCCGCTAGCTCGTCCTCCGAGAACGCGGTCTTCTCTGCTGCCTTCACGTTCTCCGTGATCTGGTCCGGGCGGCTCGCCCCGATCAGGGCCGAGGTCACGCGCTCGTCGCGCAGGGTCCACGAGAGCGCCATCTGCGCCAGGCTCTGGCCCCGGTCCCCGGCGATGGTGTTCAGCGCCTTCAGCTTCGCCACCAGCTCCGGGGTGATGGCGCCCTCCTTCAGGAAGCCGGACTCCTGCTTCGCCCGCGAATCCTCCGGGATGCCGTTCAGGTACTTGTTGGTCAGCAGCCCCTGCGCGAGCGGGCAGAACGCGATCACGCCCATGCCCGTGTCGCCGGTCGCGGGCAGCAGGTCCTTCTCCACCCCGCGGTTGAGCATCGAGTAGTTCGGCTGGTGAATCACCGGCGTCACGAAGCCGTTGGCTTCGCAGATCGCCTTCACCCGCCGCGTCTGCTCGCCGCTGTACGACGAGATGCCCGCGTAGAGCGCCTTGCCCTGCCGCACCGCCGTGTCCAGCGCCCCGAGCGTCTCCTCCAGCGGCGTGTTCGGGTCGAAGCGGTGCGAGTAGAAGATATCTACGTAGTCCAGGCGCAGCCGCTTCAGCGACTGGTCGAGCGACGCCAGCAGGTACTTGCGGCTGCCCCATTCGCCGTAGGGGCCCGGCCACATGTAGTAGCCTGCTTTGGTCGAGATGATCAGCTCATCGCGGTATGCCTTGAAGTCCTCAGCCAGGATGCGCCCCACGCGCGACTCCGCCGCGCCCGCGGCGGGGCCGTAGTTGTTGGCCAGGTCGAAGTGCGTGATGCCGTGGTCGAACGCCGTAAAGAGCATCGCGCGGGCGTTCTCGTGCATCGACGCCTCGTCGGCGTGCCGCGCAGCGTCCGTCCCGGCATCGCCAAAGTTGTGCCAGCATCCGAGGGAGATCGCGGGCAGTTTCAGCCCCGAGCGCCCGGAGCGCCGGAACCATCCGGGCGGGTTTTCGTAGCGGGAAGCGGAGGGAGTGTAGTCGGTTCGCATCAGATCGTCAGACATAGTGCCGTCAGGTTCGTCCCGCAACGTCTGATATCCTGTGCCGCTGCCGCAGCGGGGCCGACGTAGCGAAGCGCCCCGCCGGACAACTGGCGGGGCGCCCCTGTGGGTGTGTGATCTCCGTGATCCCTTATTCTCTCCTCCTCGTGCGGCCCTTACCGGGGCCGACGGCGTCAGGGCTCAGTTGGTGACGATGGCGAAGGGCACCGCGTAGCCCTCGCAGTTCTTGACCACGATGCGGAACTTGCCCGTCCAGCGCGGCGTCCACGAGCAGATCGGCATATCGTCCCGCAGCGTGTCGCTGTCGATCAGGTTGCCGTTCTCGTCGTAGACATACAGGTCCACATCGTCCCCGTCCGCCATCGCCACTACCTCGGCCAGTTCGTTGCCGCGGAAGTAGATGTCGTAGGCGATCGAGCTATGGGCACTCACGACGCCGTAGCGGGTGAGGGGGCCCCCAGGCACTCCGGCGGCGTGCGCCGGTTGGGCGGTAGAGACGAGGGCGGTCAGAGCAAACACAGCGGCAGCAACGGCGGCGGTGACGGGCTTGGCGGCGGTCAGGTTGATGAAGCGGAACATGGCGATATCCTCACTTTCCGGAAGGAGCGTCTGCCGCGGTTCGTTTTCGGTCCGTCGGACAGTGCGCTCGTGATGTCCCCAGTGTAAGCCCTCGCCGCCCCCGCGCCCGTGACCCCCTGCCCTCTCCCGCGTGATCCCGATCACGACCGGGTCATAAGCGCCGTTCTTCTGCTTTCACCCTTGCGTGGTATGCTGTCGTGTACCTATCGCCGCTCCTTCGTGTGCGAACCGTGGAGGGTTCCGCCATGCGATTTGTCTACAGGCGTGCTGTTCCGTTTTTGTTCCTCATTCTCTGCCTCGTCGGGAGCGCCGCTAGCGCCGACCGGCCCGCGTCGTCACGCTCTGCCGACGAAGACAACATCCGGGAGTGTGTGTTCCGGTACCTGATCGCACAAGAAAAGCAATCGTCATCCCCTCTTCCGCCACGCACCGGGGACAGAACCAATGCTATTCCCTCTCTGCCTCCTCAAGAACGCCCGGAATCCTTCGCGGTATATTTTCTCGCCGTCGGCGACAACGATCAGGATCCGGGGCACGCCTTCCTGAGGCGATTTGTCGGTCATACTCCTCCGGTAAAGAGCGTATCGGCCTCCTTCGTAGCTCAGAAATCGAAGGATTATATGGGGTCCCACATCAAGGATAAAGAAACACGAAAGCCCGGCAAGAGACTCTTCGTGAGGAAGATCCGGTGGCTTCGGAGAGATCGCGTGCAGGTACGGGGAGGCTTCGCCGCCGGAGGGCTCAATGCCATGAGCGGCCTGTTTACGCTGGAGAAGAAGGGGAAGCTCTGGCGCGTCGTGAAAGTCAGCGGCGTAGTGATGTCCTGAAGCCACGCGAATGGTGAGATCAAGGTGAGCGCAGAGCCCTTAACGAAGATCGATCGGTGGGACGGCGAAGACTGGGTGCCGGTGCGGTACGGCGACGTCTGGGTGCGGCAGAAGACCAGCGGTCCGGAACGCCTGGCAATCGCCCCCTCCGAAAAGCCGCTCGATGTGATGCGGGCGCTGGCGGAAGCGTGGCAGGGGGGCTACTTCCTGCTCTATGTCCTCCTGATTCCCCGGCGCGAAGACCACCCGGCAGGGCGCTATCAGTCGCCGGGGCCGCTGTCCTTCGCGCAGGTGACCGAGTTCTGCGAGACGTTCGGCGCCTTTCTCGAAAGCGACGGGCGCCACCACTTCTGGATAGGCTCTGTCGGGGACGAAGGGATACTGGTCTACGACCAGCACGGCGTTCTCTACGCTTACGGCGACCTGCCGCGCTACATCGACCTACTGACCGCTCGCGGGTTTGGGGAGGGCGAGGTCCGCTTCCCCGCGCCGCACCGACACCACTACCATCCCGCTAACAATGCTGCGCTGGAGGCAATGCTGGCATACTGGGAATGGGGATACTTTCCGCTCCAGCCGGGGGACGAGCGGTAGCCAGCGCAACGCGACGCACGCGCCCGGCGGGGAAGGCAAGGGAACACATGGACACGATTCGGAGTGCAATGACGCGCCGGAGTTTGCTGCTTCGCGCGCTGGCGTTGGGCGTGTGCGTCACGGGAGTCCCGAACATGGCATTCGCGCAGCAATCTCTGGAGGAGACCGAAAAGCTTCTCAACAAATTCGAAGGGCAGATCGAGCGGCTGCTGGCGAAGCCGCAACCGCCCCTCTTCCAGCGCCACCTGCGCTCCCTCCGCGCGATGGCCCGGTCGCAGTACGCGGTGCTGACCCTCCAGCAGAGCAGCTACCTGCGGCGCCCCTTCGCTGAACACCTCAAGGAGTACCACGGCTACCTCGAAACCATCAGCAAAGGGTTCGAGGGGGACGCCGCGGACCCGGACGCCTACCTCAAGCACGGCAGCCGTCCCCTGATCCTCGCCCGGGCTTCCGACATCGACGGCACCCTCCAGTACTACATGGTGAACCTCCCGCCGGACTGGGATCCGCAAAAGGCCTACCCGCTGTTCGTCGTCCTACACGGTACCGGGCCGGATCACCCCATGGGGTACCCCAGCTACGGCCTCGGTCCGCGCGACGCCGCGCCGGAGAAGAAGGGGGACGCGGACCCCATGATTCGCCTCACCCCCTGGGGGCGGGGGAACCGGGGCTGGCGCAACGACGGCGAGCGGGACCTCTTCGAGGCCATCGCCGACCTGCGGACCTTCGCCCAACTCGACCCGGACCGGTGGTACCTCACCGGACACTCGGCGGGCGGTGATGGCGCCTGGGCAATTGTCACCCGCACGCCCGACCTGTGGGCCGCGGCCGGGATGCAATCGGGCAGCATGATCTCCTGCCCGCCCTCGCTGGGGCTGCTGGCTAACATGCAGTACGTTCCGTTCCACATCCTCATCGGCGAGAAGGACAACCTGCCGAACCGCATACCCGACTCCAAGGAGGCCCACCGCCTGCTGAAGGAGGCGGGCGGCGAGACCCGCCTTTTACTGCTGCCCGATGTCGGGCACTACCCCCTCCCGGAGTCCGCATATCGGGAGGAGGAGACGTGGATGCGGAAGTACGTCCGCAAACGGCCCGACCGGTTCTCGTTCACCATCGACCAGAGCAACCACCCCGGCGTCTGGGGCGTCCGCATAGCCTCCCGAAACCGCGGCGGGCGTGTCCTGATGGCGCCCTGGCCGCGCTTCGACGTGACGATACAGGGGGCGGACGTCGCCATCACGACCCGGGGCATCGAGCGCCTGAGCGTCAACCTCGGCGACAACGGTCTCCGGATGCGCGGCAAGGTGAAACTGACGATCAACGGGAAAGTCGTCTACGAAGGCGACGCCCGGTCGGAAGCCATGACCTTCGACGTGTAGCCACAGGAGGAGGCGGGCTGCTCAATCCTGGGCCGCTGGCTCGGCGCGCCAGGAGTGGGCGGCCTTCCAGCCGAAGAACCGCTCCAGCTTGGAGCAGTCCACAATGCTGGCGAGCGGTGGGTGGCCGTCCTTCACGCGCGCGGCGACCTCCAGGCCGAACCGGTCAGTGAGCGCCTGCGCCAGCGGTGTGTCGAGGACGGTGTCCGCGGCGGCGACGTGAAAGACCTCGTGCCCGGCGCTCTCGCCCTCCAGCGCTGCGCGGAACGCCGTGGCGACGTCGCGGACATCCACATACGACCAGTAGTTGCCGCTCCCGCCGTGGGGGTACATCGCGCGCCGCTGTCGGACCTCCGCGTAGTCCGGCTTCCCGTCCGGCACGATCACGTTGTTGATGCGCAGGGAAACGAAGGCCATCTGCGGGTAGCGGTGCATCAGGCCGTCCGCGATCACCTCGCCCAGGTATTTGCTCAAGGCGTAGGCGTTCGGCGAGTCCACGCGCGATGTCTCGTCGATGGGGAACGCCTCCGGGTGGGCATCGGTGGTGAGCCAGCCGGTTGCCATCTCCGACGAGGCGTAGATCAGGCGGCGCGCCCTCCCGAAGTCGCCCGCCGCCTGCATCACATGGTAGGTGGAGAGGACGTTGTTCGCGAAGACCGTCTGGCGCGGGTCGCCGCCCGGGGAGGGATTCGCCGCAATGTGGCACACGCCTTCGGCCTGCGCCTGCGCCACGGCGTCGTACACCTGGCCCGCGTCCGTCAGGTCCACGAGGATAAAATCGCCCGGAAGCCCCGTCTCGGGCCGTATCCGGTCGATGTGGACCACATCGTGCCCGGCTTTGGCCAGTTCCCGCACCGTGTAGCTGCCGACCCGCCCCGCGCTGCCCGTCACCAGTACCCGCATCGTTCTCCGCTCCTTACGCCGCCGGTCGCGTGCTGCGGCAGGCGGAAGTAGTATAGCACGCGGGTGGCCGTGCGATTTTCAGAGCTTCTTCAGATTTCCGCGCTACCATAAAGGCACCATGCGGATTCTGCTGATCGAGGACGAGGCGGCGCTGGCCGCGGCGGTAAAGCGCGGGCTCGAAAAGGCCCGCTACACGGTGGATTGGGCCGCGGACGGCGCGGAGGGCTTCCAGAGGACCTGCGAGGGAACGTACGACCTCGTGATCCTGGACCTGATGCTGCCCGGGATGGACGGCTGGACCATCTGCCGCCGTATGCGCACCCGCCGCGATGCGACCCCCGTCCTGATGCTCACTGCCCTGGATGAGGTGGAGGACCGCGTGAAGGGACTCGAGCTCGGGGCAGACGACTACCTTCCCAAGCCGTTCGACTTCTCCGAACTACGGGCGCGGGTGGGCGCGCTGCTGCGCCGCAACAGTGTGAACAAGGGGCGGGTGATCCGTGTCGCGGACGTCGAGATCGACACGCAAACGCGCCAGGTGCGGCGGGCCGGGCGCGAGGTCGCGCTGACCCCGCGCGAGTACGACCTGCTGGAGGTGCTGGCCGCGAACGAGGGACAGACCATCAGCCGCGAGCGCATCGCGGAGCGAGTGTGGTCAGACCCGGATACCTCGCCCAACACAATCGAGGTCCATGTGGGGGCGCTCCGGCGCAAGATCGACGCGGGCCGCGCGGCGGAATCCCGGCTCATCCACACCGTCCATCGTCAGGGCTACGTTTTGCGTAACCCGGACGCCACCGCTGCCGCCGCGGAAGCCGGGGTATAGGCCGCGTCATGCCTCGCCGCCGCCTGTCCCTACGCGCGCAGATGACGCTCGGGAACGTTGGCATCGTAGCCCTGGCGCTTACGGTGTTCGGCGTCGGCCTGCTCGTCACCATGGAAAACCTCCTGACCCGGCAGGTGGACCGCCTGCTGGAGCAGCGGATCGCCCGCCTTCAGGGGCGCGGCGGGCCGCCGCCCCCGCTCCCGCCGGGCGGCTTCCCGCCCGGTCCGGACGGGCGCGGGGGCATCGGCGGCGGCGGTGGTGGTC
>CALEKU010000187.1 GCA_937902745.1 uncultured Armatimonadota bacterium
ACCAGGCCCGCCGCGACCAGGGCGTCCCAGCGGAGCAGGAGCACCCCCGAAAGGATGATCGCGCCGCCCAAAATGTGCCCGGCCCGAATCGGCTCTCCCAGAATCAGCCAGGCCGCCACCGCCGCCGAAACCGGCATCAGGTAGAACAGGTTCGATGCCGCCACCGCGCCCACGTGCCGCATGGCCGAGTTCCAGGCCAGGAACCCGTAGAGCGTGGTCGGCACTACGGTCCAGGCGAACCATCCCCAGACGGGCAGCGTTACCTCAGCCCAGGGGAAGGAGGCGCCCTTCCACAGGACGTACGGCAGCATCCACAGCGCGCCGAACACGCAGTTATAAAGCGTGACCTGCGCTACCGGCCGCGTCATCAGGAACCGCGACATAACGAGCAGGTAGCACGAGTGTTCCAGCGACCGGAACAGCGCCAGGGCATCGCCCTTCCAGGCGTCCCCACCGGTTGCCAGCCGTCCTCCGGACAGAGCGACGATGGCTACTCCCAGCAGAGCGACGCCGGCCCCGACCCAGCCGGATGCCGCGATGCGCTGCCGGAACAGCGCCAGCGCCCAGAGCGCCGTGAACAGCGAGAGCGTCCCGTGCGACAGCAGGGTCAGGTTCGCCGCCGACGTATACCGCAGCGCCATCGGCATCAGCGTCTCCGCAAGCACGATGGCGAAGAAGCCGAACACGACGTATCGCAGCCAGTCGCCCTTCGGCAGCCGCAGAAGCTCCGGCTGCCGGAGGCCCACGATCAGCGCCATACACGGCGCGACCACGGCGAACCGCAGCCCCGTGAGCAGGATCGGGTCGAGGCCCGGCCCGGTCGGGGGGCGGGTGCAGACCTTGAAGGCTACCGCGCTCACGCCCCAGATGATGACGCACGACACGAGCAGGAGCAGGCCCCGCCGCTGCTGCAACTGTTGTTGCTCGGCAGCGGGGGCTTCGGCTTCCGACTCCGGTCGCACCGTGTCAGCCATTTCCCCGCGGCGGCCCGTGCCCGCGCTGCGCGCTCGCGGCGGCGGAGGTCACGACTTCGCCTTTCCCTCCTCTAGCCGCTTCAGGAACCGGTCGAAGTAGAGCGTGGAGTCGCGCGGGCCGGGCGACGCCTCCGGGTGATACTGGATGGAGAAGACCGGCAGCTCCTTGTGCTGGAGCCCCTCCACCGTGCCATCGTTCAGATTTAACTGCGTCACCCGCACGTCCGCATTGGTCAGGCTGTCCGGGTCGATGGCATAGCCATGGTTCTGGCTGGTAATAACCACGCGCCCGGTGGGCAGGTCCTTCACCGGATGGTTCGCGCCCCGGTGCCCGAACGGCAGCTTGAACGTCTTCCCGCCGAATGCGCATCCGAGCAACTGGTTCCCCAGGCAGATGCCCATCACCGGCTTGCCGGAGGTGGCGACGGCGCGCACGGTGTCTACGGCATAGCCCAGCAGAGCCGGGTCGCCAGGGCCGGGGGACAGGAACAGCCCGTCCGGATCGTCGGCAAGCAGATCCTCCGGCGAGGCCGTCGCCGGGAAGACCCGGGTGCGGATGCCGAGGCGCGCCAACTCGCGCAGGATGTTGTACTTTACCCCGCAGTCCAGCACGGAGACGCGGAATCGCGCCTCGTCCTCATCCGGTCCCCAGTAATAGGGCTCGGGCGTGGTGACGCGGCGCACCCAGTCGATGCTCTCGTAGGTGCCCTGTTTGGCGCGCGCCTCCTCCACCAGGGCGGCGGGGTCGAGATCGTCCCCGGTGGCGAGGACGCCCGACATGACGCCCTCGTAGCGCAGGCGGCGGGTGAGCGCGCGTGTGTCGATGCCGGTGATTCCGACGACGTTCTGGCGCTTGAGGAAGCTGTCCAGCGACTCGGAAGCCCGCCAGTTGGAGTACACGTCAGCGAGCTGGCGCACCACAAACCCCGACACCTGTACCTGACGGGATTCGATGTCGTCGGCGTTGACGCCGTAGTTGCCGACGAGCGGGTAGGTGAGGCTCACGATCTGGCCGGCGTAGGACGGGTCGGTGAGCACCTCCTGGTACCCGGTCATCCCCGTATTGAAGACGACCTCGCCCGCCGTTGTGCCTTCCGCGCCGAACGCTGTGCCTTCGTAGTAGGTGCCGTCCGCCAGGGCAAGAATAGCTTTCATGCGCCTTCCTCCCGCGGTGCCACGTAGACGATCTCTCCGCCGACGATGGTGATGGTTGCGCGGCCGGTCAGGCGGTGGCCGGCGAACGGCGTGTTGCGGCCCTTGCTGACGAAGCGCGCCGGGTCCACCGTCCACTCGGCATCCGGGTCGAACACCGTAATGTCCGCAGGGGAGCCGATGGCAAGGTCGCCGCCCGGCAGATTCAGCAGGCGCGCGGGCTCCGTGGACATACGGCACACGAGGTCCGACAGCGACAGGTGGCCGGCCTTTACCAGATGGGTGACGCCGAGTGCGAGGCTGGTCTCCAGGCCGGAGATGCCGAAGGGAGCGAGGGCGAACTCCTGCGCCTTCTCATACCCGGCATGGGGCGCGTGGTCCGTCGCCACGCAGTCCAGCGTTCCGTCCTTCAGCCCTTCGATGATCGCCTCGCAGTCCGCCTGCGTGCGGAGCGGCGGGTTCATCTTGGCGTTCGTGTTATAACCCCGGCACGCCTCATCGGTCAGGCACCAGTAGTGCGGGCCGGTCTCCGCGGTCACCGGTGCCCCCTGCGCCTTGAAGAAGCGCAGAATCTCGACCTCACGCGCTGTGGAGACGTGCAGGACGTGCAGGTGGCAGCCGGTCATCAGCGCGAGCAGGCAGTTGCGCGCAACGTGCATCTCGTACGCCTCGCGGGGCAGACCTTTGATGCCGAGTACGGTGGCGGTGTAGCCCTCGTTCATGGCGCCGCCTTCGGTCAGGCTGGTGTCCTCGCAGTGCGCCAGCACCGGCAGGCTCAGCATCCGGGCGTACTCCATGGCGCGGCGCATGAACTCGGAGTCCTGTACCTGGAAGGCATCGTCCGAAACCGCCACGGCCCCGGCGTCCTTCAGGTCCGCCATCTCCGCCAACTCCTTGTTCTCCATGCCCTTCGAGAGCGCGGCGATAACGTGGAGCCGCGCGCCGCCCTGTACCTTCTCCGCCTGCGTCAACAGGTCGCGCACGATGGAGGCATTGTCGATGGCGGGGCGGGTGTTGGGCATGCAGGCGACCGCAGTAAAGCCCCCGGCAGCGGCAGCAGGAAGGCCGGATTCCAGGTCCTCCTTGTATTCCTGCCCTGGCACCCGCAGGTGCACGTGGATGTCGATCAGTCCCGGGCAGACGACCTGCCCGGCGCAGTCGAGCACGCGCTCATCCGGCCCGGCCTCCAGGCGCTCGCCGTGGACCGCGACCGCCGCGACCTTCCCGTCGGCCACGCGTACGTCGCCCACCGTGTCGATTCCGCCCGCCGGGTCGATGACCCGGCCCCCTCTCAGGAGCATTCGCTCTCCGTCCCCTCTATTCAAAGCTTGCTGCACTCGCCCTCTTAGCCCTGCGCGAACGGTGTCAGCGGCTTGCGGAAGAAGACTTCGCCCACGCCGCCGTTGTTAATGCCCGCCAGGAACCCGCACTCCACAAATCCCACATGCCGGTGCCACGCCTGCGGCTCCGGCTCGTCCGCCTGCGACGAACTGTACAGGTAGACGTGCCCGAGTCCGCTCAGGTGCTCCTCCAGGAAGGCGAGCATCGCCCGCGCCACGCCCTTCTTTCGCTGGGCGGGGATGACCCGGATGATGGTGAGGTACGGCACCTGCGACCACAGGTACTCGAACCGGGCATAGCCGATAGGGGTGCCCCCCCGCTCGGCCACAACCACCTCGCCCTGCTCGGTCTTGCGCACCGCAGCGGAGGGCGTCAAGTAGCCGTCCTGGGAGATGAACCCCAGGTCATCCAGCATCGCGAAACGTACCGTGACCTCGTCGTTTTTCTCTGTTTTCTCTGACGGGCTACTCATCGTTCCCCTGTAAGCGCCGTTCGCGCTCGATTGTCTCACGTTCCCGCTGAATCTCCCGCGCTAGCTCCTCCTCGGTGGGCAGGTACAGCCGGTAGCGCGATGCAAAAATCCGCTGGTTGTCTTCGGGCAGGGTGTAGCGCACCACCGCCTCGCTCTTGTCGGCGCAAAGTACGATGCCGATGGGGGGATTCTCCCCCTCCAGCATCATTTCGCGCTGATAGTAATGCACGTACATCTGCATCTGCCCGATGTCTTGGTGCGTCAGTCGGCCTGTCTTCAGGTCGATCAGCACGAAGCAGCGGGCAAGCCGGTTATAGAAGACGAGATCGACATAAAAGTGTTCCCCGTCCAATGTGAGGCGCTGCTGCCGCCCCATAAAGGCGAAGCCCTTGCCCAACTCCAGCAGGAACTGCCCCAGTTTTTCGATCAGCGCCGCTTCCAGGTCCGATTCCAGGTATCCGGACGCCTGCGGCAGCCCCGTGAACTCCAGCACGTACGGGGCTTTGATCAGGTCCGCTGGCTGGTGGACCGTGTGCCCCTCCGCCGCCAGTGCCCGCACCCCTTCCTTATCCCGGCTGAGGGCCAGCCGCTCAAAGAGCATGGCGTTCACCTGACGCTCCAACTCGCGCGTGGATCACCGGGCGTTGATCGCCTCCGTCT
>CALEKU010000188.1 GCA_937902745.1 uncultured Armatimonadota bacterium
GCCCCCCGCGCCCTCGCCGCCCCGCCGGCCGTCACCGAAGCCGCTTCCGGACCCGCGCCCGTAGCCCGTGCCCTCGCCGCCGGTGCCCGGCAGCGTGGAGCCGTCGCCCCGGCCTCCCCCGGGCGAGCGGGTACCGGTGTTGTCGCCGGAGGCCGCCGCGCCGATGCCGCGCCCGTCGTCCGCGCGCTGCACGGTCGCGCGCGCCGCGGGGCCGAAGGGCGCTGTACCGATTCCGGCGCCGGGGCGGAAGCCGACGCCCGCACCCGCGACGGTACCCGCTCCCTCCGAAGGCGCGCGCACAGCAGTAGGAGTCATGTTCGGGGCGTTCTGCGGGATGTCCAGGCGGGGCGTGAGATCGGCCGCAGGCGTGTTACCGTCGCCGCCGCCCGCCCGCGGCGCGACGCGCGGGAGGTCCGCCCCGCCGCGTCCGCCGCCGCTAAAGAGGACATCCTCCACCGGGGCGATGGGGGCCTTCACGCCGCCGGAGCCGGTGAGGTCCGCTGCGGGCGCGGGCGACCCGCCGCCCCCGCCGGTGCGCGGCCGGTCGGGGCGATTCGGGCCGACGGGACCAGGCCTTCCTGCCTCCGCTTCCGTACCGTTCTTCGGAGCAACGGCGCGGGCGACTGTGCCGGTGGCGCTGCCCGTTTCGCGCGGTGGCATGGGGCGCGGGAGAGCGGGGGCGGGTGCTTCTACGGTGGCAGGGCGCGGGCGCGGGGCGTCCACTAGCGTCACGGCGACGCTTTCGAGATTCCCGACGGGCCGTTGCGGCAGGGGCGGCGGGGCGAAGAGCCACGCGGCGAAAAGGGCGCCGAACCCCAGGTGGACGGCAAGCGAAGTCAGTCCGTACAGGGGCCAGGCGGGTCGGAAGGTCGGGTGGTTGGGTGACACGGTCGGCATAGGGCGTTCCCCGAAGCGTATACGGGTGTATACGCCTGCGAGGCCCTGTGCTGTGTCGTTTCGCTGCGATTCCCTGTGGTTTTACCGGCTACTTGCCGCAGTTGCGGACGCGCAGGACTTCCGCGACGCTCCACGCCTGCCACGGGCAGCCGTCCGGGCGGAACGGCGCGTCCCCGTCGAAGATCTCGCCGATGCCGCCGATGCCGTACTCCGACAACTGCGCTTCAAACGGGGCGATCAGGTGCGATACATCCGCGTCCGGGCCGTGAACCTTCCGGTAAAGGTCCACATACGCCCCGGCCAGCCAGGCCCAGACCGTCCCCTGGTGGTAGGAACTGTCGCGGTGGCGCTGGTCGCCACTGTAGTACGGCCGGTAGTTCGGGTCAGAGGGTGCGAGCGTGCGCAGCCCGAAGGGGGTGAGCAGTTCGGTGGTGGCCGTGTCCAGCACAGCACGCAGCTGCTCGGGCCTGAGCGGAGTGTGCGGCAGGGCGGCAGCGATTACCTGATTCGGGCGAATGGCATAGTCGGGCGCCCCGTCCCGGCCGATCACGTCGAACAGCCCTCGGCCATCCGGGCGCACGAACTTCGCAGCGAACGATGCCCCGGCCTGCGCGGCCAGCTCCTGGTACTGCTTCGCGGCGCGCCCCCCCTTGAGTTCTGCCACGGTGTGCAGAGCGTGGAGCCACAGGGCGTTTACCTCCACGGCCTTGCCCTCGCGCGGGGTGACTGTCCAGTCACCGATACGGGCGTCCATCCAGGTCAGGCTCACGCCGGACTCCCCCGACGCCAGCAACCCGTCCTCGGGGTCCACCTGGATGCCATAGCGGGTGCCCGCCACGTGCGCCTCGATAATCTGCTCCAGCACCGGCAGCAGCGTCTTCTGGAAATCACGGTCGCCGGTCGCCTTCAGGTAGGCGTCGCAGGCGTGAACAAACCAGAAGGTTGCGTCTACCGTGTTGTACTGCGGCGTCTCGCCGTAGTCTGGGAACCGGTTGGGAATCATTCCTTCGGACACGAATCCGGCGAACGACTCCAAAACTTCGCGCGCCACCGCCGCTCTTCCGGTCGTCAGGCAGAGGCCCGGCAGCGCGATAAAGGTGTCCCGTCCCCAGTCGGTGAACCAGGGGAAGCCCGCCAGCAGGGTCGTGCGGACGCCAGGGGCGCGCACCACAAAGGCATCGGCGCACTCCACCAGCGCCCGGCCCACCAGGTCCTCCTCCGGGACGCGGGCTGCCTCCCGCAGAGCCTTCTCGTGTGCGATGATCTCGGCGAGCGCCAGCGTGTCGTCCGCCGGCTCGTCCGGCTCGATCGTGCCGATCAGCGCCACCGTCTGCCCGACGCGCAGGGTCATGGTCGCGACCGCCGGGCAGTACAGGTCCTCGACATGGTCCTGCCCCCGCTCCGCCTCGCGGTCATGGATGATCTGCTCGTGCCACCACCCGGCCGGGGTCCACTTCGCACCTGGAGCGATCAGGCGCAGGGTAGGGGCGTCGGGTGTTGCCTGGAGGGACCACCCCGCGACCTCCTGCTCCTGCGCTACAGGGAAGCCAGTCCAGGGGTGCATCTCGGCATGGTACTCCTTCCAGCACACCAGCGGGGTCAGCGTCAGGGTGGCGTTGGAAGGCGCCTCCCGCAGCATATAGGTGACGTACACCGTGTTCTTGCCGCGCGCCATGAATACACGCTTGACCAGAACGGTGTCGCCCGGCATGCGGTAGGTCCAGGTCGGGACGGGGAAGGGAGTGAACTCCGCGATGTAGTGCCAGCCATCGGGGAATACGACGTTGCTGGGGTAGCGGTTGGCGGAAAGGTCGAAGTGCGAATCGAGGACTGTGATGGTCTCGTCCACCTTGGAGAAGAGGGCCATGCGCCCCAGTGGTGGGCGTAGCGCTGCGACAAGGAGGGCATGGTAGCGCCGCGTCGCCGCTCCCGAAACGGTCCCGGAGGCGTAACTGCCGACGCCGTTCACCGAAAGCCATTCCCGGCGCGCGGCGTTTTCGAACGGAGTGAGCTCCGTCGCGGTCAAAGGGCGCATCCTTGGTTCAACTCCTTGAAGCCATACAGCTACCGGGCAAGTATAGCACCGGCTTTCCGTCATGGTCAACCTGACGAGCGTCGGGAAAGTTCCCGGTCTTAAGGCAGGGGAAACGGCACCCGTGGGCCGCATATTGTCTCAGTAACGCAAGGGTTTTGCTGGCAGTGTCGGTGGTGGGAACGTTCCCGTCCGGCGGGGCGTATCCTTGAGCGGTGTCGCGCGCGCGTTGCGCGCGATGCTACCGCGCCGGTTCCTGATTGTACGACCGGGGGGCACCCCCGGCAATGCCGGGGCGGGTTGCCCGCCCGGCTGCCCGCCTTGACAGGGTGTTCCCGCAAGGCTATACTCTTTGAGAAGCGGCGGGAACTCCCGGCGTTTTTTTTGCGGTTTATTCGACAGTATTGCTACACTCTTCTTCTCTCTCCGGTTGCGCCGCTGCCGCCGCCGCAGCGGGATGCGGTGAAGTGACCGTCAAGGGGGTACCCCGATCCATGGCCGACGCCATTGTTATCAAAAACCTTACCAAGCAGTATCCTGTACCGCTCAAGCGTGAGGTCGTCAACGCCGTTGATAACCTGAACCTGACCGTGGGAGAGGGCGAGATCTTCGGCTTCCTGGGCGCGAACGGCGCCGGCAAGACCACCACGATCAAGATCCTGCTGGGCCTGATCTACCCGACCACGGGGGATGCGAGCGTGCTCGGTGCGCCTGCGGGTGACATCGCCGTCAAGCAGAAACTCGCGTACCTGCCCGAGTCGCCTTACTTCTACGAGCACATGACTGCCAAGGAGGTCATCACCTTCTATGCGCAGCTGTTCGGGATGAAGCGGGAAGATGCGCGGCGCAAAGCCGAGGAGCTGGTGGATCTGGTAGGACTGGGCGGCAAGTCCGACGTCAATAAGCGCATCTACGAGTTCTCCAAGGGTATGCGTCAGCGCGTCGGAATCGCGCAGTCGCTCATCAACGACCCGACCCTGCTGTTCTACGACGAACCGACGTCGGGCCTGGACGCGATCGCGCGCCGCGACATCCGCGACCTGATGCTCTACCTCAAGCGTGAGGGCAAGACCATGTTCCTGTCGTCCCACCAGTTGGAGGACGTCGAGGCGGTCTGCCACCGGGTATCCATCATCCATAAGGGCAAGCTGCGCGTCCTCGGCACGGTCGAGGATCTGCTGGCGGGCGAGCGCGTGGAGATCGTGGTGACCGGCATCGACAAGGCGGTGGGCGACAAGATCAAGGCGATCGCGCCCGAAGCCGTAATCCGCACGGACGGCGCGCGCGCCCAGGTGAGCATGAACCAGAGTGACGGCGCCGTGGCCGCCGTGGTGGACGCGGTGCGTCAGGCGCACGGCAACATCGTGTCCATCGTGCCGGGCCGCCGCACGCTGGAGGACCTCTTCGTGGAGGTCGTTGGCGAGCGCATCGTGATTGGTGACGGCGTGGCGACTACCGAGTCTGTGACGAGCAGCAACGGCAGCCTGGGCAACAACGGCCAGGGCGGGACCCCCGTCAGCACCGCCTCCGCCGCGGACGCTCCGTCCGCCGCTGCCACCCCGACCGCTGCCGCCGAAGACGCCGCCTCTGCGGCGAACGCTCGCACCAAACCTTCCGCCAACAAATACAAGGAGCTGCACCGTAAATGAGCACCACGCTTGTCATCGCTCGCAACACGATCAGCGAGGCGCTCCGCCGCAAGATCCTGAACGCCTTCCTGCTGGTGGGCGTTGCGATGATCGTTCTGACCTTCGCCTTCCAGGCATTCCAGCCGCGCCAGGAGCTGACCCTCATTAAGGGTATGGGCCTGGGTATCATCTCCCTGGCGGGCATCCTCATCTCGGTCATCCTGTCGATCAACCTGATCCCGACGGAGATCGAGCGCCGTACCATTTACACCATCCTGTCGAAGCCCGTGCGTCGCTACGAGTTCCTTCTGGGGAAATGGGGCGGGGCCGTCGGGACGGTGTTCATCAACGTCCTGCTGATGACGGTGGTCTTTGTGGCCGCCGTGGCCGTGAAGCAGATCATCGGGCAGCAGCCGCTGGATGCTTTCGCGCTCTTCAAGGGGGCGCTCATGACCTACATGCAGCTCTTCCTGCTCTGCTCGCTGGCGATCTTCCTGTCGATCTTCACGACGCCGCTGATTAACTTCTTCCTGACGCTCTCGCTGTTCATCCTGGGGAACCTGTCGTCATTCATCCAGGATCTCGCCAAGAACAGCACCAACATCGTCCTGAAGGGCATCTTTACGGCGGTGCACTACCTGGTGCCGAACTTCGGGAACTTCCAGTACTCCAACCCCCTGCTCAACCCGGGCGTTCAGGTGAATAGCGAAGCCCTGTTCCTGATCCAGAATGTCGTCTACGCGGTGGTCTACTCGGCGGTTCTGCTAATCCTGGCCGTCCTCGCCTTCGACCGGCGCGAGGTGTGATCCCTGAGGAAACATCTGTACACTCATTTGCGTAACAGAGACGGGAAAGGCACGAGATGTTTTCGAAATCACAGCGACAGGGACTGATGGGGGTGGTCGCGGCGCTGGTCGTCGCGGTCATCGTCCTGCAGGCCCGGATAGACCCGCTCCGGCGCCAGGAGGCCATTGAGCCGAAGACGGTGGGCAAGGTCCTGGAGAAGAACGCTACGACGCTCCCGTTCGAGTACATCCTGGGGACCCTGACGGGCTTCCGGCAGGTCATCGCGGGGCTGCTCTGGGTGCGCACCGACTCGTTCTTCCACTCCGGGAACTACGACGCGGTTCTGCCGATGATTCGCCTGATCACCTGGCTCGACCCGAACTGGCTGGACGTGTACGCCACGGGTGCCTGGCACCTGATGTACAACTTCACGGACACCGACCAGCGCTCCGACCGACGCTATCTGGAGCCGGGCCTGGCGCTCCTGGACGAGGGCATCGCGAACAATCCCAACGTGTATGACCTCTACAAGGAGAAGGGCTGGAACAACTTCGACAAGGTCAAGGACTACGAGACGGCCGTGAACGCCCTCAAGGCGGGCGCGGAGAACGACCCGAAGTTCGATGTGACCCAGCTCGGGCACCTCATGGCGCACGCCCTGGAGCGGGCTGGCCGCACCGATGAGTCGATCCAGCAGTGGGAGCAGATCGTCAAGCAGCATCAGGCGGTGCTGGACGATAAGAAGTCCACTCCGGATGCCATCGGCCGTGCCACCCAGGGCGTCAAGTCCGCGCGCAACAACCTGGCGCACATGAAGGTGCGCCAGATCGTCCGCCGCAAAGACACGCAGCCGCCGGTGGACGCCGGGTTCACGGTGACGGTGAAGCGCACCAAGCCCAAAGTCCTGGAGATCTCGGGCACCTTCAACCTGGTGGGAGCCAAGGAGTTCGACATGGGCACCCCGGAGAAGCCGGGGAAGGGCATCCTGGTGGAAGGCCCCGTGGATGGCGCCCGTGTGGACGTTCGCCTGCAGGACGAGGGCTATAAGATGGCGAAGCGGCAGGAGTTCTCGTTCGAGGTGGACCCCAAGCTTACCATCATGCAGGACCAGATCTCCATCCGCGGCGGCAAGAAGGCCGAAAAGGGCGGGCTGTTCGTGGCGCAGGGCAAGAACGCGGGCTCGGTCGAGCGGTCCGCGGAGCATGTCGCTGTGTACGGCTTCGACGACGAGGAGATTAAGAAGCACAAGCTAGGCTCCGTTCTGCTGTCGAAGGGGCTCGGGCAGTTGTCCCCCATGGGCCAGCTTCAGGCAGTCAGCGTCGCCTATCCGCTGCCGTACGCCTCGACCAAGAAGCAGTACACGCCCGCCGAAGTGCAGACGCTGATGGCGCGGCTGCGCAACGACAGCGCCAAGCTGGCGGAACTGGACGGGAAGAAGTACTGCGTCGCTCAGAATGACGCGTACCAGGCGGGCACGTTCCGGCGCGAGATCGACATGAGCAAGGACCCGAGTATGTACTCCTTCGCGAACGATACGTTCGAGCTGATCCTGACGATGAACCCGCGCACCGCGCCGGACTTCGTGCAGGACCGTATCGGCTGGAGTGGCGAGGGTCTGACCGACAAGAACTACCTCTACGTGGACAAGGAGAAGAACAATCTCCGCATGATCCGCCGGGTAATCAAGCTGAAGCGGGAAGACCTGACCGGCACCGAGCCGAAGGTTCTGGTCGCCAAGTAACCCGCGGCCTCCCGGGAAGTCCCAACCTCCTCCCACGGTTTGAGGGAGGAGGTTGTTTTTCGTCTGGTTTGCGGTACAATAGGGATACGGCAGCGGGTCGGCTTCGAACCAGGTCAGGGCCGGAAGGCAGCAGCCTTAAGGAGTACGACCCGTGTGTCGCACAGTTTCCGGGAGAGCCCGGGGAGCGTTACGCTCCCCGGGCTCTCTTTGTTTGCTCGTACGACTGCAAAAACCGTCGGCTCGGGCTGCTGGCGCGCGGTCAGGGGCCGGCGGTGCTGATGCCGGGAGAAAGACGGTAACGGGCAAACGGTGCGTTGCCTCGGGTGCCGATTTCGGTTAGAATAGGGCAGTCCACGGACCGCACCGGGGCGACCCCGCGCATGGCCTACCAATCCCTTTACCGCAAATACCGGCCCCAGAACTTTACCGACGTGATGGGCCAGGGGCACGTCACGCGCACACTTCAGAACGCCCTGGCCTCCGGGCGCGTGGCCCACGGCTACCTCTTCACCGGGACGCGCGGGACCGCCAAGACCACGGTTGCCCGTCTGCTGGCGAAGGCTCTGAACTGCGAGAGCGCCAACCGGCCTGTGACCGAGCCGTGCAATCAGTGCGAGGCGTGCCGCAGCATCACCGCCGGCACCTGCATCGACGTAATCGAGATGGACGCCGCCTCGCACCGCGGCGTAGCGGACATCGAAGAGGTCCGCAAGGCCGTGGGTTACGGCCCGATGCAGTTCCGCTACAAGGTCTTCATCATCGACGAGGCCCACCAGCTCTCCAGCGACGCCAAGGACGCGTTCCTGAAGACGCTGGAAGAGCCGCCGGACAACGTGGTCTTCATCCTCGCCACCACCGAGCCCCAGGCGATCCCGATCACGATCCGCTCCCGGTGCCAGCAGTTTGACTTCAAGCGCGGCTCGCTCCAGGAGATTACGGCCCGCCTGCGCTTCGTGCTGGACGCCGAGGGGGTGACGTACGAGCCGGAGGCTATCGTGCTGGTGGCGCGCGGTGCAGAGGGCTCGTACCGCGACTCGCTATCGCTGCTGGAGCAGGTGCTGGCGTTCGCCCCGAAGCATGTGGGGGCGGCCGATGTGGACCTGGTGCTGGGCACGCTGGACGCCGAGATGCTCGGACGCGTGACCGAAGCCGTGGCGAACCGGGACGCCGCCGGGGCGTTTGCTCTGGCAGGGCAGCTTCTGGACGCCGGCAAGGAGGCCCGCACTCTCCTGCGCACGCTCGCGCTCCACTTCCGCGACCTGCTTCTGGTGAGCGTGGGCGGCCCGGCGGCGGGCGCCGAGTTCACGCCGGAGGAGGTGCAGCGACTCCAGGCCGAGGCCCGGCGCTTCACGCCCGCGCAGATGATGCGGGCGATGGATATTCTGAACGAGGCCCAGGGGGAAACCCGCTGGAACAACCAGCACCGTCTTCTGGTTGAGCTGACGTTCCTGAAGATGATGAACCTGGGCGAGGGGCCGGGGGCCGGTGCGCCGGCGTTTGCCACCGCGCCTATCGTCTTCTCCTCGGCGACACCCGCCGTCGCGGCGCCCGCGCCGCCGCCCCCTGCGGTTGCCACGCCTCCGCCCGCCGCCGCCCCGGTCGTGGAGAAGAAGGCGCCCGCGCCGGAAAAGGCGACGGAAGCGGCGCCCGTACCCGCCGCGGCAAAGCCCGTCGTGGAGAAGCCGGAGGAACCGGAGGAGCCGGTGGCGCTGCCCACGGGGTTCTTTGGGGACGATGCCGGCGCCTCCGCCGACGACGAGGACGATTACGTCCCGCCGATGGACGAGGACGCCCCCCCGGCGTCCCTGCTTGCGGACGACGAGGACGACGCGCCTGCTGCCACCCCTGTGGCGCCGCCTATCGCCGTGGCGGGAACGGCGCCCGGCAACGGCGCCTCCCCGGCGCCACCCTCCTCCCTCGCCTTCGGGGACGAGGGGGCGGAAGAGGAGCAGGGGCCGGTGGTCTTCATCCCGCAAACCGGCCCGGGCCTGTTCGACGAGCCGGAGGGGGTGAGGGCTCCGCAAGCTGGGGGAAGGGCTATGCCGCCTCCGGAGCCGAAACCGGAGCCAGAGGCGCCCCTGGTGAGCATTGGGGAGGTGCGCGCGGTGTGGCAGCGCTTCCTTCAGGAGGCCGCCCGCATCTCCAAGCGCACCTCCATCCTGATGGAGACCGCCCTGCCGGTGGACGTAGAGGGTAAGGTGGTGGTGCTGGAGATGCGCAGCCGCCCCAACTACGAGATGATTACGGGCAACCCGAAGGGACGGGAGTTCGTGGAGAAACTGCTCGGCCGGTGTCTCCAGAGGGAAGGGGTGCGGGTACGATTCGAACTGGACCCTACTGTGGCGACGCCGCCGAATAGGGCGGCGTCGCCGAGCCAGCAGCCGGTGAAGCGGTACGACCCTATCGCCGCGATCGACCAGATTGATCCTGTAGGGCCGATGATGGCGCCCGCGCCGTCGGGTGGCGCAGGCGGAGGCGACCCGTTCTCCGGCAACGACTTCGGGGTCGCCCCGGCTTCGCGCGCCGGCACGTCGCCCTCGCCTTCGGCGTTCTCCTTCAGCGCCGGGGGGGCGGGAGGAGCCCCGCCTGCGGCCCGGCAGCGAGACGCGCAGGCCGAGCGGGACGCGGCCCCGTGGCCGCCCGCAGCGGGCGACGAGAGGGGAGCGGCGGCGGCAGCGCCGGAGGGGGACAGCGGCAGCAGCGCGGCGAGTTTGGCGGTGCAGAAGGCGCTGGAGGACCCGCTGGTGCAGGAAGTGCTGTCGGTATTCGGCGGTGAGATCGTGGAATGACCGGCACGTGAGTCGTGAAATAGTGAGATAGCACGAAAGGAAGACGGACGATATGGCGAATCCATTTCGCGGGGGCGGCGGTGGCATCGGCGGCCCCGGCATGGCGAAGATGCTGGAGCAGTTCCAGAAGAAGATGCTGGAAGATGGCGAGCGCATGAACGAGCGTCTCGACCAGACGCGCATTGACGCGGCGTCCGGTGGCGGCGCGGTCAAGGCCGTGGTCAATGGCCACGGGATGCCGCTCGAAGTCGAGATCAAGAAGGAGGCGGTGGACCCGGACGACGTGGAGACGCTCCAGGAGTTGGTCACTGCAGCGTTCAAGGCGGCCTGGGAGAAGGCGGACGCCCTGAAGATCGCGGAGCAGCAGAAGCTGATGCCCAGCGGTCTGCCCGGCTTTCCGGGCCTGTTCGGCTAGCCGGAGTACAGGGAGTAGTGAGGGGAGGCGGAGGGCGCGCCTGCGCGTGCCTTCCGCCTCCCCCGGCCTTTTCGAGAGATAGAGAACTCCCCCAACATGGCTACTTATGCACGGCCGCTGGCGCGGCTGGTGAGTGAATTCGAGAAACTGCCCGGTATCGGTCCCAAGTCGGCGCAGCGTCTCGCCTTCTACGTTCTCCGCCTGTCGGAGGAGGAGGCGGGGGCGCTGGCGGACGCCATCCGGGAGGTGAAGCAGCGCATCGGCTACTGCAAGGTGTGCTTTAACTTCACCGACCAGGAGGTCTGCGAGATCTGCCGAGACCCGCGCCGCAGCGAGAAGCAGATCTGCGTGGTTGCCGACCCGCGCGACCTGATCGCCCTGGAGAAGATGGGTGAGTTCCGCGGCAAGTACCACGTCCTCGGCGGCGTCCTCGCCCCGATGGAGGGCATCGGCCCGGACCAGCTCAAGATTCGCGAACTGCTGGCGCGTCTGCAGGGGGACGAGGTAACCGAGGTCGTGCTGGCGACCAACCCGACCGTGGAGGGGGACGCCACCGCGATGTACCTCGCCCGACTGCTGCGCGACCTCGGTCCGCGCGTGACCCGCATCGCCCACGGCGTGCCGGTCGGGGGCGACCTGGACTATGCCGACCAGGCGACGCTGATCCAGGCCTTCGAGGGCCGCCGGGAAATGTAGGCGGAACTTCGGCGGTTTTACCTTGTCGGAAACTGTGGCCGGGACGGGTCGGCGGCGCGGGGACGCACCCCGCCGCGCCGCACGGCATCTGTCCCCTCCGACCATCGAACCGCACAGGAAACGCTTCCGCCCATGCACCGATTGTTCCGACGCGCCTCCGCCTCTATCACCCTCCTGCCCGCGCTGCTGCTCTGCGCCGCGGCCGCTGCCACCGCCACCGCCGCCCCTGCGGGTCGCGGCGTGGCGTCCCCGGCACGGGTGACGGCGGCAGCCGCCGCGCTCCCGCAGGCCGCCGAGGCCGCGGGACAGGTGCGCGGGCAGGTGACCTGGGACCCTCTGTATATTTACTTCGCCTTCCAGGTGGACGACGAAGATATCCTCGGCACCAACCGGCAGCCGATGTCGCGTGTGGAAGAGGACGACTCCGTCGGCGTATACCTCCAGGTGGGCGAAAGCACGGGCGCCCCTAACGCCAGTACCCACGCGATGATTGTGTCGGCGGCGGGCGGCTTCACCTTTTTGAGCGGCGATGCCGAGCGCAAGGTGTTGGGACCGCGCCCGCTGTTCTCCATCAAGTACGGCGTCAACATGCAGGGGACCCTGAACCGCAGCGACGACCGGGACCAGCGGTATGTGGTCGAGATGGCGATCCCGTGGAACGAGATCGGCGTGGACCCGAAGACGCTCGGCCCGGAGACGGTCCTCGCCGTCAACTTCGTGGTTCGGCAGCGCGGCGGCGGCTTTACGTCGCTCTCACCGCAGGTCAAGACCGCGGCCGATATCGCGTCCCCCGCGAAGTGGCAGCGGCTGTTCCTGCGCTCGAAGGCGGGGGATGTCGTGCCGGAGGGGGCGGTAGGGGCTTCGCCTGTGCCGGAGCGGGACGGCCAGCCCGCCCCGCCCCTCATCGACGGCGTGATGCGCGCGGCGACGGAGTGGCCCGCCGACTCGCAGTTTGCGTTCGCGGCGCCTGCGCCCGCTCCGGCAGTGGCGGGGACTCCCGCGGCGAACACCACGCGCCCGGCGGTGCCGGAGTCGAGCGCCCCCAATCTGAAACTCAGCCCCCAGTCGCTCAGCGGCATGGAGCACCTGGTGTTTGCGCGCTACCGCGTGGACTATCAGGCGGACCTGCGTAAGGCCGTGCCGTTCCGGGGCGTGATCGACGTGGATACCGCGCGCATCACGCTGGCTGATCATCCCGCCACGGGCATCGGGCCGTGGTTCTCCGCGGACCGGGTGGCATGGCACCGCTCGCAGATGGCGGCGATGCGTCAGGCCGGCGTGGACGTCGCCCTGGTGGAGGTGGGCGGACCGGGGCACGAGACCGCGGTCGCGGATGACAAGGCGCTGGTGGTGCTCACCGCGGCGCTGCGCGAGATGGCTTTCGAACTTCAGACGGCCCCGCAGGTGGCGCTGTGCCTGGATACGGCCCGTCTGGTGTCCGCGGGGCAGCCCAAGCCGGACCTCTCCACCGAGGCGGGGCAGGACATCCTTTACGCGGCAATTCGCCGCTTCTTCGCCACGGTGCCGCCGGAGTTCCGCGCCCGGGTGCAGCTCCCGCTCGCAGCGGGCGGCGTCCCGGCCTACCCGGTGTTCCTGACGGACGGCCAGTATCTGACCGGCTCGCCCGGTGGCGATTGGGCGGAGGCGATTCGTCGCCGCTTCGCCGCGGAGTTCGGGGCGGCCGCGGGCGGGGCGACGGTGCTGTTCTCGGGCGGGGCGAACTTCGACCCGGAGCGCTCGGGGATGGCGACGGTCGCGCCGCTGCTGACGGGCGGCAAGGGCGCGGGCTTGGTGAGCAGCTATGTGGTGCAGCCGGGGATGGACGTGCCCGGCGGCGCGCTGGTTCCCCGGAACGCCACCGAGACCTACCGCGCTTCCTGGGAGGCGGCGCTGGCGGCGAAGCCCTACTGGTACATTATCGACTCCTGGAACGACTGGTCCCGCGGCACCGAGATCGCGGATTCGCGCGAGTACGGTCCGCGCTATCTGGACCTGACCCGCATCTACACCGTGCAGATCGGCGGCCTGCCGGAGCGCGGCATCCGGTGGCTGGCGCACGACGCGCCGCGGCGGATGCGGCCCGGCCAGATCGTGGTCATGAACGTCACGGTGCAGAATGCCAGCCGGAGTATTGTGGGCGGGCCGGACGGGATGGGGCTGACCTACCGCTGGTTCAAGGATGGTCAGTTTGTGTCTGAGGGGCCGCTGCGCATCCGCCTGGACGAGCCGCTGGCCGCCACGCAAGAGCGCCGGCTGAATATCGGTCTGGCGGCGATTAAGCTGCGACCGGACGGAACGGTGGAACCGCTGCCGCCGGGCGAGTACATTGCGCAGATCGATATGGCGTACCCCGCCGACCCGAACAACCCGGACGGGCGCGTTATCTACCTGGCGGACGAGGGCGATGTGCCGCTGTCTGTGCCGGTGACCATCACCGAGTCGCTGCCGGAGGCGGTCCTGTTTGACGGCACCACGGCGAGCCCGCTGATGCAGGCGGGCGGCGCGTACCCGGTGTCGGTGCGGGTGCGGTGGCTTGGTGCGGAGACGGTGGCCCCCGGTACCGCGGCGCTCACCTACCAGATCCTTTCCGAGGATGGGGCGCAGGTCATCGGCACCGGCTCCACGCCCATCACGGAGCCGCTGATCCCGGGGGCGGGAGCGGTGCTGCGCGGTCTGGTCAACCTGAGCGACCCGGGCGGCGCGCCGCTGCCCCCGGCGTTCCCGGAACTGCCGCCGGGGCGCGGTGTGCCCGGCGGGGGCTTCCGCCTGCGCTGGCTGCTGACCCGCACGGACACCACGGACACGATCCCGGGAGAGTACCGGGAGCGCATCGCGGTGTACGGCGGCGACGAAGAGGCGCGCATCCTGCTGCCCGAGAGCTTGCCCGAGAATATGGACGCGGACTCGCGGACGACCATAGAGGTGACCGTCATTAACCGCGGTCCGCAGAAGTGGCCGAAGGGGCAGTACGCGGTCGGTTACCACTGGTACTTTGCGGATGGCGTCGAGGCGCAGTGGCGCGCGGCCATGACCGCCATCATCGACCGCGATGTGGCCTCCGGCGAGGCGATCAAGGTGAAGGTGCCGGTGCGCGCTCCGGAGTACGATGGTCCGCACATCCTGGCATTCGACGTGCTGAAGATGCCGGAGGCATACCTGTCCGCCCGACCGGTGACGCGCACAGGGGATATCGCTCTTGCCTACGTGCGGATTCGGGGCGGGCGCCTGAACTTCGTGGACCTGAGCAAGTTCTACGATGTGGATGCTGTGGCCTCGGAGGAGGACCGCACGGACGGCGACCTGGACGGCGCGGGCGGCACTTTCCCCGCCGAGGCGTTCCCGCCGGACGCGTTCGGTCTGAACGCGCCCCGGGCGCCCCGGGTGGAGAAGCCCGCCGATCCGAACGACCCGCGCTCCAAGCCGAAGGTCACGCTCCAGTCGCCCCCGGCGTACCCCAGTGGCTACTGGACGGACATCTCCTCGTCGGCGCGGCGCATCGCGTTCCGCTACGGCTCGGACGCGGACGGACAGAAGAACGCGGTCGCCTGCGCCGGACAGGTGATCCCGATCAAGGGGGATGGGAATGCCCGGTACGGCGGGCTGCACGTAGCGGCCGTGGCGACCGGGGGCGAGGACCGGCAGATGACGGTCACGCTGAACTACAAGAACAAGACCAGTGAGACGGTGACGGTGCGGGTGCCGGACTGGAATCGTCCGGTGGAGTTGGTGGGGGATGCTGTGGCGATCTCCGCCCGCCGCAAGCGCACTCCCGAGGGGGACGTCAGCGTGTCCTGCGCGCTACGCCACCTGGTCATCCCGCTGGATATCAGCCGGGAACTGGTCTCCGTCACGCTCCCGAACGACCCGCAGATCAAGGTCTTCGCCATGACGCTGGACCGATAGTACCGGGAACGACCCAAAACGGCGGCCCGCCCCCATTTGGGGGCGGGCCGCCCGCGTTACAGGCCCCCGTAGACGTCCTGGTAGTAGTTCC
>CALEKU010000189.1 GCA_937902745.1 uncultured Armatimonadota bacterium
CCTGCGGGGAGCGGCGCCGGAACGTCCGGCGCCGCCGGGGTGCGCGTGGTTGCTGTTGCGGCGCGAGGGTCGCGGCCGCGGCGCCGGGCGGGGCGATGGACGGGGGCAGGGGCGGCGGGGCGACCCCGTTCCGGACTGCGGCGATGTTCCGGTTGTGCTCGGCCAGGGTGCGCGCGAAGGCGTGGGAGCCGTCCGGCTTCGCGACGTAGTACAGGTAGTCCGACTTCTCCGGGGCGAGTGCGGCGTCGATCGAGGCGATTCCCGGGTTGCAGATCGGGCCGGCGGGTAGGCCCACGACCTTGTAGGTGTTGTAGGGAGAGTTTATCTCCAGGTCGCGGAACAGCAGACGCTCTTTGTGCTGGCCCCCCGCCTGCAGGTGCGCGTAGAGCACAGTGGCGTCGATCTGGAGCGGCATGCGCTGGGCGAGCCGGTTGTAGATGACGCCCGCGATGCGTGGCCGATCCTGAGCGACCCGCGCCTCGCGCTCGATCATGGCGGCTATGATAACGATGTCACGCAGGGAGCGCCCGCTCTTCTTTCGGGCCTCCTCCCGCTTTGCCATCTGCGCATCGAAGTTGCCGAGCATGCGCTGGGCGATCTCCCGCTCGCTCTCACCCAGAGGGAACTGGTAGGTATCCGGGAACAGGTAGCCCTCCAGGTTCTCCGGGGGCGAGAACGACGCCTTCAGCGTGTTTCCCTGCTTCGTGACCAGGTTCAGGAAGGAGTCCGCCTTCACCAGACCGTTCTTCTCCAGGCGGGCGGCCATCTGGCGCAGGGTCCAACCCTCGGGGAAGGTTACCTTTACCCGAACGATGTCGCCCTTGACCAGGTGCTCTAGAATCTGCTGCGGCGTTTCCGAGGGCTTGAGATCGTAAACCCCCGGTTGGATGGCGGCCTTTCCACGGGCGAGGTAGCCGAACGCCGTGGCGGAGCGGATAATCTTGCGCTTTTCCAGGTCCGCGGCGACTTCGGTGAGCGTGGCGCCCTTCGCCACTGTGACACGCACCGGCTGGTCACCGCCGACGGGCAGCTTCGCCTGATTCCACCACGAGGAGGCGTACAGCGCCGCTCCTCCCGCGGCGAGCAGGAGGATGACCACCAGAAATCCCAGGACTCGCTTCATTCGGCGCCCGCTCCTTCTTTGCCCGTGCCGTTTCCGGCAGCGGCGGCAATGCGCCGCTGCTCCTCCTGCCGGCGGCGCAGGAACGACTCCAGGATGTGGACCGCGGCCATCTGGTCGATGACTTCGCGTCGCTTCTTACGGGAAACATCCGCGGCGATCAACTCGGCTTCCGCCTCGGCAGTGGTCAGGAATTCGTCGTGCAGTGTGATGGGCAATTTCGTGTGTTTCGCGAGGGAGCGGGCGAACTGCGCGGCGGCCTCCGCGGACGGCCCGCGCGACCCGTCCGCGTTCAGCGGTAGGCCGACGACCAACCCCTCCGCGCCCTCCTTTTCGGCCAGGCGGGCGATCTCGGCCAGGTCGTGGCGCAGGGATCGGGAGCGGGTGAGGGTGCGGAGCGGGTAGGCGCCGAACTCCAGTTCGTCGCAGACCGCCAGCCCGATGCGCCGGGTCCCGTAGTCGATGGCGAGGAATCTCATGCGTGTGTGGTCGGGGACAGGGTGCGCCTGTGAGGCGGCGCACACCCTTCCCGTTATCGGGCGGCGCGGGGTGCTGCGTTAGGTTTAGCATCCCGGCAGATGCGGCGTGCCGTCGTCGGACGGCTGTGGCCATCTGACGGCGGACGTTCCACGGCGACCAAACGGCCAACGGCTTACCTGCGCCGTGGACTAAAGTCCCGGCTTCTGTGATTCAAGCCCGCCTCCGCGGGCTGCATCGGCCGAGAGGCGGCTACGGGTAATCCGTAACCGTTCCCGCGTACCGGAGCCCGCACCGACGAAGCGGATCTTCGCTCGCGTAGGCGGGCTTGAATCACAGAAGCCGGGGTTTCAACCCAAGGCAACCACCTGCGCCTTCAGGGCATCCTCAGCGGCCTTCAGAGCGTCCGGGAGCTTAGCGGCGTCGCGGCCGCCCGCCTGGGCGAAGTCGGGGCGACCGCCGCCGCCGCCGCCCGCGGCCTGCGCCGCGGCCTTGACCACGTTGCCCGCGTGCGCCCCGGCGGACACGGCGTCCTTACTGGCCTTGGCCACGAAGAACACCTTCCCGCCCGACGCCGCGCCCAGGACGACCGCACCCGACTTCAGCCGGTTCAGTACGTCGTCGGCGAGGGCCCCGAGCGCATCCGCACTCGTCACGCCCTCCGGCGCGGCGAACACTGCCCGGAAGCCGCCCACGGCCGTCGCACCCGCGACCAGCGATTCGGCCAGGCTGCCGGTCTGCGCCTGCTTCGCCTTGTCGAGCGTCTGTCGAAGGGTCTTCACCTCGGCCTGGAGACGCTCCAGCGCCTCAGGGGCGGCCGACGGCTTCACGCCCAGCAGCGCCGCCGTCCGCTTGAGCGTCTCCACGCCCGCGCGGTCGAACGCCTCCGCGCCGCGGCCCGTCAGCGCCTCTATGCGGCGCACGCCCGCCGCCGCCGAGCCTTCGGAGACGATGCGGAACAGGCCGATCTGGGACGCGTTGCGAACGTGCGTCCCTCCGCACAGTTCGCGCGAGTACTCGTCGCCCACGCAGACCACGCGCACCACCTCGCCGTACTTCTCGCCGAAGAGCATCATCGCGCCCATCTGCCGCGCCTCGTCGATGGGCTTCTCCGTGATCTCCACCGGCAGTTCGCGGTAGATGGCGTCGTTTACCTCAGCCTCGATGTCCGCGATCTCCTCGTCGGTCAGCGCGGCTCCGTGCGAGAAGTCGAAGCGCAGGCGGTCGGGTGCCACCAGCGAGCCGCGCTGCTGGACGTGCGTACCCAGGCGAGAGCGCAGAGCCTTATGCAGCAGGTGCGTCGCCGTGTGGTTGCGCATCGTGTCTCGCCGCAGGTCGGCATCCACGGTCGCCGTCACGCGCTCGTGCACGGAAAGCGCCCCATGGGCCAGAACCCCGCTGTGGAAGTAGATGCCATCCTGCTTCTGCGTGTCGGTCACGGCGAATGCGGTGCCACCGGGCGCCGGGTGCGCCGTGGTTAGCGAGCCGCCGTCGCCCACCTGCCCACCGGACTCGGCGTAGAAGGGCGTGCGGTCCAGCAGGACCACAGCCTCCTGGCCGACGCTGAGTGTCTCCACCGGCTTGCCGTCCACCAGAATGCCGACCACCTTCGCGCCGTCCACGGTGAGGGTGTCATACCCCACGAACTCCGTCTGCGGCGCGGAGCGCAGCAGCGCCTTGGTGGCGTCGTCGGTCAGTACCCAGGTCTTCTTGTTGCCCTTGCCGGAGCGGACAGCGTGCTCGACCTGCGCGTGGTTGAACTCTTCCTCGCTGACGGTCACGCCGCGCTCACCGGCCACCTCGCGGGTTACCTCGAACGGCAGACCGTACGTCTGGAACAGGTCAAACGCCTCGCGGCCGGACAGGGCGCCGCGCGCCATGGCGTTGTCGAGGCGAATCAGGCCGCTGCGGAGCGTTTCGCGGAACAGGGACTCCTCCTGCCGGACGACGTTCAGGATGGCCTCACGCCGCTCCTCCAGCTCCGGGTAAGCATCCTTCATGTTCGCGATCACGCCGGGTACGGCGCGGTCCAGGAACGGCTCGGTCTCGAAGCCGAGGTGGCGGATGCCCGCCACGATGGCGCGGCGCATCAGGCGGCGCAGAACGTAGCCGTGCTTGTCCTTGTCGGGCAGCACGCCGTCACTGATGAGGAATGTGGTCGCGCGGATATGGTCCGCAATCCGCCGGAACGCGATGTCGGTGGGGGAGTCCGGCGTGGAGGCGTACGCGCGGCCGGAAAGCTGCTCCAGGTGTGCGATGATGGGGCGCAGCACATCGGTCTCGAACGGCCCGGAGAGGTCGTTGATCGCGGCGGCGGTGCGCTCCAGGCCCATGCCGGTGTCGATGTTCTTCTTCGGCAGTTCGATCAGCTTGTAGTCGTCGCCGTGCCCCTGGCCCGTGTACTGCGTGAAGACGAGGTTCCATATCTCCAGCCAGCGGGAGCCCTCACCGTCCCAATCCGGGTCGAATGGTTGGTCGGGCTGCAGGTCGAAGAAGATCTCGGAGCACGGGCCGCACGGCCCCTGGCTCTGCTCCACGATGGCGTTGGCGGGCCAGTAGTTCGTCTTCTGGCCGAGCCGCGTGATGCGCTCGTGGGGCATGCCCACTTCGCGCCACAGCCGGTACGCCTCCTCGTCGTCCTGGTAGATCGTGACGCGCAGGCGCGCGAGGTCCAGCTTAAGGACGTCGATCAGGAACTCCCAGGCCCAGGCGATCGCCTCCTTCTGGAAGTAGTCGCCGAACGAGAAGTTGCCGAGCATCTCGAAGAAGGTGCAGTGGGAGATGTCCCCGATGTCGTCGATGTCCTTGGTTCGGAGGCACTTCTGGGACGTGGCGACGGAGCGGCGGGGCGGGGTTGCCCGGTCCTCGAAGTACGCCTTGAACGGGACCATCCCGGCGACGGTGAAAAGAAGCGTAGGGTCGTCCGTGACCAGCGAGTCGGACGGCAGCCGGAGCGCCCCCTTGCTCTCGAAAAATTCCAGGTATCTTTGTCTGAGTTCGCGTGCCTGCATAGTACGTTCAGTATAGCCCCCCGGAGGCCATTGGTAAAGCCGCGCGATGGCCTGCCCTTTCGCCGCAGGCGGGCGTGGGCGGGTGGGGAAGGTCGCTGGCTCTGGAAGGCTCAGGAGTCGCCGCCGCTGCCGCTCGTCTCCAGAACCTCGAAATCGTCTCCGGCGAAGACGACCTCCAGGCGGGTACTGTCGGTCACGCTTTCGTAGCGAGCGACCCAGGCGCTGCGCGGATGACCCGGTATCCGGCGGGCGGGCATCTGGCGGATGCGTGGGTGCTTCTTCCAGAACGCCGTCACCGCGGGCGCGGAGACCGCGAAGCCGTTCGGGGGCAGGACGTGGACATGGCCGCAGCGCAGGCAGTGGGAGTGGACACCCAGCCAGTTGCGCGTGGGGTAGGCGTACTGCGGCGACGCCGGGGCGGAGGACGAGAGCTCCGTCGGCTGTCCGCACGCGAGGCAGCGAACACTCCCCCGCTTCAGACCCTCCCGCAGATACGCGAACCACCAGGAGTGGAGGCGGTTCAGAGCGGGCTTGAAGGCGGTCACCCCCTGGACCACCTGCTCCGCCCGGAAGGCGTGGTGCTTGAAGAAACACGCCGAGAAGTAGTCTGCGCTCGGATTCGGCCCAAGGGAGTAGTGGCAGCCAGGGCACGCGATAGTCTGCACCCCCGCGTCGGAGCGGCGGGCGTGCATCTGCCGCCCGCCGCACATTGGGCACCAGATACGGGTCTCTACCCAGCCCTCGACCTCCTCGGAGATTAAGCCGTGCGCGACCGCCTCCGCGCGCAGTTTGCCCTCCGTGAGCGCCTCCCGGAGCGCCTGTTTTGCCCGGTGGACACGCACCGCGGCGCTCTGCTCGGTCAGGCCGTGGCGCGCCGCGATCTCGGCATGGGGGGTCTCGTCCACGTAGTGGGCGATCAGGACGGCGCGGGTGGTTGGCGTCAAACGGTGCATCGCGCGGTCCAGCAGAGCCGCAATCTCCGCCTGCTCCAGGCCAAGATCGGGCGGCTGCAGGTTCGGGTCGGGGAGGGATTCCAGGAACGACTCCCCGCCTTCGTGGTGCGGGGCGGGGGACGCCACATGGTACGCGTTCTCGCGCGCCTTCTGCCGCCACCAGCGGCGGGAAACGTTCTGCGCGATGCCGTAGAGGTAGGCGCGACTGGCCTCGGCGTTGCGCAGGGCGTCGCGGCGGCGCCACGCCTCGGTGAGAGTCTCCTGTGTCATATCCTCGGCAACGTCACTGTTGCCGCCCGCCAGCCGCAGGCAGAAGCGCTGGAGCCTCTGACGCTCCGAGGGGTGCGTCAACTGGCTCCACAAGGCATCTGGCGGATAGTCGTCCCTGCGTGTCGCGTACATCGGCTGCGATCCGGTCCTTCCCGGCGAGAAATACTCCACCACCATCGTCATCGTGGCCCGGCGGCATGATCTTACGCGGGTTTTTCGGGCGCGTCCGGTTTCCACCGGGGGCAGGATTCCCAAATCGCGGGCCGAACCCTAAACGGGAAACACCGCATGTGCGGGAGGAAACAGGATGGCTGTGCTGAGCGCGGAGGACCGCGCGTTTTTCGAGAAGAACGGCTACGTTGTAGTGCGGGGTGCCGTGCCGGTTGAGGACTGCGAGGCGGTGGTTGACGCGGTATTCGACTTCCTCGGCATGGACCCGAACGACCCGGAAGACTGGTACCGGCCGCCGCACCGGCCCAATGGCATGGTGGAATTGTACCAGCACCCGGCACTCTGGAAGAACCGCCAGAACCCCCGGATCTACGGCGCGATGGTAGACCTCTACCAGAACGAAAAGTTGTGGGTTTCCATCGACCGGGCGAACTTCAAGCCGCCGCCCCACCCGGACCATCCGGAGTACGACCAGAAGGGGTTCACCCACTGGGACGTCGACACGACGACGGTGCACCAGCCGCTGCGAGTGCAGGGCGTGCTGTACCTGCGCGACACGACGGAGGACATGGGCGGCTTTACGTGCGTCCCCGGCTTCATCGGGCCGGTGCTGGAAAAGTGGATCGCGGAGCAGCCGGCGGACCGCGACCCGCGCCGTCCCGACCTGTCGCGCCTTCCGGAGGGCTGCTCGGTCCAGCCGATCCCGGGCAAGGCGGGCGACTTCGTGATCTGGAGCACGCTGCTGGCGCACGGCAACGGCCACAACACGTCCGGCAAGCCCCGGTTCGCGCAGTACATCGCGATGTCCCCGGCGCGCGAGAACGACGAGGCAGCGCGGGCGGACCGCATCATGCGCTGGCGGGAGCGTCTCGCCCCGGATGCGTCCTGGGTGTACGGCGACGAGCGCGGCTGGGAGCAGAAGAACTGCCAGACGGCAGAACTGACGCCGCTCGGGCGCAAGCTCCTCGGCCTCGACCGCTGGGAGGACTGATCCGCTTCGGGAGGAGCGGCTTGGCTACGCCGCCAGCAGCTCCTCCCACGACTCTACTTCGGTCACCCGGAGCAGCAGCGCTTCCAGCCGCTCCCGGGAGGTGACCTTCTCCAGGGCGGCGATCGTCGCCGCGTCCGGCTCACCGAAGCGCTTGCGCCCGAGGAGCATCAGGGCTTGCCGTTCCCCTTCGGCCCGTCCCTCGGCCCGTCCGTCGGCGAAGATCTTCTGGTACGTTGCAGATTGGCGCAATCTGGTTACCTCTCAGGTAGCAGGTGCCGTCGAGTCGGTAGCGCTCCAGCACGCCGGTAATCGCGTTGCGACTGTCCGCGCTCCGGTGCAGGAGAACGACGTAGCTGAAGACCTCCTGCTCCGTCTTGTCGCGCGCGGGGACATTATAGCGCAGGGTGCGGTCCGGCATCCGGACCCACTCCAGGGGGTGTGCGGCCACCAACTCCTTCAGGGCGGCGTCAAAGGGGCGGACAGTGCCGCGGGGCTTGCGGGGGCGGCGAGGAGCGGGCGCCACGGAGGGCTCAGGCCGCCTCGTCCAGAAGGGCGAGGGTTTCTGCACGGGACCGGATGCCCGTGGTGGCACCGAGCGCCTGGACGCAGCACGCGCCGACCGCGTTGGCGAAGCGGGCGGTTCGGTCGAGCGGCCAGCCTTCGAGCAGACCGACCAGGAAGCCGGCAACCCAGGCGTCGCCCGCGCCCAGGGCGTCCACCGCATCCACCTTCAGCGGGGCCATATGGAACGGCTCGCCGTCCGCGGGCACTACCAGGCAGCCGTTTGCCCCCATCTTCACGGCAACGTTCTTCGCGCCGGCCTCCTGGAAGCGGCGGGCCTGCCGCAGCGCCTTAGGCTCCCCGGTGAGCGCCTTCGCCTCCTCGAACGAGGGCAGCGCCCAATCGAGGTAGGGGAGCGCGGGCGCGAGGCCCGCCCAGCCTGCGGAGCGCGGGTTCATGACGGTGTCTAGCGTGGTCATGAGGCCGCGCCGCTTCGCCTCCGCGAGCACCCGGGCTATGCCCTCGCCCTCCAGAGCGGGCATGAGCTGCAGGCCCGCGACGTGCAGGAGGCGCGCGCCGGCGAGCAGGTCCCAGTCCACGTCTGCGTCGGTGACCGCGGCGTTGGCCCCGATGACATGCAGGAACGACCGCTCGGCGTCCGAGTGGACGGTTACGATGGTGGCAGCGGTGGCCACGGACGGGTCCCGGCGGACGCCCCGCGTTTCCACCCCTTGCTTCTCCAGCCCGCCCACGAGGTGATCCCCAAAGCCGTCCGCGCCGACCTTGCCCAGTACGGCGGTCGGGACGCCGAGGCGGGCGAGGCCGACGGCGGTGTTCGCCGCGCAGCCGCCCACATGCAGTTCGATGCGGTCTATCAGCGCGAGCGTACCCTTCGGCGGCAGGGCGTCGATAGCGGTGCCGACGGTATCGGCCACGAGCAGGCCCAGGCAGGCGACATCCACAGGAGTTGACATGGTGGGGTTCCGGCCGCTCTTACTTCTTCTTCTCGTCGTCCTCGACCGGCGGCAGGACCGGCGGCGGGGTCGTGCCGTTCGGCGTGAACTCCTCGCGGATGAACAGCAGGGCATCCACGCGGGCGGGGCCGTCTGCGCGTAGCTCCAGCATATGGGTCCCCTGCGGGATCGTCGCGACGCCCATGCGTATCCAGACGAGTTTGCCGTCCGCGAAGTAGCTGCCGATGGGCTGCGGAAGAGTGGCTTCATCCACGAGCGGCTGGCCGTCGATGCGCAGCGAGAGCGCCGCGCCGGGCGAGGCCGCCACCCACACATTCACCGGCCGGGAGTCATTGACGGTGATGGGGTAGCGCGCGGTAGCGGCGTGCTGCTCGCCCTCAGGGCGCGAGGACACGAGGAGAATCCGGCCGCCGCTGGCCCCCGGCAGATCGTCGATCGCGTCGAAGGAGTGGTTGCCCATCATCTCCGCCTCGATCCAGAGGTACGGGCGCAGGAGATACTCCGTCTTACGCACAAACGCCTGGGCCTCCATCAGACTGCCGTACAGGTTCTCCTCGCGCTTCTTGAGCAGACCGAGTTCCTGCTGCATCCGGGGGGCGTCCACGCGCTTCTGCTCCCGCGCCAGTTTTACCAGGCGCTTACCCTTTTCGATCGTCTCCTCCCAGGCATCCACCGGCAGCGGGATGCCGGGCATATTCAGGAGGCGAATCGGCTCCGGGCCGACCGTGACGGTAAGGATATCCTTGCTCACCTCGCCGTCTGCATTGCTGCTCCAGGCGACCTGGCTGGCGCCCTTGTCGCGCGCGGCCTTGGGGATGCGGATGCGGACGCGCCGCGGCCCGGCCGGGTTCCAGAGGTAGTAGACGACGCCCTGCCCGGGCTCATCCAGAGAGTAGGCGAACCCGGAGGGGCCGAAGTCGAACACCTGCCCGGCGCGGTCGGTGGGCAGCCACCAGCCGCCGCTCTTCAGCGGCATGGGAGAGAGGGACGCCAGTTGGATGCGGGGATAGAACAGAGCTGCCGGTCCCTTGGCGTTGGGGGAGGAGCGGATACCGGTGGTGGAGAGGACGTTGGCGTAGTCTCGCAGCCAGCCTAACTGCTCCGGGGCATCGGAAAGGTCGAAGCTCTTGCGCGCAGGATCGGTGACGCGCACGCCGCTGACGTAGAAGCCGCGCGCACCGACCTCGCGCAGCCAGTCCAGGTCCGAGTGCATCTCGAAGCGGCTGGGGTAGCCCTTCTCGTTCTTGGTCGCGCCGTCATTACTGGTGAAGGGAGCAGGCGCGGTCGCGATCACCGGGAGCCACATCGTCTTGGGGGCGTCCGATGCCTGGCCATAGATGTAGGCTGCGACGCGGGTTGCCAGGGCATCGCCCCGGCCGAACGCCTCGATGCCGATGCCGTCGAAGCCGTGCTGCGGGGGCAGCTTGGCAAAGAGCGGGGACCAGCCCTGCGACCGGTAGACCACGGGGACATCCGCCACGGCCTTCTTCAGAACCACGGCCAGGTCGTTCATATAGCCGCGGACCGAGACCGCTTTGAACTCGTTGAGGTCCTGCCAGAACGCGCAGCGGGAGGTGACGGACTTGTGCAGCCGGGGCTCCGGGCCTCGCTCATAGAAGAACTCCACACCCTTGCCACCGCCCCACAGAGGAACCAGCCGCGCCGCCTGCGCGAAGTCGCGCGTTTCGCGCTCCGTCAGCGCCCAGGCGCGCGAAAGGTTCTCCACGGTCTTGTATTTGCGCCCGAGCCAGGTGGACCACTCCGCCGCGAACCCGTCGCCGGTGGGGACCAGGCGCTCGAACTCATCGGAGAAGGCGAGGTCCGCCGGGAGCGGGTCCACCAGGAAGCGCAGGCCCGGGCCGAACTTCACTCGGGCAAAAAGTCCCAGCAGTGCGTCGCGATACCGGTCGAAGCCGTCCCACAGGTTCACCATCCGCAGGGAGCCGCCCGGCAGGTAGAGCTTCTCCGGGACGAGGAAGGCCACCGGCTCTCCGGTGCGGGGAGCGACGGAAACACGGGCGCCCTCAGCGACCAGGGACGCCTCACCCTGCTCCAGTATCTCGCCCGTATTGGCGGTCACGATGAAGTACAGAGCAGACCCCAGGTCCGACACCGGGAAGCGGAGCGTACCGCCGGCTTCCGGCACGACCTGGCGGAACGCCCCGGGCTTGACAAGGTGCCCGATGACCGGCTCGCGCGGGCCGTCGTTCAGCGAGATACCGTAGGTGAACCCTTCGGCGTCGAGGTGATCCACCAGGCGCTGGATGGCTTCCGGCTTGACCCCCGTGATGCCGCCGCGAGCGGGCTGCAGGTAGACGTCGGTGACGCCATTCTCCTTCAGAGCACGGAGCGCGGCCACATCGCTGGCGAATGCCTCCTCACCCGCGCCGGGCGCCCAGGAGAGCGCCTGGAACAGTCCGCCGACCGGGACGAAAGGCTTGTCTTCCCAGAGCAGGGTGTTGGCGTAGTTGATGTTCCACGGGTGCTGCGCGCCGGTCTTATCCGTAAAGACGCCCTTCGAGCGCACCGGGACCAGCGCCCGCGCCGCCCCTGCGGCGAGGAGTGTCACGACCAGGAGGGCGGCCACGGTCGCCGCCGTCCTCCTGCCCGCTTCTGCCAAAGCTGTTCGCCACTGCTGCTGCATGCCGTTTCGCTGTCCTCTCCGTCGTCGGTCGTTTCCGCCGGTTCCCGCTACGCCTCGGCCTGATCCGGGTCGTCGCCCATGCGCTCCGGCGCTGCTATGCCGAGGATAGTCAACGCGTTGGCGAGCGTCTGCCGGACGGCATCCGCCAGGGCGAGCCGTGCGGCCGTGACATCCGGCACCTCGGGCCGGACCAGGCGCCACTCCGGTGCGCGGTTGCCGCGGTCATAGTAGGCGTGGAACTGCGCCGCAAGGTCCTGGGCGTAGCGCGCGATGCGGTGGGGCGCGTACTCCGCTGCCGCGGCCCGCACCTCCGCCGGGAACGCATCGATCCGCTTGATCAGCGCTCGCTCTTCCGGCTGCGATAGCAGGGTCAGGTCCGGCTCGCCGCCCTCCGCTACCCCCAGTTCTCGTGCCTTCTCCCGCGCGGAGCAGCAGCGAGCGTGGGCGTACTGCACGTAGTACACCGGATTGTCCTTGTCCTGCCGGCGCGCCAGATCGATATCGAAGTCCAGCGGCGCGTCCGAGGAGCGCATCAGGTAGAAGAAGCGCGCGGCGTCCCGGCCCACCTCCTCCACCAGCTCCTCCAGGGTGACGATGTTTCCGGCGCGCTTGCCCATCTTCACCTCGACGCCGTCTTTTATCAGGCGCACAAGCTGGTACAGCGCGATGTGCAGCCGGCCCGGGTCGAAGCCGAGCGCGGCGATGCCCGCCTTGGTGCGGCCCACATAGCCGTTATGGTCCGCGCCCCACACATCCACGGCGCGGTCGAACCCGCGGTCAAATTTGTCCTTATGATAGGCGAGGTCGCCCGCGATGTAGGTCGGTGAGCCGTCCGCGCGCCTCAGCACCCGGTCCTTGTCGTCGCCGAAGGCGGTGGAGCGCAGCCAGAGCGCGCCGCCCTCCAGGTACGCGTGCCCGCTCGCCTCCAGCGCCTCCAGAACACCCCGGACCGCGCCCGCGCGGTGCAGCGCCTCTTCCGAGAACCACGTGTCGTAGCGGATGCCGAACGACGCCAGCGTCTTCTTCTGCTGCTCCAGCATCCCTTCCATGGCAAGCGCCTGGAAGAAGCCTTCTGCCTCGGCTGCGGGCAGGTCCTCGTACTTGTTCCCCTCCCGCTCCAGGATGCTGTGCGCGATGTCCCGCACGTACTCACCGGGGTAGCCGTCCTCGGGAACGGTATCCCCATGGCCCAGGAGTTGGCGGTAGCGGGCGAACACCGAGCGGGCAAACACGCGCATCTGCAGCGAGTTGGTGGCGTCGTTCACATAAAACTCGCGGTGAACGTCCCACCCGGTCCACGTGAACAGGGTTGCCAGGACGTCCCCGATTGCGCCTCCCCGCCCATGCGCCACGGTAACGGGGCCGTTGGGGTTGGCGGAAACGAACTCCACCAGTACGCGGCTGCCCTGGCCGACATCGGAGCGGCCGAATCCGGCCCCCTGAGACCGAACTTCGCTGAGCGCCAGGGCAAAGGCCGTGGGCGTCAGCCGCAGGTTTACGAACCCGCCGCCCGCCGCCTCCGCCGAGGCGATCAGTTCGCGCGTTTCCGGGGCCGCGTCGGCGGATGTAAGCCGCGCCGCGAGGACATCGGCCATCGCACGGGCGGCCTCCGCTTCGCGGCGCGCGCGGGCCAGCCGCAGAGCGGCGCTCGTGGCGTAGTCGCCAAACTGCGGATCGCGGGGGGCCTCCACGTCCACCTCGAACGTCGTCCCGGGGGGGGAAGGGGGGAGGGAGCCGTCCGCCTGTGCGGACTCCAGCGCGGCGCGCACAGCGCCCGTCAGTCGCTCTATCAGCATCGATCACTCATCCTCGTCGGATTCTCGCTTTTCGGAAACCTTCATTTTCGCGGCAAGAGACCGCGGGAATCACCGGGCGTTAGAACAAGGGGTATCACACGCCGATGAGTACAGCCAGCCACTTTTCCAGCCCCGGGAACGCCGCCGCCAGGCCATAAAGCGCAAGCAGGCCGGTGCCGGCCCCAAGCAGGATCTGGGCAAAACCCATGCGCCACAGGCGCTGGACCGGACGGGGGGCGGCGAAGGGGGCGCGGTCGTGTGCCTCCAGCAGGGCGCGCGCGGCGCGGATACCGCTCTCGATCTGGGTGTCGCTGGGCGGGCGCGTGGTGAAGTGCTGCTGCAAGACCGCTCCCGCGCTGCGCCAGAAGCGCAGCGCAACCGCGGTGCCGAGCAGATACGCCGCGCCTCCGAGGAGTGGGTAGAGCGCTGTGCCCGTCAGCCAGACCAGCAGCGCGCCCGCCACCAGATTCGTACTGCAGCGCGGGTGGACGCGCGGCATGAGGCGCACAGCCTCCGGCACCAGCGGCTCGCGGCGCTCCAGCGCGTGGACAACCTGGTGCTCCGCCGCATGGTAGCCCGCCAGGGGCGAGAGGCGCAGCAGCGACAGGAACAGGAGGGTCTGCACGAACATCGCCAGGGTCTCCAGGGCGCTGCTGCGCGTCCCCACGGGCAGCCATGAGAGCAGCGCCGCAGACGTAGTGGCCGGGACGAACCGGAGCACGGCGTACTGTAGGCCGAGGAACAGCGCTGCGCTGCAGAGTTGCAGCGCCAGGGTCACCAGGCCGGTTGCCGCCAGGGCCAGTGTCCCGACGCCCCCGCTGACCTCGCCGGTCGTCAGGTACACACCGAGCGGAGTGGCCATTCCCCCCACGAGCGGAGGGCGGAACGGCTGCGCCAGATCGCGCACCAGGTCGGACGGCCCCAGAAGCCCCAGGTAGATCCGGCGATCCGACCCGTCCAGTACCGGGAGGACATCGCGACGCTCCTCGGAATAAAAGAGCGGTGCGACTTCCGACACCCGCATCCCCGGCGTTACCCAGGCGTCCGGCTCACGCAGCAGAGCGCGGGCCGGCAGCGCCAGAACGCGCTGCCGCTCCGCCGCGTCCGCCGCTCCCAGAAGCGCGGCAACCAGCGCCTCCTCGGTCACCATGCCTGCCAGACGTGGGTTCCCCGTGCCGTCTCCCGTGCCCGTTTCGGCGACAGGCACGGCGCGGTACGGGCTCATCCGCAGCATCTCCGCCACCACGCTCAGGGGCGTTTCGGGCGCCACCGCCCGGGCGCGCCGGGCCACCGTAAGTACGCGCGGATTGTTCTGATTGTCGTCCGGCGCCCCCGGCGTCCCCATGCCGGGGGCGGTTTGTGCTGCCGGGCGCCACCGGGAGGGAAGCCAACGCGCGAGGAGGGGACTTGTTGAGAGCGGCATTACGTGCTATACTACTGTTCGCGCCCGGCGATGCCGGGCTTTTCCGCGTCTTACCGGGGCGCTCTGGCGACCCGCCCGCGTGTCTGGTCGGCACCGTCAGGCCGCCGACGCACGTGTGGTTGTGATACGGGATTTTCCGAAGTCACGATCACACGATCAATAGAAATCGATCAGGAGCCGGATGCTATGAACGTTTGCGCCGTCTGCGGCAAGGGCGCGATGAGCGGCCAGAATATTCGTCACGTACACTCTGGTCAGTGGGCGACCCGCGCGCCGCGCACCAAGCGGATTTTCCGCCCGAACCTCCAGTCGGTGAAGACCGTCATCAACGGCACCCCGCATCGCCTGAAGGTCTGCACCAAGTGCATCAAGGGGAACAAGGTGGCTCGCGCCATCTGAGGCGCCTACGCCGCCGAAACGCCCCGCCCGAACGACCCGTCCCCTCCGTCCGCTCACGCGGTCAGGAGGGGACGGGTTTTTGTTTTTCTCGCCCTCTTGCCCGGCGGCCGCGGCGATGGACGCATTATACGTCATCGCCCTTGCGTTAGCAATTGACGTCTAAAGCCCCGCCCCACTGCTTCCGAGCCGGGCCTGCCTGTCCACAGCGCCTCCTCGAAAAATACTCAGGTGGAATCATTCTGACCGGGTAAAATGCCTGGTCTGCCCCCCTGCTACCCTGGCATTTTTGCGAAACACCTGGTATGGTTGCTTGTTTCTTCTCTTTGAGGGAAGATTATTTGGGGAGTGCGAGGAAATTCCGGGCATAACCTCAGATTTTGCATGGTACAATCCCAAACTGTAAGCTCGTTTACTTAAATCGGCTATTATTTGCCTGGTGGTAGGGATGGGCCTGCCCCCGGGGTGCATCCTTAAGTTCTGCTGGTCGCTATCTGCTGGAGGACGAAAGTGCTGAAACAACGCGCCGCTCACCCTGGCCGAACGCTGTCTCTGCTCTCCCCGATGCCCCGCTTTGTGGCGGGCGCCCTTTCGATGGCCGCGCTGTTGTCGGTCGCATCGACCGCCGCCCGCGCCGAGGACGTCTCCAAGCTCGCCCCCGATCTCGCCGCCCTGATCTCCGGGCGCCAGCAGCAACAGCAAGCGCCTGCGCCCTCCGGCGCCTCTCTCTCCCCGGCCCGCCGCGCATCCTCCATGGCGGAGGCGTCGTCCACGGCGTCGCGGATGAAGGTGATCGTTCGTACCCGAGGGCAGGTGACCCGGTCGGTGCGGGAGTCGATGTGGGCGCGGGGCAGCCGGGTGGGCCGCACCTTCCCGAGCGTCGGCGCGGTGGTGGTTGAGGCGACGCCGGAACAGCTTCTGTCGCTGACGGACGACCCAAACGTCGTTTCCGTCTCGCCGGACCGGGAGGTCCGCAGCGCCGCGGCGCTGGACGTAAACCGGCAGGCGATTGGTACGGGTGAGGCGATCTTCAGCAGCGGTTGGAACGCGTACACCGGGCGTGGCGTGGGGGTGGCCGTAATCGACTCGGGCGTCGCCATGGTGCCCGATCTCGCCGGGCGTGTGGCCGCCTTCAAGGACATGGTCAACGGCCGGGACCACCTACCCTACGACGACTTCGGGCACGGTACCCATGTCGCGGGCATCATTGCCGGCAGCGGCCTGGCCTCGTCCGGCCCCGGCGCGGAGACTACCTACCGCGGCGTTGCCCCCGGTGCGCACCTGGTCGGCGTCAAGGTCCTGGATGCGCAGGGCGCGGGTTCGGTGTCGGATGTGATCGCCGGCATCGACTGGTGCATCGCAAACCGGCGCTCTTACAACATCCGGGTCATCAACCTGTCCCTCGGCGGCGGTGTCTTCGAGTCCTATAAGACCGACCCGCTCTGCCAGGCCGCGGAGCGCGCCGTGGCCGCGGGGATTGTCGTGGTTGCCTCCGCCGGAAACTGGGGGGGCTGGTACGGTACCGTGGGCTGCCCCGGCAACGACCCGAATGTCGTGACGGTGGGCGCCTCCAACACCCGCGGGACCGCCGGGCGCAGCGATGACGCCATCACCACCTACACGGGGCGCGGCCCGACCCGCTTCGACGTGAACTTCAAGCCGGATGTTCTCGCTCCGGGCAATGACATCGTCTCGCTGCGCGCCCCGGGCGCCACTCTGGACACGCTCTACCCGGAGACACGGGTGCCGACCACGGAGTACCTGGACAGGCGCGTAGCTCCCTACATCTCCACGTCCTACACCCGGCTCTCAGGCACCAGCATGGCGGCCCCGGCGGTCGCCGCCGTCGCTGCGCTGGTCCTCCAGGCAAACCCTGCACTGGAGCCGAACGGTGTAAAGGCCGCGATGATGTTCTCCGCGCAACTCCTGTCGGGCTACGACCCGGTGACCAAGCTGCGCGGGGTGTATGATCCGCTGACGCAGGGCGCGGGCCAGATCAACCCGGTGGGAGCGGTCGAGGTGGCTCGCCTGATGCGCCGATGGGGCGGCCTGACCGATATGCCCTCGCTCACGACCACCCTGGCTGGCGAGACCTTTGCCTGGGCGGGTGCCGAGATTCCCACGCTCATCCAACGGCCCGGTCTGGTCTGGGGCGACAACCTGGT
>CALEKU010000190.1 GCA_937902745.1 uncultured Armatimonadota bacterium
GGAGGAGGAGCGCCGTCAGGCCGCCATCGCGGCCCGACAGGCGGCGCAGGAGGCCGAGCTGCTGCGCCTCCGTGAGCGGGAAGCGCAGCAGCAGCAGGCGGCCCAGGCATCGGTCGCGGCGCGTATGCAGCGCCATCGCGAGATGCTCTGCTCCCGCTGCGGGGCGCCGGAGCCGCAGGTGGAAGCCGGCCGCTTCTCCTTCTGCTTCGTCTGCGGCGGGGACATGGTTCCGGGCGCGGCGACAGCCGCGCCGCCCGTGCAGGGGCATGCGGCGGCCTCTGCACGGGCGGCGCTCGCCTCCGTCTCCGCGGAGCCGCAGCGCGGCGGCACCCACGCGGGCGCCGCGACCGCCGCCTCGACAACGGTGGCGTTCCGGCAGGCGCACGTCACCGGCGCCGGCACCGGCTCCACCTCCGGCGCCGCCTTCCACCCCGCGTTCTGCGCGTGGATGGGATTCTTCGTCCCGGGCCTGGGACAGATCCTCAACGGCCAGGGAGCGAAGGGCCTGCTCCTGCTGATGGGGACGCTGTTCCTGAGCTCTATGGCAGGCTTCTGGGGCGTGACGCTTGTCATTGCGCGACTCCTGATGGCGCTGGACGCCTACCGCATCGCGGAAAAGCGTCGGCGCGGTGAACCGGTCGGAAGTTGGGAGTGGGACATCCAGTGACCCTTACGGACTCTGCGGTCTTCGATGAGGTAGAGCAGAAGGCGCGCGCGGCGCAGAGCGCGGCGCGGCGGCTGGCAGCGGTAGGTACGGGTATCAAGAACGCGGCCCTGGAGGCGATGGCCGAGGCGCTGAACACCGAGCGCGCCGCGATTCTGGAGGCGAACGCGCGAGATGTGGCCGCCGCCCGGGATAACGGCGTCGCGCCACAGATGGTGGACCGCCTCCTGCTGAACGACAAGCGAATTGACGCCATGCGCGACGCGCTGGGGCTGCTTGTCGGGCTCGCGGACCCCGTGGGCGAGGTCGTGAGCGGGTGGCGCCGGCCAAACGGCCTGCAGATCAGCAAGGTCCGCGTGCCGCTGGGCGTAGTGGGCATCATCTACGAATCCCGGCCGAACGTCACCGTGGATGCCGCCGGGCTCTGCCTGAAGTCGGGCAACGCCGTGGTACTGCGCGGCGGCTCCGAGGCCATCCACTCGAACATCGCTCTGGCCAGTGTGATCGCGCGGGCGGCGGAGCAGGTCGGCATCCCGGCAGGCGCAATCAGCCTGATTGAGACGACAGACCGGGCGGCGGCACGGCACCTGATGACGCTCAACCGCTACGTGGACTGCCTGATCCCGCGCGGCGGCGCGTCCCTGATCCAGACCGTCGTGCGCGAGTCCACCATCCCCGTGATCGAGACCGGCACCGGCAACTGCCACGTCTACATTGATAAGGCCGCCGACTTCGAGATGGCCGAGCGCATCATCATCAATGCCAAGTGCTCGCGCCCGTCCGTGTGCAATGCGGCGGAGACTCTGCTGATTCACGACCAGCCCTCGCACCTGCCGATCATCGGCATCCTGATGGCGCTTCAGGAGCGGGGCGTAGAGCTGCGCGGCTGCGAGCGCACCCTGCGTATCATGGCCGAGGCCGCCGCCTCCTACAAGGTCCGTCCCATCTCCCCGGCCACCGAGGACGACTACTACGCCGAGTTCAACGACATGGTCCTCGCGGTGCGAATCGTGGACTCCCTGGATGCGGCCATCGCGCACATCCACCAGTACGGCTCGCGTCACAGCGAGGCGATCGTGACCCGCGACTACGCCGCCGCCCAGCGCTTCTGCGACGAGGTGGACGCCGCCGCCGTGTACGTGAACGCCTCCACACGCTTCACGGATGGCGCGGAGTTCGGGTTCGGCGCCGAGATCGGCATCAGCAACCAGAAGCTGCACGCCCGCGGCCCGATGGGCCTGCCGGAGTTGACCACGACCAAGTACGTCGTCCGCGGGCACGGGCAGGTGCGGTGAAGTACCGCCTGGGTATCCTCGGCGGGACGTTCGACCCCATTCACTTCGGCCACCTGCGCCTCGCGGAGGAGGCGCGCGGGCGCCTCGCGCTCGACGCGGTTCTCTTCGTGCCGAACCAGGTCTCCCCTTTCAAGACCGACGACGAGGTGACGCCCGGGGAACTGCGCCTGGAGATGACGCGGCTCGCAACCTCGGACAACAGCGCTTTTGCAGTAAGCGGGGTAGAATTAGAACGACCCGGGCCGTCGTTCACGGTGGAAACGCTGCGGCGACTGCGCGTGGAGAGACCCGAGGACGACCTGTTTTTCCTGACAGGCACGGACGCCATCGCCGGGCTACCCGGTTGGCGCGAGCCGGAAGCGCTCCTGGAACTGGCGCACTTCGTCACGGTGACGCGCCCTCATCGGGAGAGCAACGCCGCCGCCCAACGGGCACTTGAGGCGCTGCCCGCGCCGTGGCGGGCGAAGATAACATATCTGGAGACGCCGGGGCTGGAGATCTCCTCCACGCTGCTGCGGGAACAGGTGCGCGACGGACACTCCATCCGCTACCTGACCCCCGACCCGGTGCTGACGTTTATCGAGGCGCACCGCCTGTACCGCCGCCGCCCCGCGCTGCCGCTCCGCTAGCAGCGTCGGCGCCCTCACGCGGCGGGAACTGCGGCCCGCCGGGGGTGTACTGAGAGCGTGCCAAAGAAAATAGACATGCCTTCGGATCAGAAGGCCAAACTGCTTCTCGATGCCGTGGAGGACCGCAAGGCGGTAGAACCCACCCTGATGGACCTGCGCGGCCAGACCGTAATGTTCGATTACCTGCTGGTATGCTCCGGCACCTCGGACGTTCACATCCGCGCCATCGCGGACTCCGCCCTGGAAAAGGCCGAAGAGGCCCGCCTCCCCGCCCCGAAAACATCGGGACAGTCGGTTGGCGAGTGGATTCTGCTCGACTTCGGCGACGTCATCGTCCACGTGATGAGCGCTGAGGCCCGGGCGCGCTACCGCCTCGAGCAGTTCTGGTCAACGCCCCAGCCCAAGGGCGCCCTGCCTCCGACGCCGGAGACCACCGGCGCGGCGGGCGAGGTCTACGCGGGCGCTCAGCCTAACGTCTTTTCTGTGGTTCCTGCCTCCTCTTCGTCGGAAGTGGAGGACGAGGAGGACGAGGACGATGAGGTGGACGCGCTCGACATCGACGAGGAAGAGTGGGACGACGCCGCCTTCTTCGAGGACGCGGACACCGAGGTAGAGCCGATCGACGAGGACGAGCTCGACGCTGGCCTGGACGACGAGGCGTCCCTCCCCGATGCGCCCGGAAAGCGCAACGGGAAGACGCCCTGACCCCGCCCACCAGTACGGAGGGAACCACGCGATGAGGCCGGACGCCACGACGCCCGACATCGGCGGCGGGAGCAGCATGCCCCATGAGAGGGAGGCGGCCTGCCCCCTCTGCGGCAAGCTGAACCCGATCGGGAATCGCTTCTGCGGCAACTGCGGCACCAAAATGCCGGCGGCGCCGCCCCCGGTAGGCGCCGCCGGGGGCGGCCCCGCCCTTCCCTCCGAACCCACTATGGCGATGCGGGCGGCGGACTTAGGGGCTCCCCCACCGTCACCACCATCTACGACGGCGCCCGCCGCACTTCCCACGGACCCGATCGCGCGGGAGCGCGAGCGCGAGCGGCTGCTGACCCTCGCCAATGTCCAGCGGATGCGCGGGCAGACGAAGGACGCCTTTGCCACCCTCACCACGGTGCTGACCCTGATGGAGGGCGCCGCGCCGCGTGAGCGCGCCATCGTCCACGAGCAGATGGGCGACCTCATGGCCACTCAGGGCAACTGGGAGGAGGCCAAGAAGGCGTTCGGGGAGGCGAAGGACGCTGACCCGTCCCGGGCCGCCGCCGAACGCAAGTATGCGGAGGCATCGCTGCGGCTGGCGGAGGTCCGCATGGCCGCCTCCGGGGCGATGGCGGGTGGTAACCTCGACGCGGCTGGCGTCGTGCGCCGCACCAAGCGCAACGCCGGAACCGCAATGCTGCTCTCGTTCTTCATCCCCGGCTTGGGGCAGTTCGCCAACGGCCAGGCGGTGAAGGGCGGGCTGTGCCTGGCGGTCTACGTGCTCACGCTGCTCGCCATGAACCTGTCGCCGGACGGCCAGGTGGTCTACAAGCAGATTCTGGCGTTCACCACAGGCCGCGAGGTCCCCGGCGCGAACGTCCCTGTCTCCCCTATCTTCTGGATGCTCCTGCTGCTGGCGTTCGCCGTGTGGGTGTTCTCGCTGATCGACGCCGCTCTGGTGGCGGGCCAGATGAGCCGTGATGCCGGCGACGGCGGCCCCGTGATCGACAAGTCCGGCTGGGAGGTCTGAGGCGCGCGCGCCTCTACTCCGGCATCACCACGCCGATGGTGAGCAGGATATTGGCGTAGATGCGCTGCTCCCCTGTAGCGACCACCAGCGCGACATCGGGCGAGGACGCGGCATCATAGAAGGCGAAGCGCTCCAGAGGCTCCAGCGTCTGCCCCGGCAGAAGCGCGCGAAACTCCTTCCAGATCGGCGGCTCCGCGCCGTCGGCGGTGGCCATCACCTCCGCCTTCTCCACCGGAACCGCCGTTGCAATCACCCGCAGCACATCCGTTGCGGTCAGCAGCCCGGGCGCGAGATTCAGGAACACCTTCTCCGCCGCCGGGTTCGACTTCGTGGTGTGGGGATAGTTCCCATCCGAAATCAGCACCTTCGCCCCATGTCCCGCCGCGCCCAGCGCGTACGAAATCTCCGGGTGCAGCAACGTCGTCTTAAGCAAGCGGGTCTCCCCTCCGCGTCAGTTCGCCTTCTCCGGCAGCAGGCGAGCGAGGCGCTTCTCGTACTGGTAGTAGGCCGTGAGGCAGGCGGTAAGCCACGGAAACGCCGCGGCATAGCCAGCGAGAACATCACTGGGATAGTGGACGCCGAGGTAAACGCGGCTCGCGCCGATCAGACCGATGGCGCCTGTGGAGGCCGCCCCGACGATGCCCCGGCGGAGCCAGTCCGGCCGGGTGCGCGTCCAGAAGTAGGTCAGCAGTCCGTAGAAACACAGTGAGATGAACGAGTGCCCCGAGGGGAAGGAGAAGGTCCCCTCCTTCGCCAGAGCCTCAATCAGGGTCGGGCGCGCCCTGGAGAACCGGTGCTTGATGGTCCCGATGATGATGCCGCCGCCCGTGAGGTTCACGATGAGCAGGATGCCCTTCGCCCGCTGCTGCGGGATGCGCCACAATGCCAGAAAGCCCAGAATCCCCAGCCCCGTCATGACGTCCGGGCGCGCCAGGGCGGAGGCGAACTTCATCAGCGCAGTACGGCGGGGGTTGCGCAGGGCAAGCGCCATCTTCAGCCCGTCGTGGTCGAATCGCCACACACCGTCCGCCTCGCGCACATCGTCCGCGATGTGAAAGAAGAGCGCCAGGGCGCCCGCTGAGAGCGCCGCACCGATTGCCACAGGGGTCACAATGAAGGGCGCCGCCTGTGCGATCGCCTTGCGCGCCCTCCGGCCTACGAAGCCCACCGTCGCCCTCGCAAGGCTCCGACCGAATCTGCCAACCCCCATGCGTTACGCCTGTCGCCTCCCGTTTCGGTTGCGGTCCCGCACCAGAAGCGCCCGGCACATGGGCACGGCCCGCACTACCACATCAGGTATACCCGCTTCCTTTGCCATATCGCTATACTCATTGGGCGTGAACGCCCGCATCACGGACACCGGAGCGTCGTGCTGTGAGATCGGGTCCACAAACGCAACCCGCGTCACCAGCCAGGCCAGGAACCGGTTCGTCCGGCTGCGCACCAGATCGTTCACCAGGAAGCCCGCGCACGTCACCCGTTCCAACTCCCGCAGCGCCGCCACCCCGCCCTGCGGTCCCAGGTGGTGCAGGGCCAGGGAGCACAGGGCGATGTCGAACGCCCCGTCCGGGTAGGGTAGGTGGAGCAGGTCGGCGGACTCCAGGCGGATCTCAGGCCACGCCGCCTCCGGGGTCCAGCGCCGCGCCAGGGCGAGGGTCTGGGCATGATTGTCGATCGCAGTGATGGAAACCGCCCGCCCCCCGAAGCGCCCGCGCCGGGCCGCCGCCGCCACATCCCGCGGCACATCCGCCCCGCCGGTCGCCACATCCAGTATACGCACCGGACGGTCGCCGCCACCGGGCAGTGCGGTGATCATGCGGGCGAGTTCGCGCACCGTCGCCGCCGTCCCCCCGAGGAAACGGTTGATCCGCGCCATATCGGTAAACGTCCCCGCGAACTCATCCTCGGACAGCACCGCGGAGTCAATGCGTTCTTCGCGCTCCACGCGCGGCGGGGGTGGCAGCAGCATAGCAGATGTGAGCCGGCGCGCGCCGATAGCGTGTCGCGCCGGCGCGTGGTACCGTTACCTTACTGAGACGCGGAGAATTCCACGATGACGTACGAGACGTTCCGCCTGATCGTTTACCTGATCGGCGTTCCCATCATACTATACCTGCTGGTGATGGCGGTGAAGCGCACCCGCGCGGTCAGTCAGCGCATCCGCGAGGTCCAGGAGGAGGCGGAGCGCACCCCCACCAACCCCTATGCGGACATGGCGCGCATGTTCCTGGACAAGGACGAAGCAGGCAGCAACGGCAGCCCGCGGATGAAATAGCGGCCCGCTAGCGCCGTGGACTGAAGTCCCGGCTTCGTTGATTCAAGCCCGCCTCCGCGGGCTCC
>CALEKU010000191.1 GCA_937902745.1 uncultured Armatimonadota bacterium
GCGGGCTGTGGGACCGAGGCAGGACTGCGAGGCCCCGTAGTCGTACTTAATCTGTATGCAGATCGAGCCCGCTCCGCTGCGCCCCGCGCCCACCCAGGCGCTCCCCACGGCGGCGTCCCCGCGCCCGGCCGCCCCCGCGCGCCCGCGTGCCTTCCATGCCATGACCAAGCCCATCGGGCCGATCTGCAACCTCGACTGCCGCTACTGCTTCTACCTGGAGAAGGAGGACCTCTATCTCCAGGAGCGGCGCAAGGAGCAGCCCTCCTGGCAGATGCCGGATGAGGTGCTGGAGTCCTACGTCCGGCAGTACCTCGAGGGACAGGACGTTCCCGAGATCTCCTTCGCCTGGCAGGGGGGAGAGCCGACCCTGCTCGGCGTCCGCTTCTTCCGCAAGGTGGTCGCGCTCCAGAAGAAGTACGCCGGGGGCAAGCGTATCCTGAACGCTCTGCAGACCAACGGCACGCTGCTGGACGACGAGTGGGGGCAGTTCCTGGCGGAGAACAACTTCCTGGTGGGGCTTTCGGTGGACGGGCCGCGCCGCCTGCACGACCACTACCGGGTGGACAAGAAGGGACGACCATCGTTCGACCGCGTGATGCGGGGACGGGACATCCTCCAGCGCCATGGGGTCGAATTCAATACCCTGACCGTGGTCAACCGGGTCAACTCGCAGGAGCCGCTGGAGGTCTATCAGTTCCTGAAGGAGGCCGGGTCCGGCTTCATGCAGTTCATCCCGTTGGTGGAGCGGGCGGCGCCCGCGCCGCTGCATACCGAGGAGGGGCTGATTCAGCTTTCGCTGGCTGCGCCGCCCCGGCAGGGGGACGCGAAGTCGCCGGTGACGGACTGGAGCGTCCGCGCCGAGGACTACGGCGCGTTCCTGTGCGCCATCTTCGACGAGTGGGTGCGGCAGGACGTCGGCAAGGTCTTTGTGCAGGCCTTCGATGTCGCGCTCGGCATCTGGGCCGGCGCCGGGGCGAGCCTGTGCGTCTTCTCCGAAACGTGCGGCACCGCCGTGGCCGTGGAGCACAACGGCGATGTGTACTCCTGCGACCACTACGTCTACCCCGGCTATCGCCTCGGGAACCTCGCCGAGACGCCCCTATCCGAACTGGTGTACGCGCCGCAGCAGGTCCAGTTTGGCCGGGACAAGCGCGACACTCTGCCGCGCTACTGCCGCGAGTGCTCCGTGCGCTTTGCCTGCAACGGCGAGTGCCCGAAGCACCGCTTCCTGCGCACCCCGGATGGCGAGTGGGGCCTGAACTACCTTTGCGCGGGCTACAAGCGCTTTTTCGCACACATCGATCCGCACATGCGGGTAATGACACGCCTGCTGCAAGCAGGCCGCGCGCCCGCCGAGATAATGGCGATCCTGGCCCGCAAGGACGAGGAGGAGCACCAGGCGGCGCAGGAGCGGCTGTGGGTGACGGCTGGGCGTAACGACCCCTGCCCCTGCGGCAGCGGTCAGAAGTATAAGAAGTGCTGTTGGGGGACGCGCCCCATCGCCTGAAGACAATCGGGGTACAGACAAGACATTCATCGGGCAAGTAGCACGGGGCGGGGTTGAGATATCCGCGCGGCAGGCCCGCCGCGAAGAAACGAAGAAGGAGGCAGTCAGCAGGAGGCTCAATTTGGAAAGGGATACGCGGCAAGCGGCGGAAGCCGAAAGCGTCGGCGGCCCCCGGGGCAGCCGCCTGCCGTATCAGCGCGCGGCCTACCGCGCGATATTTCCCCCGGTCATCGCTCTGGCGGTGCTGGCGGGATTGCTACTCTGGCAGGTATCCACGCTGCTGACGGCGGCGCGGCGCGTGGAGCACACGGACCGCGTCATCTCCCGGGCGTTCCAGGTGCTCAAACTGCTGGTGGACATGGAAACGGGCCAGCGCGGCTACCTGATCGGGGAGGACCGCGCGTTCCTGGTGCCCTATGAGCGGGCGACCGGAAAGATCCGTGGCGCCTTCGACGACCTGGAGCGCCTGGTGGCCCGGGACGAGCGCCACCTGACGCGTGTCCGCTCCCTGCGCGCGGCGCACCAGCGCTGGGACACCTATGCCCGGGAGGAGATGGAGGCACGGGACCGGCTCGGTCCGTCTCCTCAGTGGCGCGCCTACTTCAATCAGGGTCGCGGGAAGGCTATGATGGATGACCAGCGCGCCCTGGTCAACGAGATCATCGAAGATGAGGAGCGCCGGAGGGCGGAGCGCGAGGAGGCTGCCCGCAGGGCGCGCTGGCTCTTCCTCGCCGGTGGGGCGCTTGCCGCGCCCGCTTTAGGCTGCGTTCTTGCCGTTACTACCCGCCGCGCCCTGCGCGACCTTTCCCGCGAGTTTGAACAGGTGGTTGCTTCGGAGCAGAAGACGCAGCGGGAGGCGGACGAGCGCCAGCGGCGCTTCCTGCGGGAGGTGCTGGCGACGGTCACGGAGGGTAGGCTCCAACTGTGCGATGAGGAGGCTCTCCTGCCCGTGCCGCTCTTGCCGTTCGGTGAGCGGATCGATCTTCGGTCGGAGACCCTGAGCGTCCTGCGCCGCCGGGTGGAGGAGGCTGCGTCGGCGGGGGATGTGCCGCCGGATCGCGCCTACCAGCTTCTGCTCGCCGCGGGCGAGGCGGGCATGAATGCCGTGGTCCACGCGGGCGGGGGTGAGGCGCAGGTGTGCGGAGACCCGGAGCGGGGGCGTGTGCAGGTGTGGGTGCGGGACCGGGGGCGTGGCATCTCAGAGGAATCGCTGCACCGGGCGACCCTGGAGCGCGGCTTTACCACCGCCGGGACACTGGGCTTCGGCTTCTGGATGATGGTCAATGCCGTGGATCGGGTTTGGCTGAACACCGGGCCGGACGGGACCATCGTGGTGCTGGAGCACGGCCGTAATCCGATCGAGACGCTCCCCGCCTGGCTCCAGGCGGACATCGTGCCCGAGGCGCGGAGCCCCGCGCCGCTGTCCCGCGCCTGAGCCGCGCGGGGCGGCGGGCCGGTTTCTGAACGCCGAGATTGCCCGCGCGCCGATGCGCTTCCCCCGCATCTCCGGGGCGTAACACGCGCAGGGGCCGTTACTGCGATTGTCGCGGTTGCTGTTGCCGTTGCGCTCGGGCGTAGTCCTCCAGTGTCTGGCCCAGAATCGCCATGTGGGCGAAGGAGCCCACCGTGAGCGTCCAGAACACCGCGAACGCCGCCACCAGCACAAGGCCGAGGCTGGAAAGGAGCGCCTTGCCCGGACGCTCCGGCGGCAGCAGGATCGCCCACAGGAACACGGCGCACAGCAGCGCGGTCGAGGCGGCCAGGTAGGCCGTTCCGTTCAGGGCAATCCCCAGCAGCGACGCGGGCGGCGGCATCTTGAAGCCAAATCCTTCACCGCCGTTGCCCTGCGCCATGTACTGGCCAATGCTGCCCAGCAGGACGTAGGCCGCGGAGGCGGCCAGCAGAGTCGTCGCGGCGCCCGTGAGCGGCACCAGGTTCTGAACCCACCAATTCTGGGGCGACTTTCCCATTACCGTGTTACCGTGTCCATTATTCGTCTCCCCGGGGCTCTGCCCACTCGATGGTCCGGGCCGGGCGGGGGGCGCCCGTAGGCGTACTGCACAGGTCGAAGACCCGCACCTCGATCTTCCCGAACAGGTCGGAGCGCAGGATCAGCCAGCGCCCGCGCAGGTAGACCGAGGTACGGCGCGTCCAGCCAAAGTCGCCGGGCCGCTGCGGCGGCGTGGGCGGCAGCAGGCGGCGGATGCTGCCCGTGTCGCGCCAGGTGCCGTCCGCCACGCGCCGCCACAGGTGATTGGCCTCTGTGAGCAGGTATAGGTCGCCGTCCTCCCGGGCCACATCTATCAGCGGCGCGCCGTCGAGCGGGTCGATCTGCTCCCAGTCATAGAAGCCGCGCGGGAGCTTCGGGTCGTCGCGTCGGGCGTTTTCAGGCGAGGGCATCCGCACCACGCGCGGCATCCAGAGGGTCTTCCCCTTCCGGTCGGTTTCCTGCTCCAACCGGAACAGGAGGAAGCGGAAGCCGTTGCGCCCGCGGTTCTGGTCGGAGGGGCCGCGGTCGATATAGAGGACGCCCACGAACGCCTTGCCGTGTGCGCGGGCGAACCCGACGAACCGGTAGAGGTCCGGGCTCACGCCCCGCGTCGTGGCATAGCGGATGTTGTTATAGTCCTCCGGGTCGGGGAAGACCGCCGGGTCGATCAGGTAGCTGACGAACGAGATCGGCTCCGGCTGCCCCGTGATGACGACGGTCGGGGTGTGGGGCAGCCCGCCCGGCTTTCCCGCCTTGAGCAGCCGCGCCGTCACCACCTCGCCGGTCGTCGGGTCCTTGCCGAGAACGAGCCGGTCGCGCGTCACGTCCGCCAGGGTGTCCGGGGCGTAGTGAACCTCCGCTTGGAAGAACGGGTCGCCGGGGATCGTGAGCGCCACGCGCCGCGCCCGGGCGTCCCACCGCGCCGCGGGCAGCCCCTTGCGCTGGGAGGGCGGCAGGTATTCCCGGACCGTGATCTTTGGGGGAGCAGCGGGGGGCTGGAAGTTCCGCATCCTGTCTCCTACCGCCACGAGTACAGGGGCGGCGCCAGCGGGTCGCCGATCGACGCCATCCACTCCCCCGTGCGGGTGCGCATCCGCTGGAGTGTGTCCGCGTGGGCAGGAGCATCAGCGAGGTTGGTAAGTTCGGCCGGGTCGGTTTCGAGGTCGTAGAGTTCGTCGCGCCCCGCCGGGTGGAACACGTACTTCCAGCGGCGGTCCCGCAGCATGCGGAGGCTGTAAAGCCCCTCACGCGACCCCATGTACTGCGCAAAGATGTCCCGGCGCGGCTCCGGGTCTGCGCCAGTCGCCGCCGCGCGGAGGCTCTTCCCCGCGAACGACGGCGGCGCGGCCACGCCCGCCGCTTCCACCAGCGTCCGCGCGACGTCCAGCTCCTGGCTGACGAACGCGTCGCACACCGCCCCGGCGGGGAGTGCGCCCGGCCAGCGCAGGAGGAGCGGGACGCGCAGGATGTCGTCGTACATGCAGTAGTGCTTGTCCATCATCCCGTGCGCGCCGCACAGGTCGCCGTGGTCGCACGTGTAGACCACGAGTGTGTTTTCGGCCCGCCCCCACCGGTCGAGGGCGTCCAGCAGGCGCCCTATCTGGGCGTCTAGCAGCGTGACCTCGCCGAGGTAGCGCGCCACGATCGGCTGCCAGTCCTCCCAGGTCCAGCCCTCCGTGCCCCAGCGCAGGCGCGTGCGCCGCTGCGCGTCCGGCTTCCCCGCCAGCGAATCCGGGAACGACGGCCACGGAGGGATGTCCCCCGGCGGGTACAGGGACGCGTACGGCTCGGGGACGACGTTCGGCAGGTGCGGCTCCGGCGGGTCCCATCGCACAAAGAACGGCCTTTCCCCATCTCCGGCGAACGTCTCCAGAAGCCGCAAAACGTGGTCCGCCTGCCACGCCAGCGCCGACTGCCCCGGTTCGATGTGCGGGTCCGTCTCCCCGAACCAGCCGTTCGCGCGCGGCTGCGGCGGCAGCCCCTGCGCCGCCCGCCACGCCTTGTAATCTAGGTAAGGCACGAACGCCTCCGCCCCGTGGTCGGTCGGCGCGCCCGCCACCTCGGCGTGGAACTTGCCCACCTGCCCCACTCGGTACCCACCGTCCGCCAGAAGGCGCGTCAGCACGGGCAGGGCGGGGTCGGCACTCCGGAACGTCTCCGTGCCCGGTATGGTGGCACACCCATGCGTCGTGGTCCAGGCGCCGGTCATCAGGCAGGCGCGGGCGGGCGAGCAGACCGGGTGGGGAGTGAACGCATGGGAGAAGTCCACGCCCTCGCGCGCCAGCCGATCCAGGTTCGGCGTCTTGAGGAACGGGTGCCCGTGCGCCCCGACGCAGTCGTAGCGGTGCTGGTCGGCATGGATGAGGAGGATATTGGGACGGTCCATTAGTCGTACGGTTCGGCGCCGGAGGCGCGGTGCCCTGCCGTGTGGTGAGTGCCGTAGCCCCATCGCCGCCGCCGCCGTGGACTGAAGTCCCGGCTTCGTTGATTCAAGCCCGCCTCCGCGGGCTCCG
>CALEKU010000192.1 GCA_937902745.1 uncultured Armatimonadota bacterium
CGGCATGGGCATGGGCGGCCTGGGCATGGGCGGCATGGGCATGGGCGGCCTGGGCTTCGGTGGTGGCCGCGGCTTCTAAGCCTGCCTGCTGCGGGTGCACCCTGGGCTTCCGGCGAAGAGCGCTTAACGCCGGAAGCCCCGTGGCGCTACAGTTTGCAAGATTTACGTGTGTGCAGTGTAGGAGGACAGTAATGCGAAATTACCGGCGGCGCGCGCAGGACCGCCGCGCCCTTACGATGACCCTCGCGGCGGCCACGCCTTTGTGCGCGGCAGCGGCGTTGGCATCCGTCGTGACGGCCGCGGTGGCGACCCCGGTCCGGGCACAGGAGCCTGCGGCGGCGGAGGCGGCCATCACGAAGTTGGTCACGATCGACGTGCGCGACGCGCGGTTCGAGGACGCCGTTCGTCTGTTGGCCACTCAGACCGGCGTGAGCAACGTCGTGTTCGTGAACCCGGACAACAAGCCGTTCAACATGGTGACCCTCACCATGTCCGAGATGCCATTCGACAAGGTGCTCCGCGCCGTGGCCGCCTCGGCGGGCGCGACGGTTCGCTACGAGGATGGCATTTACTACCTGCAGCCCCGCGGCGTGGAGGCGCCTGCCCCCGCCGCTGCTCCCGCGCCGGAGCCCCCGGTCGTGGTGGCGCCCAAGCGTAAGGGGCCGCGCAACTATGTCAAGATTCCCCTGATGTACCTGGTTCCCCGGGAGTTCGTGGAACTCGTGGAGGACCCGGTCAAGGCGCGTCTGATGAACCTTCAGGAGGACGCGCTGCCCAAGGCGAAGGACGTATTCGCGCCCTACAAGCCGCTTCCCACCGCCCAACCGGCGATCCCGCTTAACGTTGTGCCCCTCCCCGGGTACGGTACCCCGACTCCGGCCGGGCCTGTGAACCCGCAGCAGGATGGGGACGCGGCTGGCCAGCGCGCCGGCGGCGGGCGCCCCGGCGGCTTTGGTGGCGGTCAGGGCGGGGGCGGCTTCGCTGGTCAGGGACCGGGCGCCCCGGGTGGACCGCAGGGTGGTCCCGGCGGCCAGGGCCAGGGCGGTAACGCAAGCCTGCGTCCGGACGGCGTGGAGCAGATCATCTCCAGCGATGCCGATAACTCCCTGATTGTGGTGGGCGACGCTCAGGGCATTGAGGAGCTGCGGAACCTGGTGCGCCTTCTGGATGTGGCGCCCAAGCAGGTGCAGATCCGCGCCGAGTTCGTCTCCGTCAGCGTCAACGACGCCGACCAGTTTGGCGTGGACTGGCGGATTCAGCCCGCGGGCAATCTCGACGTGTTCATCCCGCCGCAGGGTGGTACCACCCCCACGGTCACCATGGCGTACTCGTCGGGTAACGCGGTTGCCAATATGCGCGCCTCGCTGATCCGGCAGACGTCGAACCTGCTCCAGGCGCCGATCATCACGACCACGAACAACCGGCAGGCCTTCATCAACGTCTCGAACATCACCACAACGTTCCAGACGATCCAGACGGTCACCAACGTCGGCATCGTGTCGCAGACGGTCCCGGTCCCGGTGCAGGCCGTTAACGGCCTGGTCGTGACGCCGCACATCAACGGCGACAACTCGATCAGCCTGGCGCTGTCCCCGCAGTTGCAGTCGGTCGAAACGTTCGCCGGCCCCTCCGGCAACGTCGGCTTCAACTCCACGAACCAGTCCCTGACCACGTACCGCCGTGTGCAGAACGGCGAGACGATGGTTCTGGGCGGGTTCATCACGAAGCAGGAGGGGCGCCAGGAGTCCCGTGTGCCGCTGCTCGCGGACCTGCCGATCATCGGTGGCCTGTTCCGCCAGAAGAGCCGCACGGTCACGGGGAACGAGATTCTGGTCTTCGTCACCCCGACCATCATCGAGGACCGCGCCGCGGGCGCGCTGGGCGTGGGCGGCGGCGCTCCCACCCCGTAGTCTCTCGGAACCGTCGGTTACGTCACTCCTCACCGGGCCGGGATGCCTTTGTGCGTCCCGGCCCGGTGCGCTTTCTCGCCCTCTCGGGCGTGGTGTACAATAAGGCATGTTTCGCTTCCTAACCGCGGGCGAGTCGCACGGCCCCGCCCTGACCGCCGTCCTGGAGGGCCTGCCCGCCGGGATGCCCCTCACTGCCGAACCTATCAACGCCCAGCTTAAGCGCCGCCAGGGCGGCTACGGTCGCGGCGCGCGCCAGAAGATCGAATCCGACCAGGTGGAGATCCTCACCGGGGTGCGCTTCGGCAAGACGCTTGGCTCTCCGGTGACGTTCGTGATCCGCAACCGCGACTGGGAGAACTGGCGCGGCCGGATGCAGATCGAGCCGCCCGCGGAGGGGCAGGAGGTGCCAAAGGCGATCACCGTCCCGCGCCCCGGCCACGCGGACTATGTGGGCATGGTCAAGTACGGCCACGGCGATCTGCGGAATGTTCTGGAGCGCTCCTCGGCGCGCAACACGGCAACGCTGGTAGCGGTAGGGGCAGTGGCCCGGGGGCTGCTGGCGGAGTTCGGGGTACGTATCGTCTCGCACGTCGTGCGCATCGGCTCGGAGGAGGCGGAGGCTCCAACCGGTCTGACCGCCGAGGAGTTGTACGCGCGCGCTGAGGAGTCCCCGGTGCGCTGCGCGGACCCGGCGGCGAGTGAGCGCATGGTGACGCTCATTGACGAGGCGAAGCGCCGGGGCGACACGCTGGGAGGGGTCTTTGAGGTGGTGGCCTTCGGTCTGCCGGTCGGCCTCGGCTCCTATGTCCACTGGGACGAGCGTATCGACGGGCGCGTCGCGCAGGCGGTGATGAGTATCAACGCCATCAAGGGCGTGGAGATCGGCATGGGCTTCGCCGCGGCGGCCACGCCGGGGTCCAAAGTGCATGACGAGTTCTCACCCGGCGGTGACGACGGCGGGGTTCAGCGGCTCAGTAACCGGGCCGGTGGGACCGAGGGCGGCATCACCAACGGCGAACCCCTGGTCGTACGCGCCGCCATGAAGCCGATCGCGACCCTGATGCGCCAGCTCGGCTCGGTGGACCTCGCCACGGGGGAGGCAAAGCCAGCCTTCGCCGAGCGGTCGGACGTTTGCGCGGTCCCCGCCGCCGCGGTAATCGGCGAGGCCATGGTGGGCATCGCGCTGGCACAGGCGTTTCTGGAGAAGTTCGGCGGCGACTCCCTGGATGAGGTGCGCCGCAACTACGATGCCTTCCAGGCGACCTACCGCGGCGCCCCCGAGGGCGCCGCGGGATGATGCCGCGCGACGACCGCGACGACGTGGAGCAGAAGAGCCCTCCCCCCCCCGGGTACCCTCTGGGTGCCCCTCTCCCGGCGCTGCGGTCCGCCCCGGACTGGGAGGAGAGGGGGGAGAAGGAGAGGGATAGGGCAGGATCTCCGAAGCCCCTCCCCACGAACATCGCGCTGATCGGGTTTATGGGGACGGGCAAGAGCACGGTGGGGCGGGCGCTGGCGCGGCGGCTGGGCTGGCGCTACGTAGACACGGACGCCCGGATCGAGGCGATTGCCGGGTGTGATATCCCCACTCTGTTTGCGTGCGAGGGCGAGGCGGCGTTCCGTGCGCGGGAGGCGCAGGTGGTGCTGGGGCTGGCCGCCGGTGCGGGCCAGGTCATCGCGACGGGCGGCGGCGTGCCGCTGCGCGCGGAGAACGCTGCCGCCCTGCGGACGGCGGGACTGGTGGTGTACCTGACGGCCCGCCCGGATGTGATCGTGGCCCGCACCGAGCGGCGCGCGGCGGACCGGCCGCTGCTGGCGAACCGCGGCGACCGGGACCTCCTGACGCACGTCATGGCGCTACTGGGGGAGCGTGCTCCGCGCTACCAGCAGGCTGCGCACCTGATTGTGGACACCTCGGACCGCTCTCCGGAGAATATCGCTGCTGAGGTGGCGCGCAAGGCGGAGAAGTGGGCGGTCGGAGCGGCGGTATCAGCAGCATCGGCAGCGGGGGAAGGGCGTTGAGCAGCGGTCCTATGGGCGAACAGGCGGCGGTGCGCGTGGCGCTGAGCGGCGGGCGCGGATACGACATCCAGATCGGGGCGGGAATGCTCGCCCGGGTGGGCGAGGCGGTGGCCGCGGTCGCGCGCGGGAGCCGGGTGGTAATCGTCACGCAGCCGCGCATCGACCGGCTCTGGGGTGAAACGTTGCGCGCTTCGCTGCGCACTGCGGGCTTTCAGGGTGTGGATACGGTCACGTTCCCGGCGGGCGAGCGGTACAAGACGCTGGGCACTTTGGCACGCCTTTGTAGCGCGCTGTATAATCTGCCGGTAGCTGTTGACCGTAAAACACTGATAATCGCACTGGGCGGCGGTGTGGTCGGCGACGTGGCCGGGTTCCTGGCCGCGGCGTACCTGCGCGGAATGGACTATGTGCAGGTGCCCACGACCCTGCTGGCGATGGTGGACTCCTCGGTCGGCGGCAAGACGGGCGTGGACCTGCACGCGGGCAAAAACCTGGTCGGGGCGTTCCACCAGCCGCGCGCGGTGGTAATCGACACCGACGCCCTCTCCACGTTGCCGTCGCGTGAGTTCCGCTCCGGCATGGCCGAGGTGGTCAAGTACGGCGTGATCCGCGACCCCGCGTTGCTGCCGCTCACGGCGAAGGCCGGCGCAGGCGGAAAGTTCGGGAAACTGACCCCCGGCGAGGTGGCGCATCTGGTGCGCCGCTCGTGCGAGATCAAGGCGGACGTGGTGACCGCGGACGAGTTCGAGACCACCGGGCTGCGCGCCATCTTGAACTACGGGCATACCGTCGGGCACGCGCTGGAGTCGGCGACGCAGTACCGGCGCTACAAGCATGGCGAGGCCGTGGCGATCGGCATGGTGGCGGCGGCCTGCATCGGCGAGGTGGTGGGCGTGACGCCGGAGGACGTGCGCGACGCCGTAGCCCACAACGTTCGCGCGGCGGGGCTCCCGCTCGCGGTTCCCGCCGACGTTTCGGCAGAGGACCTGATGGCGCTGCTTGGGCGAGATAAGAAGGCCGAGGGCGGCCGGGCGAAGTTTGTGCTGGCCCGCGCGCTCGGAGAGGTGTTCCTGACCGGCGACGTAGACGAGGCGGCGGTGCGGGCGGGCCTCGCCCGGCAGGCCGCGCTGTACGGGAACGGGACGGAGGGCGGTGAATGAGGCATCCCAGCGACAGCGGCAGTGGTAGCAGCGGTGGGCGGGTTCTGCGCGAGGCGGCACTCTGCCTCCTGTTTGGAACGTTCCTGCTGGGCTACTTCGTGCCGTACGGGCTGGGGATTGCGCTGGACCTGACCGCACTGTACGCAGCTCTGCTGGTGTTCTCCGTGGTGACACTGGCGGTGCGACTGCTTCCGGGGCGCGGCCCCGCCGCTGACGACGAGCCCGGGGCGGGTCCCGCGCCCGGGGCGCGACGCCGGGAAGGAGGGGCGCTTCATGGACGATGAGCAGCGTACCGAGACGGTGGGGGGCGAGAGCGGCGCCAGCGCCTCCCGGCTGATTAACCGCGTACTCGCGGAACGCTACGAACTTCTGGAGAGCATCGGCGAAGGGCCGATGATGGCGCACTTCCGGGCGCGCGACCGGCAGCAGAACCGGATTGTGGCGGTGAAGGCGCTTCAGCCGGCGTACCGGGACCGCCCGGACGTGGTGGAGAAGCTGCGGCAGGGGCTATCGCAGACGCTCGCGCTGAACCACCCCGGCATCGCCCGCCCCCTGGATGTGGGAAGCGATCCTACAAACGGTGTGGCGCTCTTCGTGGCCGAAGAGTATCTGCGGGGCATCGATCTGAAGGAGCGCATTCGCCGCGCCGCCCCCCTGGCGCTGACGGCGGCGGTGGATGTGGCCGTGACCCTGGTCGAGGCGCTGGAGTTCGCGCATGCGCGCGGCGTTGCGCACGGCGACATCCGCCCGCAGAACGTTCTGATTGGCGGCGATCCACAGCAGACGAAGCTGGCGGGCTTTGGCATGGCGCTGGCGCAGAACGCCGCGGTCGCGGACGACGCCGCGCTGCTGAAGCGCGTGGTGGCCTACGCCGCGCCGGAGGCGGCGGAGAGCGGCATCCCGCGGCCGGACGCCGACCTGTACTCCGTGGGCGTTCTGCTCTTCGAGATGCTGACCGCCGATCTGCCCTACCGGGGCGACACTCCGGTGCAGATCGCGCTCCGGCATGTGCAGGACCCGGTGCCGTCGCCCCGGGTGCTCAATCAGGCGGTTCCGCGCGCTCTGGACGGGGTGGTGCGCAAGGCGCTCGCCAAGCGGCCCGCCGAGCGGTACCAGACCGCCGCGGAGATGCTCAAAGACCTGAACGCCGTGCGTGATGCCCTGCGCTACGGCCGTTCGCTGGCCTGGTCGCCGCTGGATGAGCCCGCTGATGCGGCAGCAGCGGCAGCGGCGCCTATGGCCGCGTCCGCAACTGCCACGCCTGCAGCGACGGCGGCGGTGGGCGTCGCCGCCCCTTCTGTGATGCCGGTGGGCGGCAAGAGCGGTCTGACCGGCCACGCTGCCGGGGTAGAGGAGCCGGTGGCCGACGAGAACGCTACCGTCGTGATGCCCAGTCGCGGCCGGGGCGGCCGTGTGCCACAGCCTCCGGCCGCTCCGGCCCTGGAAGACGAGAAAGAGACGTTGCCCGTGCGAAACCCCTCCGGGAGCCGCTGGCTTCTGGCGTTGAACCTGTTCCTGGCCATCGTGCTGACCGGCGTGGTGGGCTATCTGGTCTGGTTCACCTTCAAAGCCATCGAGCCATCCAAGGCGATCACGGTCCCCAATCTGGTGGGGAAGACGATGACGCAGGCCAAGCAGTTGGCCGTGGAGCGCAAGTTCCAGATCGAGGTGGTGGACGAGCAGTTCGACGATAAGGTCCCGTCCGAGGTTATCCTCCAGCAGCGGCCCGAACCGGGGCGTCAGGTCCTGGAGAACAGCAAGGTATCGCTCTGGGTCTCGCGCGGCCCGCGCATGGTGGAGATTCCGGACGTGCGCGACGTATCGTTCGAGAAGGCGCGCCAGATGCTGGAGAAGGCCGGTCTGCGCCTCGGGGAGCGCAAGCACGAGTTTGACCCGCTGGTGTCGCGTGGCAACGTTATCAGCCAGGCGCCCCAGCCGAGCGAGAACCGGCCGCGCGGCACCCGCATCGACCTCGTCCTTTCCAAAGGGCCGGAGCCGCTGCCGACCCCCGAGCCGATCCTGGAGCCGACACCCGACCCCTGGCCGTCACCCGCCGGTAACCCGCCCCCCGGGCAGGACCCGCCGCGTACGCGCGTACTCAGCGTGACGTACAAAGTTCCCAACGACTCGGCGCCGCACCGCATACGCATCGACGTGCTGGACAACGATGGACCCCGAACCGTGCTCGACGAGACGCGCGAGTCGGGCGAGACGGTCCAGCAGGATGTGCAGGCCGTCGGCGAGCGCATCACGATCAAACTCTACGACAACGACGTTCTGGTGGACGAGAAAACGCAATGACGACTTCATCCGATTCCCCGCGCTCCGGGGCGGGCGCGGGCGACGAGGACAGCACGCCGGACATGCACCCCCTGCCCCCGGGCGAGGTGCGGATCTCTCCTTCCCTCCTGTCCGCCGACTTCGGGCGGTTTGCCGAAGGGGCCGCGGCGTGCGTGCATGCGGGCGCGGACTGGCTGCACTTCGACGTGATGGACGGGCACTTCGTGCCCAACCTTACCTTCGGGCCGGACTTGGTGCGCGCCCTGCGCCCGCTCTTCCCCGGCACGCCGTTTGACATCCACCTGATGGTGGAGCGCCCGTACGACTTCATCGAACTCTTCGCAGCGGCGGGCGCAGACCTCATCACCGTCCACGCGGAGGCCACTCCGCACCTTCAGCGCACCCTGGCCGCCATTCGGGCGCTCGGGCGCAAGGCGGGCGTCGCCCTGAACCCGGCCACGCCGCCCGACGTGCTCTCCTACGTCCTGGACGACATTGACCTGGTACTGGTCATGACCGTGAACCCCGGCTTCGGTGGGCAGAAGTTCCTGCCGGCCGTGGCGGATAAGGTGGCCGACCTGGCGCGGATGCGCGAGGGGGAGGGGGCGTCGTTCCTGATCTCCGTGGATGGCGGCGTGGACGACACCACCACGCAGGGGCTGGTGCAGGGCGGGGCGGACGTGCTGGTCGCCGGTTCGTTCGTGTTCCACGCCTCCGGTGGCCCCCCGGGCGGCATCGCCGCGCTGCGCGCCGCTGCGGCCTCGGGCCTGTAGGAGGGACAGTGATGGACACTGCCTCCATCGCCCTGGACTCGCCGTATCCGCGCTGCCCTGCCGCCGCGGAGTTCTTTGCGGCGCGGCTGCGGGACTTTGCGGCGGCTCACCCCATCGTTGCTGCCCTGGACGGGCGGCTGCGCGACGCGGGCGTGGACCTCTTTACCCTGGTGGACCACTGGACGCTGCCCGCGGACGCGCATCTGGCGGCGGACCTGCGCGCTTGGGGCTTTGTGGAAGAGGCGGTGGAGGGCGGTGGCGCAGCCTGGGCGCACCCCCATGCCCGGCTGCCGCGTGTACGCCTGGACCTGGCAACCCGGGAGCCGCACCTGGCGCTGGCGGTGGAAGAGGTAGACGACTTCCTGGAGCGCAGCGGCCTGGTCGCCGCCCGGCGCGACGGTGACCCGGATTCGGCGTACGAAACCGCAGAGATAGCGCCGCCGGACGGGGCGCTCTCCGTGGTGGCGCGGCGTGGCTACCGGGGCTTCGTGCCGGGGCAACGGGACGCGGCAGGGCGGGAGGCGCTGGCCGCGGTGCGGGAGTCGTTTCGGACGCGACCCCGCGCGGGCGACGAGGCGGGCGTTGTGCGCGAGGCCGGGCGCCGCTTCGCGGAGACCGCGGCGCGCGTGGGACGAGGGCGCGCGGTGGACGAGTTCTTCGCGGCCGAGCGGGAGTACTACCTCGCTCGAAACGCCGCGGCGCGCTGGCAGTACGCGCGCCAGCAAGCGCTCGGCATCGGCTGGGCCAACCACGACCACCACACCTATCGCTCCTCTCGCGAGAACTTCCGGGCGCTGATGCAGCTGTGGCAGCAGATGGGCTTCTCCTTCCGCGAACGGTTCTACGCGGGCGCAGAGGCGGGATGGGGCGCGCAGATCCTGGAGCACCCGGAGAGCCGGGTGATCCTGTTCTGCGACGTGGACATGTCGCCGGACGAACTGGACGTGGATTTTCTGGAAGAGGCTCTCGCGCCGCGCGACACGGCGCTGGGGACCATCGGCCTGTGGTGCGCCCTGCACGGCAGCAGCATCGCTGAAGCAGGGATGCATCACATCGAGTGCGAGTTCGACTTCGCCCGATGCGAAGCGGGCTTCAAGGCCGCGGGTTTTGGCGTCATGAAGCCGTTCACCGACCTGCCCATACTGAAGCAGGCGTTCACCGAGCCGGAGGCGTGGCCGGTAGCCCCGGAGCGGTTGGCGGACCTGCAGGCCCGCGGGGCGATCACGCCCGCGCAGGCGGACGCCTTCGCCCGCAGCGGTGCGGCAGGGAGCCACCTGGAGATCCTGCAGCGCTGGGAGGGCTTCAAGGGCTTCAACAAGACCGGCGTTAGCGCCATTATCCGTGATACCGATGCACGCCGCGCGGCCGGAGCGGTCTGAGGCGTGGTAACGTGGGCGGGGCGGAGCGGCGTATAAGGTAGGCGGGGGGCCTCTCATGACGACGGTTCAAACAGTCTTCGCCGCGCTGCTGGGAGTGGCCGCACTCGTGACCGTGGTCGGCTACCCGCGCAAGTACGGCGCTCTCTCCGGGCGCTCCCGCCTGTTCCGCACGCTGGGCGTGCTGCTCATCGATCTGCTGCTGGTCCTGCTCCTGGCCTATTTCAGCACCGACTTCAAGGCCATTCCCGACGCGCGCGTGGCGGCGGTGCGCGGCGGTATCTACCTGATCTCGTTTGTGCTGATTACCTTCTCTCTGGTTGGTTTGGCGCTTCTGGACACGCTGGAGTCCGTGGTGGTCTACCGGCGCGAGCGGCGCGCGGCCGTGGAGCAGATGATCCGCGAGGAGGTCGCGCACATTCAGCAGAAGCGCGAACAGCAGGCGCAGACACCGGACCAGCCGGCGCCCGGCGCCGGTCCCGCCCATGGGTGACACCGGCGCGGCCACAGCCGCGGAGGCACAGGACGCCCACTACATGCGCCGCGCGCTCGCGCTCGCGCGGCGCGGGCGACGGGCGCACCCGAACCCGATGGTGGGCGCGGTGCTGGTGAAGAACGGGCGCGTGGTGGGTGAGGGCTGGCACGAGCGCGTCGGTGAGCCCCATGCCGAGACGATGGCGTTCGCGTCGGCGCCTGCAGGCGCCGCCCGCGGCGCTACGCTGTATGTCACCCTGGAGCCCTGCGCCCACACCGTCCGCTCCGATGGGACGCCGCGCATCCCCTGCGCCGCCCGATGCCTGGACGCGGGCGTGGCGCGGGTCGTCTGCGCCATGGAGGACCCGGACCCCCGTGTGGCGGGCCGCGGCTTCGAGCGCCTGCGCGCAGCGGGTGTGGAGGTGGTGGTGGGCGTCCGCGAAGTCGAGGCGCGGGAGTTGAACCGCGCCTACGTCAAGCACCGCACTACGGGCCTTCCCTTTATTCTCCACAAGGCCGCTATGACCTTCGACGGCAAGATCTGCGCCCCCGGCGGTGACTCCCGCTGGGTGACGGGCGAGGCGGCCCGGGCGCACGTCCACCGCCTGCGCAACCGGGCGGATGCCCTGATCGTCGGCATCGGCACCGTGCTCGCCGACGACCCCTCCCTCACCACCCGCCTGCCGGGAAGAGCGGGGCGGAACGCATTCGACCCGCTGCGTGTCATTATAGATAGCAGGCTCGAAACGCCCCCGACGGCGCGCGTTCTGCGCGCTCTGGCGGATCGCCCTCCGGGTGTGACCCGCGCGGCCACCCTGGTGATCGGCGCGGAGGGCGCCGCGAGCGAAGCGCGGAAGCGGGATCTGGAGGCGGCAGGCGCAGATGTGGCGCTGGTGCCGCCGGACGCACGCGGGCGCGTGGACCTGACCGCAGCGATGCGCCTGGTGGCGGAGCGGTACGGTGCGCTTCACGCGATTCTGGAGGGCGGGGGCGAGCTGGCGGCGGGTTTCTGGGAGGCGGGCCTGGTGGACCGCGCCCTGTTCTTTGTTGCTCCCAAGGTCATCGGGGGGCGCGGGGCGAAAACCCCCGTGGAGGGTGAGGGGCTATCTTCGTATCTCTCGGGAGCCCTTTTGCTTGGTACAATAAAAATAAGGCGTTTCGGCCCGGACATCGCCATGGAGGCGGACGTCGCGGGTAAGGATGGGGTAACAGCCGCCGCAGAAAGAAGGGCCGGGGGAACGGCCGGACGGGGCGAACAGGCATAGTAAGGAGCTGGGCCGGGAGATGTTCACGGGAATCATAGAGGCTGTTGGGAAGGTCGCCGACATCGAGCGGGCGGGCGACGCGATCCGCCTGTCGGTGACGACCGCGAAAGTGGCCGAGGACGTTGCTATCGGAGATTCGGTAGCGATCAACGGGGTGTGTCTGACGGTAACGGAGATCAACGCCCCCCGTGTCACGTTCGACGCCGTGTTCGAGACGATGCGTAAGACGACGCTCGGCAGCCTCCAGGTAGGGGACAGTGTGAACCTGGAGCGCTCCCTGCCCGTGGGTGGGCGATTGGGCGGCCACATTGTGCAGGGGCACGTGGACGGCACCGGGCGCATCGCCTCGATCCGCCCGGTCGGGAACTCCTGGTTCGTGTATGTGGACGCCTCCCCCGAACTGATGCGCTACATCGTTACCAAGGGCTCTGTCGCGCTGGATGGCATCTCGCTGACCGTGGCCGAGTCCGAGGACCGCACCTTTGCCCTGTCGATCATCCCGCACACCTGGGACAACACCACGCTGCACGAGAAGCACGCCGGGGATGCGGTGAACATTGAGTGCGACATCCTGGGCAAGTATGTCGAGAAGATGCTGGGCGGCTACGGCATCGAGGCCGGGGAGAACGGCCGCGACCGCAGCGGCGCGGGTGTCACTATGGACCTGCTCGCCCGCTCGGGCTACGTCACCACCGAAACCGAAGACCGCTACGGCGGCGGCTGGTAGCCGCCGCCCGAGCGCAAGCGGGGGAGAAGACTGCACATGAGTCCCGCCGCGGCACTGTCCGCTGAGGAGGAACGACAGCGCCCCGCCGCCCCGCGCCCGCCGCTCCGCATGACCTTCGAGGAGTTCCTGGACTGGGCCGATGAGGACACATGGGCCGAGTGGGTGGACGGGGAGGTCATCTTCTTGACAGCAGCTTACTGGCACCAGAGAGTCGCCGATTTCCTGGCTGCTCTCGTGCAGCACTGGGTCGAGGAGCAAGGACTCGGGGGAGCGGCCTGTACCGCCCCCTTTCTCATGCACTGTGCCCCGGGGATGCCGGGGCGTGAGCCCGACCTCCTGTACCTCGCTCCCGAGCACATGGACCGCCTGCGCGCCAGCCGTATCGAGGGGCCCGCGGACCTGGTGGTGGAGATCGTCAGCCCCGAGAGCGAGCGGCGCGACCGGGACGAGAAGTACTTTGAGTACGAGCGGGGCGGCGTCCGCGAGTACTGGATCATCGACCTGGAGGCGCAACAGGCCGAGTTCTACCGCCGCGACGACTCCGACGGCGCCTTCCGTCGTGTCGCACCGGACGCCGAAGGTGTCTACCGCAGCGCCGTCCTCTCTGGTTTCCCGCTTACCGTTGCCTGGCTCTGGCAGCGCCCCCTCCCGACCCTGATGAGTGTCCTCCGCGCCTGGGGCTTCGTTCCTCCGGCCGCGCAATAACCCCGCGTGCATGTGGCGACCCTCATGTTTGGTGGAGTATCTTGAGTCTGTGACGTGTATCGGTAGTCAGAGAAGAGACTGCAGATGTCCGGGGGAGCGACACAGACCATGCTGACAACCAGTGGGACAGTGGCCAGGGAAGACGAGGCAGGGGCGGCCAGCCCGTTCGGCCGGATCGAGGATGCGATCAACGATCTGCGCGCCGGGAAGATGATTATCCTCGTGGACGACGAGGACCGCGAAAACGAGGGCGACTTCGTGATGGCGGCGCAGCACGTCACCGCGGAGGCGATCACGCTCATGACGCGCCACGCCAGCGGCATCATCACCGTGCCGATGGTGGAGGAGCGTCTGCACGCCCTGCACCTGGACCTGATGGTGCAGGACAACAGCGAGGCGATGCGCACCGCCTTTACGGTCACCGTGGACGCCCGCGAGGGGACCACCACCGGCAGCAGCGCCGGGGACCGGGCCATCACCATCCGGCGCCTCGCTGACCCCGCCGCCCGCGCGTCCGACTTCAACCGGCCTGGCCACGTGAACCCGCTCATGGCCCGTCGGGGCGGCGTCCTGCGCCGGCCCGGCCACACCGAGGCCGCCGTGGACCTGATGCGCCTCGCGGGACTGGAGCCGGTCGGGGTGATCTGCGAGATTATGGGCGACTCCGGCGAGATGGCGCGTGTCCCCGAACTGGTGCAGATGGCCGCGCGCTTCGACATGAAGCTCGTCACCATCGCGGACCTGATCAAGTACCGGCGACGCACGGAGAAGCTGATTCAGAGCATCGCCGTGGCCGACCTGCCCACGCGCTACGGCGTCTTCAAGGCGCACGCCTACCTCTCCGATGTGGATAACAACGAGTACGTGGCGTTCGTGATGGGGGATGTCTCGGATGGGGCGCCGACACTTTGCCGTATCCACTCCTCCTGCGTCACCGGCGATCTGCTCGGCTCTCTGCGCTGCGACTGCGGCGACCAGCTTGCCATGGCGCTGGAGAAGATTCGGGACGAAGGGCGCGGCGTGCTGCTCTATATCGAGCAGGAGGGGCGCGGCATCGGCCTGGTGAACAAGATGCGCGCCTACCAGCTTCAGGACGGCGGCGCGGATACGGTCGAGGCGAACGAACTGCTGGGCATGAAGGCCGACATGCGGGACTACGGTATCGGGGCGCAGATCCTCGTGGACCTGGGCCTGCGGCAGCTCCGGCTCATGACCAACAACCCGGCCAAGAAGGCGGGCCTGGAGGGCTTCGACCTGGAGATCGTGGAGACGGTGCCGCTGCGAACGGAGCCGAACCCGCACAACGCCCGCTACCTGGCCACGAAGCGCGAGAAGATGGGCCATCTGCTCCCCCCGGAAGAGGCGCCCGCGGCCGACGCTAAAGCGGCGTAACTTTCCCAAATGAGGGCGGCGCAGCGGGGAACCGGGCTGCCGCTCTCGTGCGTATGTTCAACCGACCGGCCACAGGCCGCCCCCCCGCCCCCACCCACTCCCCGGGTCTTGCGCTCGGCCTGAGAGGGCGGGAGCGCGCAAGCGTGGACGAGGATTTGCACGGCTCCCGCGACGGACGCCGAACATGGACGCCCGCGTTAACGGGCGGCCGGAAGAAACGAGGCTGAACCCCATGCTCTTTACCCGACGCTTCGCCGTCGCGGCGACCGCCGCCGCGGCCCTGTTCTGCGCAGCCCTGCCCGCCGCCCGCGCGGACGTCAAGATCGTCTCCACGGTCACCGTGACCGGGGTGCCGGGCACGGCCGCGCCCAAGCCCATGACCGTGACGACGTACTACAAGGGCGACAAGCAGCGCACCGAGAGCCCGGACAACATTACGATCTACGACTGCGCGAAGGACCAGCAGTACGTCCTGAACCCGCAGACGAAGACGTACTATGTCGTTTCCGTGGCGGAGGCGATGAAGGCGGCCACGGCAAACAACCCGTTCCTCGCCATGGTCAAGTTCGACACGTCCGTCGATCTCAAGCCGACCGACCAGAAGAAGGAGATCGCAGGGAAGCAGGCGACCCTCTACAACTACACCGCCACCATCAAGATGACGATGGACGCGAACCCGGAGATCGGGGCGATGCTGCCCACCATCACCCTGAAGGGCGAGCAGTGGACCACGGAGGCGGTGACTCTGCCCGCTAACTGCGCCAATATGCGTAGCGCCCAGATGCTGCGCACCATGCGCGCGACGATGGGCAATGGTATCTCGCAGATCGCCGAGAAGCTGGGCGAGATGAAGGGGGCGCCGCTCTCCAACAAGGTTACCGTCACCATGAAGGCGCAGGCGGAGATCCCCGGACTGCCGAAGGACCCGATCGTCACCACCAGCGAGGTGACCGGCGTCAGTGAAGAGGCGCTCTCCGACGACCTGTTTGCGGTGCCCGCAGACTACAAGAAGGTGGACCCGCCCGCGGTTCCCACCCCCGGCCTGCCCGGCGCCGGCGCGCCCGGCTAGCAGGCAGCACACCGCGCGGCGGCAGGAAACGATTCCTGCCGCCGTTTCTCCTTTCATAGCCTTTCATAGCCCGTTTCAAGGAGTCACTTATGTCGCCCGCTGAACCGCCGAACGCCGCCCCGAAGTGGGACGGGTCTGCCGCCTGGACCGTTATCGTTGTCGGCCTGTCGCTCGTGGCCATCCTGGTGGAGGCGGTCACGCACCTGTGCGCGGGCATGATCTTCGATCCGCTGCCGAATGCCGGGTACTACCTTGCCTATCTTCTGGCGGCGCTCTCGCCGCTGCTGGCGCAGAGCGTGCTGTACGAGGCTCGGGGCGGGTTTCTGCGCCGCTGGTTCTCGGAGCAGCGCCTGCTCGCCGTAGCCACCGCGCTCTCGCTCCTCTCCTTCCTGGTGGCCGTCACCGCCTGTTTCATGCTCGGCCCGGTCCTCATCTTCGGGGCAGTGGGGGTCTTAATCGGTATCGGCCTGATCATCCTCGCGCCGGTCTTTCTGGCGTTCCTGTCGTTCGGGCAGTTCCTCCGTCTGCGGGCGCGCTGGCGCGAGATGGGCTACCCGAAGGTGCCGCGCCTGCGCGCGGTGGTCCCGGCGCTCCTGCTGGCCGGGGCGACGCTGGGCTGGGTGGTAGCCCGACCGCTCGCCGTGGGCGCCCTGATCGCCACCGCCACCGACGCCGCGTCGTCGCCCGAGCAGCAGACCCGCGCGGTAGACGGGCTGCGCCGCCTGAAGGGGGAGGACGCCGTACTCGCCCGGGCCTACGGCAGCCGCCTGCCCTACTTCGAGGCGCTCGGCTATGAGGTGATGCACGGGGAAGCGTCCTGGCAGTACTATAACTGGCCCGGCTGGGACGCGAACTGGTGGCAGAGCGACGAAAAGGCGCGCGAGGCGAAGCGGCTGTACTTCCTGATCACCGGGCGCTCGTTCGCCACCGGGCGCGTCCCCTGGACGGTGCGCCACCAGCGCCCGGCGCAGTGGATCAACGACATGGCCGCCCAGGAGACCGGCGGCACCCGCGTCGGCCGGAAGGTGCCGGACCTCTCCCTGGCGTCCTCCGAGGTCGAGGGCGTGCTGGACAACGAGACGGCGACCGCCGAGTACGACTGGACGCTCGTCTTCAAGAACGACAACCCCCGGGACCCCGCCGAGGCGCGGGCGGAGATCCTGCTGCCGCCGGGCGGCGTGGTCCACAAAGTCTCGCTCTGGATCAACGGCGAGGAGCGCCCGGCGGCGTTCGGCGCCACGGCGCAGGTGCGCAAGGCGTACCAGGAGGTCGCCGTGGTGCAGCGGCGCGACCCGCTGCTGGTGACCATGCCCGCCCCGGGGAAGGTGCTGGCGCAGTGCTTCCCGGTCCCGGCGGGCAAGACCATGCAGATCCGGCTCGGCATCACGGCCCCGCTGGTAGGGCAGGACGCATGGCCCACCCGGACCGTCTTCACCCCGCCCGCGTTCGGCCAGATCAACTTCGAGCAGCCGCGCTCGCTGCGGCACCGGTTCACGCTGCGCACCCCCGGCCCCGCGGACGGCATCTGGGAGGCGGGTCAGGGGTGGAAAGTGCAGTCCGAGGGGCGTGCAGCGGTCCTGGAGGCCGCGCTGCCGCCGGCGGGCATCTTCGCGCCGCCGCGCCTGATGGCGCGCGAAACGCTCCCGCGCGTGTACCGCGACCGGCCGCAGCCGCTGGACGCCGTGGTCGTGGTGGACACGGGCGCCGTGATGGGCCGGGCGTTCGGGGGGCGGGAGCGGAAGGCGCTGGCGGACGCCCTGGCCAAATGGCCCGGCGGCTCGCGTGTGCGCCTGCACGATGCCCGCAGCGCCGACCAGGCGACGCCGCCGCTGGACCCGGTCCGGGACCGCGGGCGGATACTGTCCTGGCTGGCCGCGCGCCGCTACGTCGGCGGTGTGGACGCCGTGCCCGCCCTCATGACGGCGATCCGCACGGCGGGAACGGATTCCCTGGGAGGGCAGCGCCGCGGCGCCGTGGTGTACCTGCACGGCCCCGCGCCGGAGTCCGTCAGCGACCCGACCCCGCTCGTGGAGGCGATGAAGGCGCGCGGCGAGGGGGCGCCGCTCGTGCTCACCCTCCAGGCCGTGACGCAGGCGCCGGATGCCATCGGTGAGCGCCTGGCCTCGCTGCCCCGGGCGCGGGTGCGCTCCGTGGCCTCGTTTGACGGCGACCTGGCCGCGACCCTGGAAGGGGCCGTTCCCGCCGTCGCGGACCCGGAGAACATTCTCGTCCCCCGCCTGCTCCATCTCTACGAAGGCACAGAGCGCCGCGGGAGCCAGGCGGGCGTGCGCTGGTCGCGCATCGGGGCGGCCCGCCGTGCCGTGGACGCCTGGTACCGGCACAGCAACTTCGGGCCGGAGGCATGGAAGGCATCGAAAGCGGCGGCGAACGCCCGCCTGGTGACGCCGCTCTCCGGGGCGGTGGTGCTGGAGACCCAGGAGCAGTACGAGCAGCACGGCCTGGATGATGGCACCAAGAAGAAGAGCCAGAAGGCGGCGAAAAACGCCGCGGAGGGCGAGGAGTCCGAGCCGCTGCCCACGGTGGAGGAGGCGGGCGAAACTACGACCGCGATTCCCGAGCCGGGGACGCTTATCCTGATGGTCACGGCCGGCGGCCTGACGCTGGCCGGCACCGGCCTGCGGCGACTGCGGCGCCGGGGACGCCCGGGGAGGTAACGGCGCCGGTGCGGTGGTGCCGTCGCATGAATGCACGGCGGGTGGTTAAGAAGTCGTTTGCCGCCGTCACCCGTATCGCCTGCCGGTGCCGTGGACTGAAGTCCCGGCTTCTGTGATTCAAGCCCGCCTCCGCGGGCTCCTT
>CALEKU010000193.1 GCA_937902745.1 uncultured Armatimonadota bacterium
GAGAACAGAATCAACCCTACGATGCTGTTGATCATCTCCCGTTGCGAGCGGGCCTGAAGCACGAAGAATAGAACCACCATGAATATGGTAGTGACCACAAAAAGGCGCGTTCCATAGATCATGAGCGCAAGCGCATTAACAGGCATGGAAAGAACGCTCAACGTCTTTCGTATCTTTGGCATGCCAGTCAGAAAGAGGACCCCCAGCGCCGACAGAATGCCGAACTGGGCGACGCTACCTCCTGCGCCCGCCTGTGCAAAAGTACTCGCCGGACGGAACCCACCTTGTAAGTATTTGCCTTCCTCATTCTTAACGACATAACGCATGGCATTTGTCGACTCATAGCCAGGCAAATGCCTCAGCACCCAATCCTCACCCATTTGATACTGGAAGATACCAATCAGTGAAGTCACTGTGCTGATGACGATCAAGGCATACAGTAGGGCCGTGATCTGACGTGTCGAACGTACTGTCGAGCAGCCCACCAGATACATGAGTAGTGGGCCTACGTACCAGAGGAAAGCCGTGGCAACGCCTGAAACGAAGCCGGAGCCCGCAGGATTGAGTGCCTGTATGAAGGCGATTCCCCCAAATAACGCAATGTTGAGCGTGAGAGGCGGTGGCTCACTGGCCCGTCCCGACCGCCGGGACAGCCCCCAGGCCGTCGCGATTACTGCCAACAAGATGGGAGCGACAACGTACACAACCTGGGAGAAGTTGGAGAGGTATTTGAACATCCCTTCCATTGCCGCATACCCCAGGTAGAGCAACACAGCTACCGCCTGGTCGCGCGCAGCAACGGCGATGATACATAAGGCGAATGGAATAATGGCAAGAAATGCAAAAGACTTGCCCAGGAAAAGGACACCTCCGAAGATGCCTGCCATTGCCACACCGAGGGCAATCATCATCCTCACGAAGCCAGCATCGCGCAGGGGCGCGAGCGGAATCTTCGCCCTTTTTGGCGTCAGGTTTCCCCGCATACGCACAGGTTTAATGGGAGGTGAGGCAGCTACGGACATACGCTACATTGTGCCCTTTCGCACGCCATTCGGCAACCCGTGTTGGTGCGCCAAGGCGCGCTGATGCGCGCGGTAATCCTGTATCCCCAGCACCAGTCCCCGCAGGGTCGCCCCAAGCCGCGCCCTGGCATGACGATCGCGGCGCAAGGCGCGGAGGAACTGAAGCGCTCCTGGCTCCCCGCGGGTCCCCACCAACACCGCCCACAGAAGAAATACAGGACGGCGCGCAGGCGACAGGTGTTCCCACAGGGCGATCGTCTGGTTGCAGACCGCGTCGATGTGTGCCCCAGGAGAAAACACGCCACCGAGACGATTGTTCTGGTCCGGGTCGTGCCGCACAGCCGGGAAGTGGTCCACTATCAGCGATGGATCGTATAGCAACTTCCACCCTTCGCGGCGGAAGGCGAGCCCCAAAGCCAGTTCCCAGTGCACCTGTGCTCCCGGGCCACGCAGACGCGTGTCGAATCCGATACGGCGCAAGACATCCCCTCGGTAGGAGCAGTTAACCCCCTTCAGGAAGTCCACCTCACGCGCGGGACCAATGCCCCGGTGATGATTGCCGATACAGCGCCCGAACCACTGAACCTTACCTACGACCTGGGTCTCAGTGTCGTTGCCCATAACGGCCGGAGGCAGCCAATCGCGCCCCCCTACGCCGCCGATGTTTTCGTCCGCCGAGAAGTGATCTAAAATCCGCGCCAGCCAATCGGGGCGCGGCTTGGCGTCATCGTCTGTAAGAGCGACGATATCACCTGTAGACGCGGCCAGGCCAGCTTGCATGGCAGCGATGACACCGCTGCGGTACACCGGCACGGCGCACAGCCCGGGCACCTGCTGTACCACCTCCTCGGCTTCCAGGAACGCCTGAGTTTCCTTATCCGTGTCGCGAACGACTACCAGAACCTGGTCTGGCTGCCGCGACTGCCGAACTAGCGCGCTCAGACACTCCCGTAGGTTGTCCACACGCCGGTATGTCGGTACCAGAACGGATATGGTGCTGCCTTTAGAATCCCGTTTCATACCCACCTATCAAAAATGCGGGTACGGGAACGGATATGCTGCCCCCCGCCCTCCGTAACGTTCACGAAACTCCCTTTCCCAGGCATCCACATGGCGTGTGATGTTCCAGAGTTCCTCCCCCATCGAGATCAGGGCCTTGACTGTTGCCGCAGAGAGCGGGAACTGGCGCAAGCGCGCTAACCTTTCCCTGAAGACGAAGCGCAACAGACGTCTTCGTATCGACTCTGTTTGCCCCGATTTGAACCATACTGCCACCAGATCGCGGTCGAAGTTATGATTCTGACGTCCCCAGCGAATAGGCCGAGGAGGATGGTCCACTACCGCCGCCGGGACAAAGGTACATGAGACGCCTGTTTGCACGATCCGGAGCCTGAGATCCAGATCCTCTTGAATGCGAAAGTTCTCGTCAAACCCGCCCAGTGTCCAGAAGGCGCTCCGGCGTATCATCAAATTGCATGTCCAGAGCGCCCCCCCCACCTCATTACAGGGAGAATCTTCTAATGCATTGCGGATGCCTAACTCGCACGTTGTTCGTCCTTCGTAAACATCTACTTCCGGCTTGACTACGGCTGCAAACGCCGCAAGCCAGTTGGGAGAGGGCACACAGTCGTCATCAACGAAGGCGACAAACTCTCCCCTGGCTTCCCGGGCGCCAACGTTACGATTAGGCCCTGGCCCCTTGCCCGGTCCCTGGAACCACCGAGCGAACGGATAACGCTCGGCCACCATCTCTCGGGCAGTCGTCTGGCGGCCGTCGTCACATACCAGCACTTCGTATTGCTCGGCCGGAAGCGTCTGAACGCCGGGCGCCAAACGATCCAGACAACGCATGAGCAGATCGTTTCGGTGATAGGTTGGCACTACAACGCTGATAAGAGGCAATGCTTCCGAGGAAGTTTCCGAAGGAGTCATTTTAGCTATTGTTACTTACTGCTTGCCGGCGCTCATTGCTTCCCGTAGCGGCAGGTACATCTTGTCCGCTACGGACGGAGTGTATTACGTCGACGAACGCATCTATTACCTTTTCCCAGGTGTAGCGCTCCTGCTGAAGCCGCCGTCCCGCCTGCCCCAACCGCTCCCGAAGGGAAGCATTCAGGAGGAGATGGGAAGCCACCTGCGCAATACGTCCTGGGTCCTGCGGCACACAGTACCCATTTACATCATCCTGGATCAGTTCGGAGAGGGCAGGTGCGGATCCGGCAATGACGGGCTTGCCATACCGCCAGGCTTCGACGTAAACGATGCCAAAGGATTCACCCACTGAGGGCAGGCAGAAGACGTCGCAGGCAGCGAGCGCGTCCTCCTTCTCCTCATCGGTAGCCTGCCCTAGATCCAGGAGAGCGCCCTCTGGCACTTCCGGATAAGGAGGCTCACCCCACGGCCCGATACAGGTGAGTACCGCGTCGGGAACCGCTTCTAGTATCCGGGGCATCGCCTCGGCAAGCGAGTGGTACCCCTTGTAGCGCTGGCGCCGCCCAACGTACAGTATCATCGGGCGGTTACCGATCCCGTGTCGGGCGCGGAAGGCTAAACCATCCCCGGGCGGAGGCGCAGACGCCGCTCCGAGCGGCACTACCTGCATCCGTTCAGGAGGCACTCCACGAGAGGCCAGGTACTCCTTCTCCGAGTTCGACAGCGTCAGTACGACATCGCACCTTCCATAAAATGAGATGTCAACTTCGCTGTCGCCCCACTCTCCAGGATGTACAGCCGGCAGACAGGAAAACGAGATGTTACGGCGCTTTGCCTCTTCCTGCGCAACAAATCCCAGTAGTTCCCATCCCGTACCTATATAGTGAACGCAAGTGGCATCTTGGGGTATGGCAGCACGAACCGCCTCTCTGTATGCGGCACGAAACAGGAGAAGAGCAAGCGGGCGCGTCGCAGGGCGGGCAAGCAGGGTAAGTAAGCGATTCAACAGCGGCCTGTACATTGCCTTTGGACGTACAAGGGCCGTGGGAAAAGGAAGGGCCGCAGCTTCTGGGAGGGTTATATCGGCCAGGGCATACTCACATCCACGCGGTCCGTTCCCAAGGAAGCGGACTGCCGTGGAGACCTTCCAGCCCCGCCGGTCACGCAGTCCGCTCCCCAGTTCTTGCATATAGGTGGCCAGTCCGCCCTTGCCCTCGGTTCCGCAGCGCCCGATGAGGCAGATGTGTTCCCGGCCATTCTCAGGATGCGATCCTCGCCCGTGGACCGCCTGTACTGGCACGTCTACCGCCACCTTATTTCACCCATCCCAGGAATTCCTCAGGCCCAGTCTGTCCCGCGCTCCTGGGACGTACGGCCAAGTATCAGCTGGCCCGCGTAGGGAGGAGCAGGAAATGTTATTCCCTGCTCCTCAAGACAGACACAGTGGCCATACCCGCCCTGCTACAGTAACCGGCAACCAGAGAGCGAACTCTATAGTATCGGCCGCCCTGGAGCGTTACATTAGAATAGTTGTCCGTTAAACAACCAGCGAATACTTGGTATGGCGTTCAAGAACCCCGTATACTGCCAGAAATTGGTACGGCCCTTCTTGAATGGCACATAGACAACATCGCCTGGTTTTACGGGCGCGTCTATAGAGAAGTCCGCCTTATCCAGCAACTTCTCACCATCGACGACGGTCACCTTTGCGGTGCCATCCTCCTGCTTCTCCATAAGCTGAGTCCTCTTGTACTCAGCATTCCGCACGTCCACTACGGACTCCGTCAGAACGCTCCCAACCGTCAGTTTGCGGTCGTCCGGGTAAGGAAGCATTCCAGGGCGCCCTACAGCGCCCAGCACGTAGTAAAATTCCTTGTTCTCAGGAATCACGAGTCGATCACCGGGCTGCAGGACCACATCCTTGGGATCCGTCCCGGTACGATATGGCTCTCGCAGATCGATCTTTATCGTCTCGCCGTTGCGCTCAATGCTCGCCTCGGAGAGTTTCGCCGTCTGGGTAGGTCCTCCCGCCTCCGTCAACAGCCGGATAACCGAAGCATCCTCCGGAAATACAAAGGCGCCGGGCTTATTCACCTGCCCTACCACCTGGACCTGTGTCTCCGCCTGCGGCTTTGCCTCGATTGTCAGTACGTCATCGGCCTCCAGCAGGAGGTTCTGCGAGGCATCGTTCGCCATGAGCTTCTTCAGATCGATCGGGATAACGCGCCCCTCTTTTGGCTGCAGTAGGCGTGCCGTCAGAAACTCCGTTCGGTTCGTCACCAGCCCGCCCGCGCTTGCAAGCACGTCCAGCACACGCCAACCGTCGCGCATCGCCATCTTACCGGGTGCGCGTACCCCGTCGCCCACCACGCTTACCTGCCGAACGCGCCGCTGACGTACGGATACCGACACCTGCGGGTTGACGAACAGGTCCTCATCCAGTTTCTTGAAGATGCGCTGTTCCAGCTCCTTGAGCGTCATCCCCTCGACCTTAAACTGGCCAAGGCGTGGGTAGGAGATCGTCCCGTCCGGGAGCACCTCCTGCGTTTTGCTGTACTCCGGCCGTTCCAGAACGAAGATGTCCAGGACATCCTCCTTCTGGATCCGGTAAAAGGGGTTCTCCGCACTCGTCGTCGCCGGGGCAGGCGTAGCAGGTGCTCCCTGCTCCTGCTGCGCCTGCAGCCCAACAGCCAATGCAGCGTTGCCATCCAGTCCTGCGGCGGCTGGACCGATCATCGCCAGTGCCACTGCAACTCCGCTTATTGCCAACCGGCGCACCTGCTTGATGCAGCGGCGAGTGTTCCCTGTACTGATAGAAAGTACTTTCATGTGCTGGTCCCTTACCATGCGTCGCGCTCGCTTCCTACCCCGATGCGGTTACTCCGCGTCGCGGCGGGCCGCCGTGTCCGGCGCAAGATCGGTGACTTCCGTAGCTGCCGCCCCGGTTCCGTTTTCGTGCGTCCCGTTGCCGTTCTTCTGGGGCGTCGCCAGAGCAATGGGATCCGTTGCGGGCACGTAGTATTTGCCGTACCCGTAGTAGTAGCCGCCACCCGGGGCATCCTGGCGATTCAGTACCGTGCCCAGCACGAGGGCGTTGGCACGGCCCAGCATCTCCCGAGCCTGCTTTGTGTTGCTCTTCTTGGTCTCGCCATAGGAGATTACCAGGAGCACTCCGTCCGTCCGCGAGGAGAGTACCGCGGCGTCTGCCACCGCCAGGGTCGGCGGTGAGTCCAGCAGAACCACATCCGCCATCTGCTCCACCGCCGCCAGGAACGCTCCCATAGCATCCGAGCCCAGAAGCTCGGCAGGGTTGGGCGGCGGCGATCCGGCGGGGATGATGCGAACCCCCTCCACGCTGGTCGGCTGCATCACCTCTTCGATGGTGTGCGTCCCAACCAGAATGTCCGTCAGCCCCGGCGACGAGTTGATCTTGAACAGATGATGCTGGCTCGGGCGGCGTAGGTCACCGTCAACAATGATGACGCGGCGCCCATCCATGGCCATAGCCATGGCGAGGTTGGCGCAGGTGGTCGACTTCCCTTCGGCGGGGACAGAGGACGTCACCAGAAGGCTCTTAACCGTGTTGCCGACCGCCGCGAAGTTGATGTTCGTACGGAGCGTCCGGTACGACTCCATCAGCGGGGAGAAGGTACTGATGTCGCGGATAAGGCGCAGTCCTTCCTCCTCGATGAGCGGAATGGTGCCCAGAGTCGGCAGACGCAGCACTCGCTCCGCCTCCTCCGCGCTGTTCATCCGATCGTCGATCAGTTCCATCAGCAGCGCCAGACCCAGTCCCAGGAACAGCCCCAGCAGGCCGGCGAAGATGATGTTCTGCGCCTTCTTCGGGCGGATGGGGGATGTAGGCACCTGGGCACGGTCCAGAATGCTGGCCAGTTTCGGCTCCGTCTGCTGCTTGAGATACAGGTCTGCAAGACGCGACCGGTAGTTCTCGTAGTCCGTCTTCGCCACGTCGCGCTCGCGCTCCAACTGGCTCAGGCGGATCTCGAACGACGGGAACTTTATCAGGCGCTCCTGAGCAGCCTGGACAGCAGCCTGGGCGGCAGCAAGTTGCTGATTCAGAACACTGAGTTCGACCTCCTGGTCAATCAGGCTATCCTGAAGCTTGGTGACCATCGGGTTCTTTCGCTCGGTGCGCGAGAAGAACGATTTGCGGGCATTCGCCAGATCATCGTACAGTCGGTGCAGCTGTTTTCGGAGGGCGACCATCTTTGGGTTAGATTCCCGCAGCTCCTCCTTCAGTCCCACTAACTGCGCCTCAACACCGTTTATCTGCGTTTCCAATGCCTGGACTCGCGGATCCCCTGCGCTGGACACCACATCGGAAACCGTCGCCTTGCCGGAACGCACAAGCCGGTCAATCTCCTCCTGGCTCCGCGCCATACGGGTTTTCACACCCGCAATGGCGGCCAGCAGGGAACTATACTGAGCCTTTGCCTGATCCGCCGCACTGATGGCCGCCCGACGGTTCTCCACGAGTTCTGCGACGTTGTTCTTCTGCTTGAAGCTTTGCAGTTCCGCTTCCGCGCGCCGCATGCGCTCGTTGGCATTCTTTGCCTTGCTCTCCGCAAACTCAATCGCCTTGCCTACCTGCCCCCCCCGGTCCTTGGTAATCTTTTCAATGTAGGCCTCCATCAGGACGTTCGGGGCCGCGGCGACCGACTCCGGGTCTTCGCCCTCAGAGGTGATGCTGATGATCGTGGTCCCTTCCAGGCCCTCGATCGTCATACGCGGCATGGAGGAGGCGCCCGTCCGCTCTGCGACCTTCTTGCGCAGTTCCGGCGCCTGCAGCAGTTCGATCTGAGTGCCCAGGGAGTACTGCTGGCGCAGGCGGAAGAGCTCGTCCAGGGGGTTGGTGCCGTTGCTAATCGTCAACCCGGAGCCCTGAGGCTCAACCAGGAGTCGCGCCTTGGTCTGGTAGGTTGGCGCGGTGAACAGGGTGTAAAGGACGCCGATGACCAGAACGATCACAAACGTCTGCAAAATGATGGCTCGCCGTCGCCGGAGAATGTCTCCGTATTCGCGCAGCGAGACAGTAGGGGTAGACTCGTTAAACGTTTCGATCTGGTCTTGCATCGGCAGTCCTGGTGGGTCGCTTTGCGACCGCACGCGGTGCGCTCAGGGGTTTCGGTCGCGTGCCGTCCAGACGCCCTCTCATGGAGGCGATTAGGAGGCAGCGCGCGGCGAAAGATAACAGCGGATACGGCGCAGTCCGAGCCGACCTCAACAGGGCCGGCCCACTTTGAAAAATCCCGTGACCCTGTACCTCCCCAGGATGGGCGATCGTCCAGTGGTCCCCCCGCTCTTCAAGCAGATTACGGCTGGCGGGGCGTCCGTATCACCGGCAAAAACGCGTATTTATTATAGGCGCCGGCAACGTTCTATTGTCGGGCGCCTCAGGATATTCCTTCAGGGCTTCCGGCGCGCGCTATGGCAACAGCAGCGCGCCCCGCCTCAAAACTATCAGTACGCTCCATCCGCCTTCAGTACAGCGGGCACCGTGCGTCCCAGAATCCACAGGTCGGTCCGCAGGCTCCGGTGCTCAATATAGAGCAGGTCCCACTCGACCCACTGCTCGAACGACACGTTCGAGCGCCCCAGGACCTCACGCAGACACAGCAGGCCCGGCTGTACCGCCAGGCGTCCCTTCTGGCGCTCTGTGTACTGGGCCACCTCGCGCGGCAGGTGCGGCCGCGGCCCCACCAGGCTCATCTCTCCGCGCAGGACATTCAGCAACTGCGGGAGTTCGTCTACCGAGGAGCGGCGCAGGAACCGGCCCACCCGCGTGATGCGCGGATCGTTCCTCATCTTAAAGGCCGGACCGTCCGACTCGTTGAGACTGGCCAGCTGCCCCTTCAGCGCGTCCGCGTTGCGCACCATGCTCCGGAACTTGTAGAACCGGAACTCCTTCCCGTTCTTGCCGACCCGGGTTTGATAATACAGCATCGGCCCACGGTCTTCCAACACGATCGCGAGCCCGACAAGCAGGAGGAGGGGGAACAGCAGTACCAGAAGGCTACTGGCCACTACGACATCCAGCACACGCTTGAAAATGAGGTAGGCAACGCCCGGAACGCGGCGGTCGGCGCGGGTGAGGAATTCCGGAAGCCGCAGCGACGCCGCCCCTGCGACGAGGTGATCCGCGACAAAGTCGGAGCGCTTTTCAAAATCGGCCTTGCCACCGGTGCCTCCCGCTGCCGAGCGGTCCAGGACGCTTCCGGAAGCGTTACTGTTCAAACGGCGTGTGATTAGCGCGACGTCTCCGTCCGCGGTGACCGCTGCCGATTCGGCGAACGGTTCACGACGCGGCTCATCCATCCAGGCCATTGCCTCTCCTTCCGTTGCTGCGCATGCAGGAACGATTTCGACGTTTCCCGGCCGAACGTCGTCGTCCTAACCCAGGGGGAGATGGTGCTTCTTCAGGTAAAAGCGGCTGCCGTGTCCCCGGCGCGTGGCACACGGGTCCGACAGACCGCACATCATTCTTCCCGGGCACTCCCGGGTTGAAACTCCCTACCCGCCCCCCCGGTGCAGGAATCATGCCTGCTGCGCGTCCACGGGTATAGTCGGATATCGCTTGGTGAAACCATAGCCCCCATACGGGGTTCTTATGCCCTTCCGGTCCCGCTTCCGGGAATGCGGCGACGGGAGGGAGAGGCAGCGCGAGGCCGAACGGGCGCCACCGGAGAGGACGCCGCCAGCGCCGCGCCGCCCGCCCCCAGGAAGACTGACTCCGCCTCGTTTGCGTCTTCGGTCGCCGGCGCGGGGGAGACCGAAGGAGAGCCGGCGCGCGACCGCCCCCGTGTCGGCCGCTCTCGGTCGACCGCGTCTTGCTGGGCCTGCTGGCTCTGCGCCTGCGTGATGACCTCTCCGAGGAGCGTGTATAGCCGCTTATCTCCCTGCCCCAGAGCGATGATTTGCCGCAGAGCCCCCTCTGCGCGGATGAAATCTCCGCGCCGAATGTAGAGGTCAGCGAGCTGCCGGTACTTCTGAGGGTCGGGATCGGATAGGCTCAGATACTTCTCCAGAGCCGCTTGCTCCTCCTCGAATTGACCGCGCTCGTGGTACAGGTCCGCCATCTTCCGGTAGGTCTCGGGGTGGTCGGGGTCCAGTTCGCGCGCCTTCTGGTACAACTCCTCCGCGGTCCGCACCCCCTCCGCCTCGTACTGGAGGTTCAGCTTCGCCAGATGCAGGAGAGTGGGCATGTGCTCACGGTCGATGACATCAATGATCCTCTGGAAGATCGCCTTCGCGTCGGAGCGCTTCTCCAGAAAAACCAGTGTTTCACCCAGGGCATAATGAGCCCCCAGGTGGTCCGTGCCGCCGGGCAGTTTTACCGCCTTGACCAGCAAGCGCGCCGCGCCCGCATAATCGCTGTAGTGCTCCTTGAGGAGCAGTCCCGCCTCATACTGCGCCTCGAAGTCGCGCGGAAGGAGGCGGGCCGCCTCGCGGTACCACCGGGCGGCGGTTTCGATCTCGCCCCGCAGTTTCCACTCGCGCCCCAGGCGCAGGCGCAGCAGACCGTTCTTTGGTTCGGCCTCCACCGCCTTTTCCCAGAGGGACAGGGCGACATCGTTCACCCGATCGTCCCGGGTGTACGCCAGCGCGAGGCGCTCGGTCATTTCCGGCTCGGCAATGCCCTGGCGATACAGGTCCTCCCACAGCGCGACGGCCTCGCGGCGGCGGTCTTCGCTCTGCTGCGCGGGATCCTCCGCCGCGTAGGCGCGCGCCAGGGCGAGCAGCACGGCGTCGTTCGCCTGACCGGTCGCTCGCGCCCGCTCGTACACGCGCACCGCCTCTTCGCTCGTGTCCCGAGTCTCCGCCAGAGCGCGTGAGCGCAGCGCCCACAGGGTCCTGTCCTCCGGGCAGAGTTCGGTGGCGCGGTTGTAGAGCGCGCACGCTTCTTCATCAATGCGGCCTTGATGCCCCCAGGCGATGGCGAGCGAGCGGACGACCACGCCCCAGTCCCAGCGCCGCTGCGAGAAGAGCGCAGAGAACTCATCCGCGCGCTGGCGCACTGCCTGTTCCAGTCGGGCCAGGAAGGCGGCGTCCTCTTCCAAAGCCCCCATCCGCCTCCGGCCAACCGCATACAGGTACGCCCCCTCGTACAGCAAGCCGGTCGCATCGCCGCTCTCGGTGGCCCTGGCTGCGTTCCGAAGCACATCAAGGACCCCCTCATCGAACCGCCCTATCTCGATGAAGGCGTGCGCCTGACGCACCGTCCAGTACGCCGCCTCGTCCTCGCGCCCCGCCCCCAGCGCATGCTGCACCATGCGTCCGAAGACGGCGCAGGCGCCGGCATCGTACCGCTCCTGCTGGAGGTAGAGAGCGGCGAGGTGCGCGTCGTTCTCCTCGTTGCTCCCGCCATCCTCATTGAAGAGGACTGCGTACGCCCGCAACGCTTTCTCATCGGTCCGCCCCGCCGCGCGGTACGCCCGGCAGAGGTAGCGCGCCATCTCCAGGCGGTCGCGGTTGCCCTCGGGCAGGCCGTCGAACACCGACTCCACGAACGCCAGGCGCTCCGGCGACCGAATGTCGGACTGGGCGACGTAGCGCAGCGCAAGGCCCCGGGCGATCTCGTCCCGGCGCAGTCCGGTCTCGCGCCACAGGGGGGAATCCTGCCAATCGGGGTGCAGGACAGAGGCGAAGATGTCGTCTACCAGGTCGGGTTCGGGCACGCGGTCCAGCACGGCGAGCACGGCCATGAAGAAGGCGCAGCGCTCGTCATCAGGAAACGCCGAGAACGCTTCCCGGTACCAGTCGATACGCGTGTCCGCGTACTGCCCCGCGTCGGCGTCACACCAGAGCAGGGCGAGCGCGATGCGGCGGCGGGTGTCTCCCATGACCGTACCGCCCGCCAGCGCCGCGGCATAAACGTGCGCCTTGTCCGCCCCGATAGGCGGATTCCCTGACCGCACCCAGGCACTGGCGCGGAGGGCGCCCGTGACCTTGTTCCAGAGAGAGGGGTTGTCCTTGATGAGCTTCAGCCCGGTGCGCTGCTGCTGTGCCATGTTGCCTGCTGCCGCCTCCCGCCGCATCGTGTGATCCGTCAATATCTGGTGTTGTGCCCGAAATCCGGGGAGTTCTGAGGTAAGAACTCTGCGTCCCCGTCCTGTCCGACCGCTTACGTTATCGGTCCCCGGCCGGCTATTCTTGACACGAAACCACAGGGCAGCGCCCCATCGGAAGGCAGGAAACCGCCCCGCCCGGGCGGAACCTGCACCCGAACGACGGATTCTCAGGAGTTTTCATGAAGACCTATCGCGTGGCCATCGCTTCGCTGGTCCACGACCATGTCTGGGGGGAGTTGCGTCACTGGGCGGCCCTCCCGAATGTTGAGGTGGTGGCGGCGGGCGACGTGAACGCGCCGCTGCGGGAGAAGGTGGCGGCGACAGCGGGCGAGGGCGTCCGCCTCTACGACTCGTGGCAGGCGATGCTGGACGCCGAGGGCGATTCTCTCGATGTGGTTCAGTGCGCCTCCGAAAACAGCGTGCATGCCGAGGTGGCCGAGGCGTGCGCCGCTCGCGGCATCCACGTTCTGGTGGAGAAGCCGATGGCGGCCACCTATGCCCAGGCGAAGCGGATGGCGGACGCCGCCGCGGCCGCAGGCACCCTTCTGGCGGTGAACTGGCCTACCGCCTGGAGCCCCGCCTTTCAGGAGATGGAGCGGCGCATCCTCGCGGGGGACATCGGGACGGTGCGCTACTTCAAGTACCGCTCCGCGCACAACGGCCCGAAGGAGTTGGGCTGCTCCCCCTACTTCTGGGGCTGGCTCTACGACGCTGAGAAGAACGGCGCGGGCGCTCTGATGGACTACTGCTGCTACGGCGCGGCCATGTGCGCCCGCTTCCTGGGCCGGCCCGAGAAGGTGACCGGCCTGCGCGGCGTCCTGGCGAAGGACTACCCGCTCCCGGACGACGCCGCGATCATCGCCATGCAGTACCCGCACGCCTTCGGTGTCGCCGAGGCGTCCTGGGTGCAGCCTACCAGCTACGCGACGGCGAACCCGGTCGCCTACGGCTCCGAAGGGGCAATCTCCCTCTCCGGCGGCAAGGTGCTGCTCTT
>CALEKU010000194.1 GCA_937902745.1 uncultured Armatimonadota bacterium
TTCTAAAGCCTGCCCGCCTCCGTGACTTTATCCCCTATTCATGCAACAAAGCCCCTAATGGCACAGATACGGGTCGGTGTGACGCGGCACCACCCGCGAACTCACTACTTGGGATGTAAGTAACAAACGTGTTCCAATGAACCTCAAGTACTGCCGCAGTGTACTCGCCTTTAAATCCAACATCTCTGGAATCAGAAGCTCCTGCGAGTGGGTACACAGGCTTTGGTTCATCACGCAACGGCCCCAGATATTTGACTCGTTGCGTAAAAAATGCCTGAATATAGCTTACGCCCATCTCCCCAAGTTCGGGGAGTGGGACATATGCAACTGTATGCAACGGCGGGCGTTCGGATTTAAGTATTTTTTGAATATCTGCAGACTTCTCAGCCATTATATGGCTAAATAGGCGCTTGTGATCATCAAGAAGACTGGCGGTAAAATGACGAACAGTCTCAGGAGAAAATGTTTGCGTAACGGATGCAACTGCCTTATCAACACGTTTGCATCTTGTCAGCGACAATTTGGGTCGTATGGTATGGAGTAGCTCCTGCACGGCACCGATAAAAAGAGTCTTGACCTTGTCATTAAACAACCATTGATCATCGGCATCAAAATCGACACTGCGGAACACTGGTGAAGACACAATAAACTCAACCATCCGTTTAATCTGCTCACCTACCGAATCATAAGACACACATAATCTCCCCGGCAAAAAGTGATTCAAGAGAGCCCCTGAAGGTTTTTGCGACGGAGTTGCACCTACGCTACGCCGAATAAATGGTAACCTTGTACACTTAGGGACTTCATACGCTAATGCTTCTGTCAATGCGTCTTCTTCAACCGTCATGTCCAATCCTAAATCTCGAAGCCGGTCCTCATAGTTCTTGTTGCTACGGACGACCTCAATATCGAAAGATTGATCTTGGAGTGTTGCTTGCACACCCGAAGTAGTTGGTATGCGGACTTGCCGTTGAGCTGTTATCTCTACTGAACAATTCTCGATACGTGGTTGAAGTTGCAGGCTTTTTTGATCTTCATCTCCCCCTGCGGCTGAAAAGGCGAACTTGCACGTCAATGAACGTATGTACCGGGTATTACTTGGTGATAATCGGTAGTAATTCGATCTCGATGAAGCCTGAAGTAAAGATACATAGTTGTCAGAATCCGGTGACAAGCTAAACCCAATCTGAATATGGCTGTTTTTTTCCCCATCAGAAACAATGTCGTCGTAAGCGCCTAATCGTACTATATGACCGTTTAAAACAATTGGTCGTGCCACGACAGCACTTTGCAATGTCTGGGCTGTTAATAGGATGCTCTGAATTACTGTACTCTTCCCAGAACTATTAGCTCCAGCGAAGATAGTAAGTGGAGCCATACGAAGGGACGGTTCCTTGTAAACAGATTTGAAGTTTTGGAGTGACCACGTGCTAATCATTCGTATTTCGCCTCGAACTCTATTCTGTCGTGTGCTGCAGCATTCGTGCCGCAGGTCTGCAAACAGTCATCTTTGATGATTTGACGCGTACCATTGGGTCCAGCCGAACTTCCTCCAGGCCATTCTGGAGTCCGGCACCCACTGGCGCGACCGCCTCCTGGTCCGCAACGGCCTGCGCGACGACGTAGACCTCTACACGCTGTAGAACCGCCTACGAAAAGACCACCTCGCGCTCCCAGGCGTCCCGGGGCTGGGTGTGCAGTTGCCAGTACGTCTCGGCGATGGCGTCCGGGTCGAACCGGGTACCCGGCTGCACGAAGCCGGCGACCGTGACCGTGGCGACGTGGATGCCCTCCGGCGCCAGCTCCTCCGCCAGAGTCAGGACAAGCGCGCGAAGCGCCGCCTTTCCCACCGAGAGCGAGGCGTACGCCGCGGCCGGGTGCAGCGCCAGTCCGCCCCCCGTGAACAGGAGAGTCCCCTGCCCACGCTCGCGCATTGCCGGGAGCACCTCCTGCGCACACGCCAGCGCCCCGGCGGCATTCACCCGCAGGTCGGCCACAAAGTCGGCCGGGTCCAGTTGCGACGGCGGCCCGGGGTGCAGCGCGGCGGGATTGTAAACGAGTACGGTCGGGTTCCCCACCTGCGCCCGGACGTGATCGAACGCCTCCGCGAGCGAACCCGCCGAGCCGGCGTCTGCGGGGGCGGTGACCACCCGCGGCGCGCCCGCCTCCCGCACCGCCTCCGCGTACTCCGCCAGCGCCTCCGGCCGGCGCGCCACGAGCGCCACCGCAAAACCCTCGCGGGCGAAGCGGCGGGCGACCGCCAGCCCGATGCCCGGCCCTACCCCGACCACCGCGCAGACGCCCGAACCTCCCATCAAAGCACCCCCTTCGGCGGCATCAGGTGGACCTCGTCCACGCTCGCATCCGGCGGCGCCTCCAGGGCGTACCGCACCGCGGCAGCCACCGACTCCGGCCGCAGCATGTCCTCGCGCGGCGGCCCTCCGATGGCATCCCAGAACGGCGTGTCCACCGAGCCAGGCAGGAGCGCGGTTACCCGCACCCCCTGCCGCCGCACCTCCTCCGCCAGCGACTTGGTGAGGCCGTACGCCCCCCACTTGCTCGCGACGTACGCCGCGGAGTTCGGGAACGCCACCCGCGAGGCGACCGAAAGGACATTGACGATGTGTCCCTCGCCGCGGGGCAGCATCACCTTCAGCGCCTCCCGGCACGCCAGGAACGTCCCGGTCAGGTTTGCCCCGATCTGCCGGTCCCACTCCTCCCGAGAGACCTCGACCGTCGGGCCAAACGCGCCGACTCCCGCCGCGCAGACCAGCGCATCCAGACGGCCGAAGTTCCCCACCGTCTCCGCCACGGCGCGGGCGGCATCCGCCTCGCTCGTGACGTCGCCCTGCAGCGCCAGGTGCTCGCAGTCGGTGGCGCGCACCAACTCCACCAGCGGGTCGCGCGTGCGCGCCATCACCGCGAGACGCCACCCGGCCTCATGCAGGGCCAGGGCCGTCGCGCGGCCGATGCCGCGGCTTGCCCCGGTAATCAAGCAAACGCGCACGTACGCTCCTCCCCCTGTCCCCTCAATTGAGCCACGCCACCGCCCGCCGGTAGGCCGTCCGCGCCGGCTCCCAGCCCGGTTCGATCTCCAGGGCGCGCGCGAACGCATCCCGCGCCTCCGCGAAGCGCCCCTTCTGCTCCAGGATGCGCCCCCGGTGGTACCAGGGATAGTGGCGGCAGTCGTTTATCGGCGCGGCCAGGGCCCGGTCCAGCCACTCCAGCGCTTCGTCGCGGCGCCCCAGGCGCTCCAGGTACACGCCGATGTCGTTGTAGGCGTTCCCCAGGTCGGGGTCCAGGGCGACCGCCTTCCGACACTCGGCAATGGCGGCCTCCCACTCCCCGCGCGTCCCGCGCACCCAGCCGAGCGCCACATACGCCTCGGCCGTGGGGTAGAGGTCCAGCGACATCTGGTAGTACGCCGCGGCGTCGTCCACGTCGCCGGCCTCCTGCCGGTCCTGGCCCATCAGGCGGTACTCCTCCGCCTCCATCAGCAGCGCAAGGTCGCCAACGTCGAGGACCGTCTCCCGCTCCTCCCCCGGGCCTGCCGGAGTGAGATCGTCGCTTCCCATGCCGCCGCCTCGCTTTCCGCGCGTCACCAGTCCTCCCGCGTCTCCCCGGGCTTCATCTCGATCACCTGGACGGTCGCCTCCACATGGTTCAGCGCCTCGCGGTAAGCGTCGGGCGTCCCGGTGAGCAGCGGGAACGTCCCATAGTGAATGGGGATTACCGCCTCCACGCTGGCCAGCAACTCGCTCGCCTTCGCCGCCTCAATCGGCCCCATCGTAAACCGGTCGCCGATCGGCAACAGGGCAAGACTCGGCTGATACAGGTCGGACAGCAGGTTCATATCGCCGAAGATCGCCGTGTCGCCCGCGTGGTAGAAGGTGTACGGCTCCTCGCCGTGCAGGGTAATCATGAACCCCACCGGCTCACCGCCATAGAGCACCTGATCCCCGTCCGTAATGCTGGAGGTGTGGTCGGCGTGCGTCAACGTGACCGAAACGCCCAGGTCATCAAAGACGAGCGTCCCGCCCTTGTTCGACGCCAGCAGGCGCTCCGGCGCCACGCCCTTGCGCCCGAAGTAGGCAGCGATCTCCGGCACCAGTACAATCGGGAAGTTGCCGGACTGAGCAATCGGGAGCGCGTCCGCGATGTGGTCGTCGTGCCCGTGCGTGACGAGGAAGAGATCTATGTCGCCGATGTCCTCGTTCCGAAGGGGGCAGGTTGGGCACGAACTTACGAACGCGTCAATCAGGACGCGCGCGCCCTTCGGCGTGCGGAAGAGGACCGTCGAGTGCCCGAGGTAGGTCAGTGCAAACCCCTCCGGCAGCGGCGTCAGCGGCATCGGTAGAACTCCTGTCGTGTGGTGATACCGATGTTTTACCCGATTCCCGTCAGGATGCGCCGGGTCACGCGCACCCGCTCCGCGTACGTGTGGTCAGAGAGCGCCGGAGTCGAGTCCGCCAGCGACACGGACTGCCGGAGCGAGATCCACGAGCGGCATCCGTAGTAGTCCGGCTCCATAGGCACGGTCACAGGCGCCGCCAGATTATAGGCGCGCAGCAGGAGGCAGTACAGGGGCTTCTGCGGCTCATTCTCCACGCGAAACCGCAGGAACGAATCCGAGAAGATGTGCTGGCTGGGGAAGGTGAACAGGGCGTCGAAGTCGCGCACCAGGAAGATGTCCGTGATCCGCGCCCACGCCTCAATGCGGACGTTCTCGCCCGCGGGACGCCGCTGCGCCTCCTCCTCTCGCCACGCTCCGTAGCACGGCTGGAGCGCGTCCGGCTGCTCCTCCTGGTGCTCGTAGGTCGGGAACAGCAGCACATCGCGGGCGTCCACGGTAAACTCGCCCTCGGCCTCGCGGACCCCGCCCTTGCGCAGCAGCAGGATCTGGCGTCCTTCGCGCAGCGCGCGCACGGCCACCGACCACTCCTTCAGGGCCACGGAAAGTCCTTCCGGCGGCGGGGCGACCTGTGAGAAACCTGACAGGTCTATCGTTTGTCCTAAGGGTGAGGCGCCCATGTCCCGATTATAGTGCCGGGGTCCGCGGCGGTCAAGGAGCGCCCCCGGCCGCGCCCGCCGGAGGCCGCCCGCGGCGACGTGGCTTAGAACTCGGTAACTCCGGCTACAATTAACTCGGCGGTGACCCGTTACTGCCCCCACCGGGCGGAAGCCGTAAGCGATGCACACAATTTCGACCAAGAAGGACAGCGTGGCTCCGCACGAAGCGGCGCACCCGCGCGTCGGACCGTCCGTTCCGCCCCGAGAGCCGTCGGCTTCGTTCTTCTCCACCGGGCGGTCGGGCAAGCGTTCGAGCATGCAAGAAACCCAGCGACTTCTGGAGCGCGCCGTCGAGGCCGTGGGAACCGGCATCGTGATCGCGGACGCCCGCCGCGCGGACTACCCCATCCTGTACTGCAACCCTGCCTTTGAGCGGCTGACCGGCTATAGCGCGACGGAGGTCATGGGGCGGAACTGCCGCTTCCTCCAGGGGCCGGACACAGACCCGAACACCGTCCGGCAGATCCGCGCGGCGCTTGAGGCCGGGGTCGAGTGCAACGCCGTACTCAAGAACTACCGCAAGGACGGTACGCCCTTCTGGAACGACCTGAATCTGTCGCCCGTGCGGGATGCAGAAGGGGCGGTGACCCACTACATCGGCGTCCAGACCGACGTCACCGCAATTCGTGCGTCCGAGGTGGAGAAGGCACGCCTGCTAACCGACCTGGAGCGCGCCGCCGACCAGCAGTGGGAGTTCCTGAAGGACGTACTCCTGACGGCCACCGAAGGCCGTCTGCGCCTGTGCGACACCATTGCCGACCTGCCGGCGCCTCTGGATGAGTTCCTGCTCCCGATCCCGCTGGATGAGGCGAACCTGCGCACGCTCCGCCTGCGCGCCGAAGACGCAGCGGTCGGCCAGGGCGTCTCCGAGGAGCGATGGCAGGACTTTGTGGTAGCCGTGGGCGAAACCGGAATGAACGCCGTGATGCATGCCCGCAACGGCACCGGCGAGGTGCGCGCGGGCGGCGGGCGGGTCCAGGTCTGGGTACGCGACTCCGGAGAGGGCATCCCGCTGCACAACATCCACCGCGCTACCCTGGTCCGGGGCTACACCACCAGCGGGACCATGGGCTACGGTTTCTTCCTGTCGCTGCGCATGTGCGACACGCTGTACCTCCTGACCGGCCCGGGGGGAACCACCGCGGTGCTGGAGATTAACGCCGTCCCGCCCCCGCCTCCCTGGGTCGCTCTGCTGTGAGCGCCGCCGCCACGGCGTTCGCTTGACACCCCTTCTCCGCGGCAGTACACTGCGTACGGGACATTGTGAAAGTTCGCACGAACCCGGCCCCGTGCCGCCGTGCGGACCCGCGTTTCGCCACGATACAGAACGGAAGCAGTGACGTTATGGCCAGGGGCACCCTCACCACAGCGGCGACCACGGAGGAGGATTTCCTCCCCACCCTCACCCGGACCCGGCGCGGTCCCGAGTCCGACATCGGCGACATCGCCGACAAGGTGTTCGCGGGCGAGCGCCTTTCCGGCGAGGACGCCCTGCGCCTGTTCCACCACCCGAATCTGAACGACCTCGCGCTCCTCGCGGACTTTGTGCGCCAGAAGAAGAACCCCGGCCGCACCGTCACGTACGTCATCGGGCGCAACATCAACTACACCAACGTCTGCTGGGTGCGCTGCAAGTTCTGCAACTTCTACCGCACCCCGAACCAGGACGGCGGCTACGTCCTGCCGAAGGAGACCATCTTCCGCAAGATCGAGGAGATGGTGGCGGTCGGCGGCGTGGAGATTCTGATGCAGGGCGGCCTGAACCCGAAGCTCAAGATCGAGTGGTACGAAGACCTGCTCTCCTCGATCATGGAGCGGTTCCCCAGCGTCATCCTGCACGCGTTCTCGCCCGCCGAACTGATTTACATTAAGAACATCAGCCGTCTGAGCATGGAAGAGACGCTGACCCGCCTGAAGAACGCGGGCCTGCACTCCGTCCCCGGCGGCGGCGCAGAGATCCTGGTAGACCGGGTCCGCGACTTCATCTCGCCCTACAAGGACACCGCGGACGAGTGGCTGGACTGCATGCGCGTCGCGCACAAGGTCGGCCTGCACACGTCCGCCACCATGATGTACGGCTCCATCGACACGTTCGAGGACCGTGTAGAGCACCTCCTGAAGCTGCGCGACCTCCAGGAAGAGTCGCTGGAGCAGTATCCCGCCCACTTCCGTGCCTTCATCGCCTGGAACTACCAGCCGGACGGCACCGAACTCGGCGGCATCCGTGCCAGCGGCTTCGACTACCTGCGCACCATCGCCATCTCCCGCATCGTGCTCGATAACTTCCCGCACATCCAGGCGTCCTGGGTCACCCAGGGCCCGAAGATCGGCCAGATCTCCCTCCGCTACGGCGTGGACGACTTCGGCTCCACCATGATGGAGGAGAACGTCGTCTCGGCCGCGGGCTGCGTCTTCGCCGTCCCCATCGAGGAGATGGAGCGACTTATCACTGACGCTGGCTACGAGCCCCGCGTGCGCAATACCCGCTACGAACTGCTCGATTAGTCCCGAGCCCAACGCCCCGGGCGCCGCGCGGCGCCCGGGGCGTTCTCGTTTGACCCCGGGGGCGAGGCGATTGCGCCCGCCCCCTTCCCCGTGCTAAAATGCCCGCACCATGCCCCAACCGGATGTCGTCTCCATCCTCGCTACGGACTGCGGGTCCACCACCACCAAAGCCATTCTGATTGAGCGTCAACCCAGCGGCGAGTACCGCCTGGTGAGCCGCGGAGAAGCCCCTACCACCGTCGAAGCGCCCTTCGACGATGTCACCGTCGGCGTTACCAACGCCGCCCGGGAGTTGGAAGAGCTCACAGGGAAGTCGCTGATCGCCCCCGACGGCCGGATCATCACCCCGGCGAGCGATGCGAAGACCGGGGTAGATCTGTACCTCTCCACCTCGTCCGCAGGCGGCGGCCTCCAGATGACCGTGGCCGGGGTTGCCCGCGAGATGTCCGCCGAGTCCGCCCAGCGTGCCGCGCTCGGCGCCGGAGCCATCATCATGGACGTGGTCGCCATCAACGACGGCCGCAAGGACTTTGAAAAGGTCGAGCGCATCCGGCAGCTCCGCCCCGACATGATCCTGATGAGCGGCGGCACCGACGAAGGCACCGTCATCCCCCAGGTGCAGGAGATCGCGGAGCTGATCCGCAGCGCGGACCCCCGGCCGCGTCTCGGAATCGGCCTCAAGCTGCCGGTCATCTACGCCGGGAGCACGCTGATGCGTGAGACCGTCCACGAAACCCTGGATTCCGTGGTAGATGTCCGCATCGTGGACAACCTGCGCCCCACCCTGGCGCAGGAGAACCTGCCGCCCGCTCGCGAGGCCATCCATGAGCTATTCCTGGAACACGTTATGCAGCAGGCGCCCGGCTACGCCAAGCTGACGACGTGGACCAGCTCTGACATCATGTCTACCCCGCTCGCCGTGGGCAAGATCATGGAGACCGTCGCCCGAGAGCGCGGCATCAACATCCTGGGTGTGGACATCGGCGGGGCGACCACGGACGTCTTCTCCGTCTTCGGCGGCATCTACAACCGCACCGTCTCGGCCAACCTCGGCATGTCCTACTCCATCTGCAACGTCCTCACCGAGGCCGGCCTGGAGAACATCCACCGTTGGCTCCCCTTCACCGCGGACGATGCCTACGTGCGCAACCAGATGCGCAACAAGATGATCCGCCCCACCACCATCCCTCAGGATCTGCACGACCTCCAGATCGAGCAGGCGGCGGCGCGCGAAGCCCTGCGCCTGGCGTTCGAGCACCACAAGTCGCTCGCCCGCGAGATGGTGGGGGTCCAGACGCAGCGCGATATCGGCGAGATCTTCGACCAGACGGCCGGCGGCAAGACCCTGGTAGACATGCGCTCGCTGGACATGATCATCGGCTCCGGCGGCGTGCTCGCCCACGCCCCGGAGATGGCGCAGACCGCCCTGATGCTCATGGACGCCTACGCACCCGAGCTGCTGACCACCCTCGCCAAGGACAGCATCTTCATGATGCCCCAGCTGGGCGTCCTCTCCACCATCCTGCCCGAGGCGGCCACCCAGGTCTTCGAGCGCGACTGCCTGATCCGCCTCGCCGACTGCATCGCCCCCCTTGGCCACGGCCGCGACGGCGAACCCTGCCTCACCGCCACGGTAAACGGCGAATCGGTCAGCGTCCCCTTCGGCCAGATACGCCTCCTGCCGCTCGGCCTGGAGGAAAAAGCCACCGTCGAGGTCCAGCCCGCGCGCCACTTCGACGTCGGCGCGGGCAAGGGCAAGCCCGCCACCTTCACCGTGGAGGGCGGCACCGTCGGCCTGATCTTCGACTGCCGGGGCCGCCCCATCGCCCTGCCCCACGACCCCGCCGCCCGCGCCGCCAAACAGCGCGAGTGGCTACAGGCTCTCGGCCTGCGCGCAGAGTGACCGCGCCCGGCCGCTTCCCCGCCTCCTCCCTGGCGCTTCTGCTGCTGCTGGCTGCCCCCGGGCAGCCAGCAGCAGCAGACGGTACCGCCGCCGCACTGGCACAGGATATTGCCACGCCTCCTCAATCCGCTCCGGCCGCTCCGAAGGCAGCGAACCCGGTGGCGACAGTTCCCCTCGCCCAGGGCACTCCTCTCCTCGTGGTGTGGGCGTACGTCAACGCGAAAGGGCCATACCTTTTTGCCGTTGACACGGGAGCGGCCAGCGTCTTCCTGGACGAGCAGACCGCGAAGGCACTGGACCTTGCCCCCGGGAAGGAGATTTCCGCCCAGGGCAGCGGCGGGGCCTTCTCCGCACGCCGTACCGGAGAAATCTCCCTTCACCTGGGAACCGGTGTCACGCTGAAAGCGCAGCAGGCGACCGTCGCCCCCCTCGGTCCGATCCGTGACATGATGCCCGCCCCGGGCATCTCCGGGATTCTGGGTTATGAGCTGTTCGCGCGCTACACGGTGGAGATCGACCGCGAGAAGAACGTTCTGAACCTCTATGAACCGGGGACCTACCCCCCACCCGCCGACGCCGCGTCCCTCCCGCTGACTCTGGTGGGGGAGCGCATGCCACTGGTCCGGGCATCGGTCGGAATCGGAAAAGAGAAGCAGGGGTATGTTGGCACGTTCTTGCTCGATACCGGCTTCAATGCCTCGGTGTTTCTCAACCAGGCGTTCTTTCGCCGTTACCCGGTCCGGAAGGACACGCGGTCTCTGCTCCCGTCCCATTCGGGCCTCGGAGGCGTCGGCCTCGGCGGAAAACAATCCCCGGACGGGATCGCGCGCCTGAACTCCTTTTCCTTGGGCGAGCATACCTTCCGCGAACCGCTGGTCGTACTGGCCGGCTCGCCCGATCCCCCCGGTGCGGCGAAGATGGGGATCGACGGCCTGATCGGCGGCGCGCTGTTGAGTCGGCTGCACGCTGTGGTGGACTATCCGGCACGCCGCCTGTACCTGCGTCCGAATACGAGCTTTTCAGACCCCTTCCTCCTGTTTCGCTACGGCTGGCTTCTCGAGCCGGACGGGTCCGCGCTCGTCGTTCGCAATGTCCAGGCAAAGTCCCCCGCCGCGAAAGCGGGACTGCGCAAGGGCGACCGCATCGTCAAGGTGGAGGATGCGC
>CALEKU010000195.1 GCA_937902745.1 uncultured Armatimonadota bacterium
GATGCAGCCCGCGTAGGCGGGCTTGAATCACAGAAGCCGGGACTTCAGTCCACGGAAACAACGGGACGACGGCAACAATCCGGGACCGGGGCGCGGCTACCCGCGCGGCTCCATGCGACCGTGCCCACACAACTGCACCACATGGCCCGCCGCTTACCTGGCGTCCGAATCAGAACCGGTTCCGAACGCCGGTTACTTCCCCGAGTGGCCTTTGCTGCCGCCGTCGTGGCCTTTCTTTTTGCCGCCGCCGGTCTCTTTGTTCACCGTGGCCCAGGCGATGCGCTCGGCGTCCTCCTCGGACTTGCCACGCTCCTCGTAGCTCTCCTCGATGTGCTTCGCCATCCGCTTCTGCTTGTCCGTGTACGCGGACTTGTCTCCCTGTGGCATGGTCGTTTTCCCTTCCTGCCGTTGCGAGCGGGCGCTTGCCCACGCGCGTGACGGGGCGCCCCTGGTATTCCCTTACCGCCCTGGTATTCCCGACGAAACGCGGAGGGCGGAGGGGTACAATAGCCGCGTGGACGAGGAAGACGAGCAGGGAACTGGCAGGGCGGGCGCCGATACCGGCGACGAAGGGCTGCCGCGCGCGACGACGCTGTTCGACGTGCTGACATACCGCAAGGTCGCCATCGCGGTGGTTTCGGCGTACCTGGGGCTGGAGGACGACTTCATCGACGCCGTACTGGCCGACCTGATGGACGAGTTTCTGGCCGAGCAGGACGACGCCCGCGCCGCCCTGAAGGAGCGCGACTTCCCGGCCTACGCCTCTCTGCTGGCCCGGGAAGCGGTGACCCACTACGCGGCGACCGCCGCCGAAGGGCTCGCCGCCTCGCCCGACAGCGATCTGGCGCAGAAGCGGGTCATGGGCGATACCGGCATCCTGGGGCTGACCGACGACATCAACGCGGTGATTCGGGTGCAGGAGATGTTCGCGCCCATGACCCTCCCCGGCTTCGCTTCGGAGAGTGAGACGGACGACGAGGAGACCGAAGCGGAGATGGTCCGCCTGGTCGCGCTGCGCCAGTGGTGCAACTACTATAATGCCTGCGCATACTCGCTGGTGCGCGGTCCACTGCTCCCGGTCATCATTGATGCGGTCGAGGCGTGCTACCGGCGGCCAGAGCACGACCCGCTGACCGCAGACTTCATCCGGCGCCTTCTCGCCGAGCGCGGCATCACCGGTCGTGACACCGACTCCAGGGTGGAATAGAATGAGGGCGTGACACTTCGCTCCCGCTCCGCGCTTCCTCTGATTGCGGCTCTGCCGCTGCTCGTGCTGGCATTCTCGCCGAGCCTTGCCCAAACGCCCTCAGGCATTGCGTGGCGCGCCGACTACGCTGCCGCGCAGCGCGAGGCGCAGGAGGCCGGCAAGCCGCTGCTGGTCGTCTTCCAGTGTCCCGTGCGCGGCAAGGTGCCCACCCTGGAACCTGGAGAGAGTACCGCCGATTCTGCCCTCGCGGACCTGCTCCGGCGCGAGTTTGTGCCCGTGCGCCTGACGTCCTTGAAGGGCGTGGACCTGAACACGTTCCGGTTCGACTACGACCTGACATTCGCCGCGCTCGTCCTCGATCCGCGCACCGAGGCGGTTCTCGCCCGCTACAGCGCACCTGGCGGCAAGTCCCCGTCCGCACACGTTTCCCCGGCCGGGTTCGCGCACACGCTGCGCGCCGCCGCGGAGCGTTTCCACAGGACGCCCCCGCCCGCTCGTAGGACAGAAGAAACGCCTGCCGCTACGATCACCGACCTGTACCCGGACTTTGCCCGGTCGCGCCGGGCCGGGGAGCCCTGCTACCACTGCCACTACGCTGCGGACGCAGCGGTGGCGCAGGACCGCGCCCGGGGGATGTTCGCGAAGGCGAAACTGTTTCGGTACCCGCCCCCGGAGAGCGTTGGCCTGACGCTTCGGGCAGACCGCGAGGATGTGGTGGCCGCGGTCCAGCCCGGGTCCCCCGCGGCAAAGGCAGGTGTTCAGCCGGGCGACTCGCTCGTGAGCGCGGGTAGCGCTCCCGTCCTCTCCGCCGCCGATTTGCAGCACGCGCTTGACCCGGTACCGGACCCGGGGAGGATTGCGCTGCGTCTGCGGCGCGACGGGCAGGAGCGCGAGGCGGCCCTTAGCCTGCCGGCCGGGTGGAGACGGAGCGAGGATATCTCCTGGCGGTCATCCCAGGGGGCTGTCCCGCCCATCCTCGCGATCTGGGAGAAGGAGTTGACGCCGGACGAGAAGCGGGCTATCGGAATCGCCCCGGAGCGTCTGGCGCTGCGGGTGGTCTCCCTCTTCGAGGGGGAGAAGTGGTCCGAGGCACGCGGGGACTTCCGTCTGGAGGATGTGATCCTGGGCGCCGAGGGCAAGCCGCCGCTCCCCGCGATGTCGCCCCGTCAGTTCCACGCCTGGTACCGCCTGAACTACGACGTGGGGCAGACCGCGACCTTCACCGTCCTGCGGGACGGCAAGCGCACGGCGGTGCGCGTCCGCTGTGTGGATGTGGGGCTGTAGGGGCGGGCGCCCTCCCCCCCCGCCCCTCTCCCGCCGCGGTAGAGGGGGGCCTGCTACCGAGTCTGTATCGGCTTGGCGGGGGCTCGTGGGGGAGCGGATACTGCCCTTGCCCCAGGCACCCCTCTACCGCGGCGGGAGAGGGGCGGGGGGTGAGGGTCCTCCGTCAAAAAGGTCTCTTTCCCCGTTGCGCCGAACCTGAGGCAAATGCCTGAGACCAACGATATCCCCGCCCGCGCCGGGTTTGTGCGCGCGTACCCGCCGGCGGTCGCCGCGCCCGGTGAGGCCATCCACCTGCCGATTCGCAGCGGCGACCTGCTCATGCGCGAGGAGGGCGGTGACCTCGCCCTGCTGCGCGCGGAGTCCGCTGCGGCGCCGGACGGCGCGCTGTACCTGGGGACGCTCGGCGGAGTGCCGTGTCTGGCCTACCCCGCATCCCCAGATAACGACGGCGTGCTGACCCCGGTCGGCCTGCGCTCGCTGTACGGGCGCGTGAGCGACGACGAGTACGCGCTGGCGGGATACGCCGGGCAGATGCTCCACTGGCGCACCATTAGCCGGTTCTGCCCGCGCTGCGGGCAGGCGACGGAGGACGCAGGCGAGAACACCTGGGCGCGTCGCTGCCCCGCGTGTGGCTACTCGCACTACCCGCCGGTAAGTCCCGCCGTGCTGATCCTGGTACACGACGGCGCCGGGCGCATCCTGCTCTGCCACAAGCCGGGCTGGGGGGACCGCTACAGCATCCTCGCGGGCTTCGTGGAGCCGGGCGAGTCGCTGGAAGGGTGCGTCGCCCGTGAGGCCGAAGAGGAGGTCGGGCTGCCGGTCACCGAGATCGCGTACCGGGGGAGCCAGCCGTGGCCGTTTCCGCACCAGGTCATGATCGGCTTCACCGCCCGCTGCCCTGACCCCTCGCTGCCGTTCGCCCTGGACGAGGCGGAACTCGATGATGCCCGCTGGTTCACCGTGGACGATCTGCCCGAACTGCCCGGGCCTTTGTCGCTCTCCCGGCAGTTGATCGATGCCTGGGTCGCGGAGCAGCGCGAGGGGAGGGGGCGTCCGGACGGTGGATAGCAGTCTTCGCATTGCGCTGCTCCAGGCCGGCTACGAGGCAGGGGCCATGGAGAGCAAGTACCGGCGCATGGCCGCGGACGGCGCCCGCGCCGGGGCGCGTCTGCTGTGCCTGCCTGCCTTCTCCCTCACCCCCTACTTCGGCGCCCGCCCCGAGGGCGTCGCGGGCGCGTCACTGGAGAGTGTGCCCGGCGGACCGTCCTGCGGCCTCTTCTCCGAACTGGCTCGGGAGCATGGGGTGTTTGTCATCGGCTCCCTGCTGGAGCGCGGCGACTTCGGCGGGCGGCGGCGCCGGGCACGCGCATACGCGACCACGGTCCTGTTCGCTCCGGGCGGCGCCCTGGTGGGTGGCAGCCGCCAGGTGCACGTCCCCGACGTGCCCGGGGCGCACGAGCGCGCCCATATCGAGCCGATGAACGTCGATTTCCCGGTGTACGGCCTGCCGGACGCCGCGGGCGCTGCTGTGGCGATGGCAACCCATCACGACGCCTGGTTCCCTGAGGTCGCGCGCTGCTACGCCCTGCAAGGGGCGGAACTCCTCGTGTGTCCTGTTGCCGTCGGGGCGGCGGCACTCCCCTCCGGTGGCGATGCCTGGGCGGTGGCGCTGCGCTCTCACGCGGTCGCGAACGGTTTTTTTGTGGCGGGCGTGAACCGTATCGGCTCCGAGGCGGAACTAACCTTTCACGGAAGCAGTCTGGTGGCCGCCCCGGGCGGCGAGGTGCTGGCGCAAGCCTCCCCGGATACCGAGGAGGTCCTGACCGCCGACCTCGACCCGGAGGCGGCGGTTCGGTGGCGCGCGAGGTACCCGTTCCTGGAGCAGCGCGACCCGAACGCTTATCTCCGCCTGATCGAAGGCGCGCAGGTGCGCGTGGGGTAGGGAAGACTCCCCTCCTCAGGCGGGGACCGGCCGCTTCCGCACGACCGGCCCGTTCGAGGAGATACCAACCCGATGAAGTCCGTACACGACCCGCGCCCGCGCCTGCGGCCCCGCGCCCTGCTGGCGGTTCTGATCCTGCTGTGCTGCTTTGGGACGGCGGCGGTCTTTGCGGTGGGAGGATGGCAGCCTCAGGGCACGGCCGCCCGCGCCGATGCGGCGGAACTGGCCCGCCTCCGCAAGAAAGCGGACAAGTTTTTCACCGAAAAGAGCTTCGCGCTCGCGCTCGACGGCTACAAGAAGTGGCTGGACGGCGCGCCGTCGGGCTACCGCGACCGCACGGAGGTGGAATACCGCTACGCGGTGTCGCTCGGCAAGGCGCAGAAGTGGGACGCTGCGAGCGCCGCTATCGAGGCGTTCCTCAAGGCGCACGGGGCCGACCCGCTGTGGCGCGGCCGCGGCCACTACTGGCGGGCACAGCTCCTCGCCCTGATGCCAGACCAGGGCTACCGGGTCGGCGGCACGCTGTACCGCGGCCAGGACTATCCGAAGACGGACTCCGCGGAGCGCCCGGAGGTGGTGTGGCTCGGCGAGGAGGACCGTCAGCAGACTGTGAAGTCGCTGGAAACGGCCCTGAAGGCGTTTGAGTCCCTTTCCGGCCCGGCGCGGCGCTCGGTGGCGCAGGAGGAGATCGATCTGCACCTGGACGCCGCCCGCTTCCTGGCTCAGGCGAAGGTCTGGAGTGCGGGGAACGCCACGGTCGAGGAGGCGAAAAAGGTTGATTGGAAGATCAATCCTGCGGCGGCATACGACCCTTCCTGGCCGACGCCCAAGAAGGTGCTCTTCCTCTTCGCCCGCGCGCCGCGCCTGAAGCCCGGCGACGCGGACACGTATGTGAACGCGGAACTGTACCGGGCCGTCTATCTGGCGGCGTCTCAGCCTGGCTGGGTGTGGTACGGGAGCCCGCCGAAGCGCGAGGTTATCTACAAGCTCCCGTACTGTGACCTGGACCCCATCGCCATCGTGAGCGCGGCGGCGGCGAAGTACCCGCGCCACGCGCAGGCTCCGCAGCTGCGGCTTCTGGCGGCGCAGTGGACCGCGCAGACGGGTGAACTGGTGGAGGCGGTCGCGCTCCTGCGGGCGCTTATCGACCGCTACGGGGAGAGCAAGTGGGCGCCGGACGCGCGCCTCGCCCTGCAGAACATCCTGAGGCGCGTGGTCAATGTCGGGGTTCCGGGGCCGCTCCCCGCCACGGGGGCGCCGGCGAAGGTAACCGTCAGTACGGCCAACCTGAAGAGCGTCACCCTGCGGGCCTACCGGGTGGACCTGGACGCGGTGCTCCTCGCCGACACCCCCTTGAACGACCCAACCATCGGGTTCGGCGCGCTGGAGCGGAACTTCGGGCCCATTAAATCGGCGCGGGAGAAGGGGAAGCTGATCGCGGAGTGGACGCTAAAGACCGCCGATAAGGGCGATCACAAGGGCGTTTCCGCGACCGTGGAGACGCCGCTCAAGGAGGTCGGGGCGTACCTGGTGGAGGCGAGCGGCGGGGACGATGCCGTGCGCGCCGCCACGCTGGTCCTCATCACCGACCTCGCCGTGGTGCGCAAGACGGACCGCGACGAGAACCTGTGCTACGTGGTGGATGCCGCCACCGGGCGCCCCGTGCCCGGCGCAAAGGTGGTGGTGAAGGAGGTCTACCACGAGGGAAATACCGCGAAGGTGGATATCCGGCGCGGGATGGCGGACGAGAGCGGCCTGTGCGCGTTGCCGCGCGTGGCCGGGCGCAGCGCTTACTCACAGCGCATCGAGGCGTTCGCGTATGCGCCCGGCGAGCGCTACGCCCTGACCGACCGCAACGGCTGGTGGGGCTACGACAACGGCGAGCGCGAAAAGGTCAAGGCCTACGGCTACACCGACCGGCCCGTCTACCGCCCGAAGCAGACGGTCCACTTCCGCCAGATCCTCGCCGAGCGTGCCGCGGGCTCGGACTTTAAGCCGTACGCCGGGAGGCTCGTTTCCGTCTTCGCGAACAGCCCGAAGGGAGACGTCATCTTTAAAGCGGAGTTGACCACGAACGAGTTCGGCAGCATCAGCGGCAAGTTCGACCTGCCGGGGGGCGCGCCGCTCGGCCAGTACAACGTCGCCGTGTTCGAAGGGCCGAACCAGCAGCAGCATCTGGGCAGCTTCCCGTTCCGGGTGGAGGAGTACAAGAAGCCCGAGTTCGAGGTCAAGGTCGCACCTTCGGCGGAGCAGGCGCGCTTCGGCGACACCGTCACCGCGACCGTCAACGCCACCTACTACTACGGCGCCCCCGTGGCGAATGCGAAGGTCACCTATAAGGTCTTCCGCACACCGTACTATCCCTACTTCCGATTCCCGCGCCCCTACGACTGGTTCTATGACCAGGGCCAGCGAGACCCCTACTACCAGCGCGGTCAGGGCGAGCTGGTGAAGTCCGGCGAAGCGGTCACGGACGCGAAGGGCGACGCGAAGGTGTCCTTCGTGGCGGAGCGCCCGAAGGGACAGGGGGGCTATCAGGGCGACTACTCCTACCGCGTGGAGGCGGAGGTGACGGACCCGTCCCGGCGCGTGATCGAGGGGATGGGCCTGCTGAAGGTGACGCAGCGGGGCTTCTATGCCTTTCTGGACGTCAAGCAGGGCTTCTATCTTGCGGGCGACACCGCGCAGGTGGAAATTCGCACGCAGGACGCCAACGAGAACCCTGTTGCGGCGAAGGGTGAACTGGCCGTCTTCAAGCTGACCTACGACGCGCAGGGCAAGGAGACGGCAGCGAAGGTCCACACCCAGCCGGTCGAGACGGACAAGGACGGCAAGGCCCTGACGACCTGGAAGGCCGACGAACCCGGCCAGTACCGGACCACTTTCACTGCCCTCGATAAGTGGGAGCAGGAGGTGACGGGCAGCGCGGCCCTGTGGGTGGGCGCGGACGGCATCAAGGGCAACGTCTTCCGCGCGGCGGGGGTGACCCTGTTTACTGACAAGACGACCTACGAGGAGGGTGAGTCGGCGCGCGTGCTGATCGTCTGCGACCAGCCGAACGACTACCTGCTGCTGACCCAGGAGACCGGCGCGCAGATCATGGAGCGTAAGCTGGTCCACGTGCCGGGGCGCACCCGGGTGATCGAGGTGCCCATCGTCCGCGCGCACGTGCCGAACTTCGCCCTGGCGGCGGTCTGCGTCCGCGACTACCAGTTCTACCGCTGGAGCCAGGAGCTGTTCGTGCCGCCGTCGCGCAACTTCGCGAAGATGACCGTCACCAGCGACAAGGCGGACTACCGGCCGGGCGAAAAGGGCGTCTTCAAAGTGAAGGCGACGGACGAATCAGGGAATCCGGTCGCCGCCGAGGTCTCGCTCTCGGTCGTGGACGCGTCCGTCTTCTACATCCAGAGCGACTACACGCCGGACATCCGGCTCGCGTACTATGGCGAGCGGCGGTACGTCAACGTCCAGGCGGACGGCTCCGGCGACTTCCGTGTGGCCCCGCGGACCGAGTCGGACGATCCGTGGAAGGAGTACAAGCCGCACGGTATCGTCCTGCCCGAGGTCGGGCGCATCGTCGGCCTTACCGGACACGGCACCGTGTACCGCTACCGGGGGCTGCGAGACCTCAGCGCCAGCAACGGGCCCGGGGGGCGCGTGGATTTCTTCGCGGCGGACGGGGCGATGGCGAACGGGATGGGCGGCTTCGGCGGAGGGCTCGCCGCCAGCGCGCCCGCGCCCCGCCTCGCGGCCCCGCAGTCCGAAATGGCGAGCATGGAGAAGAAGAGCGAGCGGCGGCAGGAGGGCGGGGAAGCCGCTCCGACGCGGGTGCGCTCGAACTTCGCCGATACGGCGTTCTGGACGCCGGCCGTGGTGACGGACCGGACCACGGGCGAGGCGACCATCGCGGTGACATTCCCGGACACGCTCACCACCTGGAAAACCACGGCGCGCGGCCTGACCGCGGCCGTGAAGGTAGGGGCAGCGGACACGCAGGTGGTCACCGACAAGAACCTCCTGGTGCGCCTGGCGGCCCCGCGCTTCTTCGTGGAGCGCGACCGGGTGACGCTCTCGGCCATCGTGCGCAACGACCTGAAGACCGAGAAGCGGGTCACGGTCCGGATGGAAACGGACCCCACACTCCTGGCCATGGATACGGCCCCCCTCCCCGAAGGGAGGGGAACTGACGGACACGCCGCCTCTTTCGGGAAGAGCAGTACGGCGAAGGGGGCCTTCGTGGCGGAGGTCCGCATCCCGGCGGGGACGGAAAAGCGCGTGGACTTCCCGGCGACGGTGAAGGGCGAGGGCAACGCCACCGTCCGCGTCTTCGCCGAGACCGACGAGGAGAGCGACGCCGCCGAACTGTCGTTCCCGGTGCTCGCCTACGGCGTCCAGAAGTTCGTGATGCAGAGCGGCGTGCTCAAGGAGGACCAGAGCAAGGCCACGCTGACGGTCGAGGTCCCGAAGGACCACCGCAAGGGCACCGCCGCGCTGCTGGTGCAGGTCAACCCGAGCCTCGCCGCGACCACGCTCGACGCCCTGCCGTACCTGGCGGACTACCCCTACGGCTGCGTGGAGCAGACCATGAGCCGCTTCCTGCCGTCCGTCCTGGTCGCCAAAGCGCTCAAGGACAGCGGTGTGCAACTGGAAACGCTGCGCAAGCGGGCCGAGGAGATGCGGCGGCGCGAGGCCGAGGGCACCCCCTTCGGGCAGGAGAAGCCGACCGACGTCCACACCGACCAGACCGGCTACACCTACCCGACCGGCACCCCCGGCGTGATGAAGACGCCGCTGCTGGCGGAGAACCTGTACCATACCGACCGCTGGCACAATCCGGTGTTCGACGAGGGGCGGCTGAACGAGATGACCGCGGAGGGGCTGAGCCGCCTGGTTTCTATGCAGCGGCCGGACGGCGGCTGGGGCTGGTGGTCCGGCAGCGCCACCGCCGACTCCTATATGACCGGCTACGTGGTCTACGGACTCGCGACCGCGAAGGCGGCCGGGGTCGCCGTGCCGGACGACGTGCTGGCGCGCGGCTTCGCCTGGCTGGAAAGGGACATCCAGCAGAACGACGACAAGCGCGACATCGCGATGTGGGAGGCGTTCGCCCTGTCCCTGCGGGGCGGCAAGCTGTCCGCCGACGTGGATAAGATCGTCACCAGTGTCTACGCCACGCGCGACCGGCTGTCGCCGTACGGCCAGGCGCTTCTGGCGCTGACGCTCGGAAACACCGGGCGGGCGGAGGAGGCGAAGACCGTCTGCCGCAACCTCGTGAACACGGCGACGATCGACCGGGAGAACGGCACGGCGTCGTGGCGGACCCACGACCGCTGGTGGTGGCACTGGTACAACAACGACGCCGAAACGGTGGCCTGGGTGCTGAAGGCGTTCGTGGCCGTGCAGCCCGACAGCGACCTGAACCCGATGCTGGTGAAGTGGCTGGTGAACCACAAGCGGGGCAACGCCTGGCGCTCCACCAAGGAGACGGCCATGGCGGTCTACGCGCTCACCGACTACCTGCGCCAGTCGAATGAGCTGGGCGCGGACTACAAGCTGACGGTGGCCCTCGGGAACAAGATCTCGCGCACCTTCACGGTGAACCCGACCAACGCCCTGCTGTTCGACAACCGCTTCCTGGTGCCGTCCGACCTACTTCCTGGCGGGACGGAGACGGTGACCCTCACCAAGGAGGGCAAGGGGCGCGTGTACTACAGCGCGGCCGTGCAGTATGTGAGCACGGAGGAGAAGATCAAGGGCACGGGGACGGAGCTACAGGTCGCGCGCCGCTACTATCGTCTGACTCCGAAGGCAAAGAGCCAGAAGGACTGGCGCGGCGAGTACAACACGCTGGACTACGACCGCGCGCCACTGGCGGACGGTGCCGCCCTGAAGAGCGGTGACCTGATCGAGGTGGAGATGGTGCTGGAGAGTAAGAATGACTACCAGTACGTGATCTTCGAGGACATGAAGCCGGCGGGGTGCGAGCCGGTGGACCGCCGATCCGGCACCGCCTACGGCGACGGCCTCTGCTCGAACATGGAACTGCGGGATACGAAGACAGCGTTCTTCGTGGACCGGCTGCCGCAAGGGCGGCGCGTGCTGCGCTACCGCCTGCGGGCGGAGGTGCCGGGCGCGTTCCACGCGCTGCCGACCAACGCCTACGCCATGTACGCCACGGATGTCCGCGCGCTCTCCGATAGCTGGA
>CALEKU010000196.1 GCA_937902745.1 uncultured Armatimonadota bacterium
CGGGTCGGCGCGCACGCCCGGGTCGCGCAGCAGGTTCTGGTAGGCCACGGCGAAGTCGTAGTAGCGCACCAGGTCCGCCTTCAGCGTGTCCGTCAGGCGCAGGTTTCGGTTCGGGAAGTACTCCGTAGCCAGCATCTCCGCCGCGTCCCCGAGCTCGATGTGGGCCGCGCCCGAGGCGAAGATCACGGCATCCGCCAGCAGCACGGAAGCCGGGTTGAACGCCCGGCGCGTGCCGCCGGGCGTGGTCTCCGCGTACCGCCGGTTCAGATAGGCCGCGTAAACGATGGGCTTTTTCGTCCATCCACGCACCCGCTCCGTGAGCGAAGCGATATCGGCATAGGTACGCAGCCCGGGGTCGTCCCACAACTCTGCGTACAGGAAGTCGACGTCCGCCCCGCGCGCCACCGCCTCCAGGCCATAGGCGCTGACGCAGTTGAAGACCACGCGGGTTTTGAGCTGCCGCTTAGCGGCGTTGAGGTAGGGCGTGAACGTGGCCGCCAGGTCCACCGGCTTCCCGTCCGCGGTGAAGAGCTTCCCGCGATTGCCCAGGCTGTCGACGTGGTAGCCGTCGAAGGCGAAGTGGGTGAACACGTCGCGCTGCCGGGCGAAGTGGTAGCGTTGCCAGTCGGGCGACGCGGGGTCGAACAGGTAGAGCGTCTGTGCCGCCCACGAGGCCGGCAGGCCCTCATGTCGGTCCTGGTCCTCGGCGCCGGGCTTGCGGAACAGCCCCCACTCCCGGCGCACGCCGCTGCCGTCCTGCTCGTAGCCGGCGTACGCCCCGGCGATCAGGTTGTAGCTCATGGCCGTCATGCCGCGGGCGTGGGCGGCGCCGATCAGGTCGGTGACGGTACGCCGCGAGACGGGGCGGTTCGCGATGTCCGGCCAGGTCTCCTCCGGGGAGTAGGGGCGGTGATGCTGCCACTGCCAGTCGTAGAACTGCAGGCCGTTGATGTGGAAGCGGTTCAACTCCGCGGCCACGCGCGCGGGGTCTACGCCCGTGTCGAAGCGGGACACGAAGCCGTAGCGAGGGAAGCGCTTCCAGTCGCTCGAAACATCCACCGCGCCCCCGCCGGAGGCGACGGGCTTGCCGGCCCCGTCCAGCACGTCGACATCGATGCGGTAGCCCGTGAAGTCCGGGGTGGGCGCCTTCCAGCGCAGGAGCGCGGGCTTTCCGACTCCGGGCAGCGGCGCCCGCGCTTCGTGGACGGTGCGGCCATCGAGCGGGCGCACGAAGCGGACGCGCAGCACGCCGCGCCCGCGGCGGGCGGTATCGGGGACCCGGATGGTGACCGTCACAGTCTCGCCGGGGGCGTAGCGGGCCCGGTCTGTCTCGACGGTGAGAGGCGCGGTGAGGCGGGGAAGCACGTTCTTCACTCCTGTCAATGAAAACGTTTTATGAAATCGTTTTCATGATTGTAGGCTGCGCTTCCCGCGCTTGTCAAGGCGCGTGCTGTACCCGGCAAGGGGCGGCGGGCGACCCGAGGACGTGATACAATGCGCCATTACACAACTGTCATTGTGCAAGGCGCGTCGGGTCGCACTCCGGTTTGCGACTACGCCCTGCTCGCGGTTCCCCTCTAGATACCCCGATCTTTGCACCTCGATAGGCGATCTGCCTGAGCCGGACTCCGTGCCCGCGGTATACCCGTTTGCGGCGCAGCAGGCCGATTCAGGAAAGAAAACCTACATGTCATTCGAATCGCTCGGTCTCCGGGCCGAACTTTTGCGCGCCATCGGCGACTCGGGCTACACCATTCCGACCCCCGTTCAGGCGCAGTCCATTCCCGTTATCCTTCAGGGGAAAGATGTCCTCGCAGGCGCCCAGACGGGCACCGGCAAGACCGCCGGCTTCACCCTGCCGCTGCTGCAGCGGCTGGCGGAGTCCGCGAAGGCGGGCGCCCACAGCGACCCGCGCCGGCGTCGTCCGGTGCGCGCTCTGATTCTGACGCCCACCCGTGAGCTTGCGGCGCAGGTCGAGGAGAGCGTCCGCACCTATGGCAAGTACCTGCCGTCTCTGGTTTCGACCGTGATCTTCGGGGGCGTCAGCATCAACCCGCAGATCGAGCGTCTGCGCCGGGGCACCGACATCCTGGTGGCGACGCCCGGGCGCCTGCTCGACCACGTGCAGCAGCGGACGCTGGACCTGAGCCAGGTTGAGATCCTGGTGCTGGACGAGGCCGACCGCATGCTCGACATGGGCTTCATCCGCGACATCCGCAAGATCCTCGCGCTGCTGCCCGCGAAGCGCCAGAACCTGCTCTTCTCGGCCACCTTCTCGGATGAGATCAAGGCGCTGGCCGACGGTCTGCTGGATCGGCCCGCCTATGTGGAGGTCGCGCGCCGCAACGCCGAGAGTGAACTGGTGACCCAGGCGGTCTACAGCGCGCACAAGGAGCACAAGCGGGACCTGCTGGTTCACCTGCTGGTGGAGGAGAAGATACAGCAGGCGCTGGTCTTCACCCGCACCAAGCACGGCGCCGACCGGCTTGCCAAGCAGCTTCAGAAGGACGGCATCAGCGCGGTACCGATTCACGGCAACCGCAGCCAGTCCCAGCGGACGCGCGCCCTCGCCGACTTCAAGACCGGGGCGGCGCGTATCCTGGTAGCGACCGACATCGCGGCGCGCGGGCTGGACATCGACCAGCTTCCCCACGTCATCAACTACGAGCTGCCGAACGTCCCGGAGGACTACGTCCACCGCATCGGCCGCACGGGCCGCGCGGGCAGCCCGGGCGAGGCGCTCTCGCTGGTCAGCCCGGACGAGCGGGCGTACCTCTCCAGCATCGAGCGGCTGCTGAAGAAGCAGATTGAGCGGCGCGAGGCGGCGGGCTTCCGCCCGGCCCCGGTCACCCGCGAGTCCTCGGCGGCGTTCGCCGCTGAGGAGGAGCGCCGCCCGGCCCCGATGCCGCGCCACGCTGCGGTCGCGGGCGGCGGCGGGGGCTCCCGGCAGCCGCAGCAGCGACGGCGGTCTTCCGCGGACTCGGGCGCCCCTCGGTCCAGCGGCGGTCCCCGCCGCTACTCGGCCGCCCGGTAAGCGCAAGCACCCAACGACGGCCCGCCCTCTGCACATGCAGGGGGCGGGCCGTTGCGCTATTACTGCGGGCGGAAGCGGTTGGGGAGCCAGCCGCGCTCGACGCAGTGGCGGAAGCTCCAGTCCGAGTCGTTCTCCAGCTTGTAGCTCCAGTAGAACCAGCCCCGCGTGTTCTCGTAGCTCAAAAGCTGCGCCGCACCATAGCCGCGCTTCCCCGCCTCGATCTGGAACGGGGACTGGCCGCGCCACACCTCGGGCGGCGTGCCCAGCGACCACTCGCCGACCATAGTGGGAAGTTGCTGCCCCATCGCCGCCAGGTGCTTCGTCCGGTCCAGCGCAAACGCGACGTGCTCCTGGGCTGTGCGCTTTCGGTCTTCCTCGGTGTACGCCTGGTACAGGTGCGTGTCCAGGAGGACGTTCGCATACTCCGGCCCCTTCAGGAAGTCCTTCCACGCGAACGGGCGGAACCCGTCGTGAATCACCACCACCGCGCCCGGCGCCAGGTGCGAGCGGACCCGCGCGTAGGCATCCTTGTAGAACGTTTTCAGCGTGTCTATCGGCACGTCCCAGCGCGGCTCGTTGAGCAGTTGAATGCCCCATAGGGCGGGGTGCTTGCCGTAGCGCCGAGCGAACTCCTCCAGCACGCTCAGCGTGTCTTTGATATTCTTCGGGTCGGTGTGCCAGCCGAGCGTCCCACTGCGCCCGCTGTGGTCCCAAGCGTTCTGGCTTCCGGGCGCGCCATGCAGGTCCAGCAAGACCTGGAGCCCGTTCTTCTGTGCCTGCTCAAACGCGAAGTCCACGAAGCGCTCGGCGGGAACGAAGGGCGCCGGCGCGCCGCGGAGTGCCCAGTAGCCCACGGGCAGGCGCACGGCGTTGAGGCCCCGCTCCTGGATCCACCGGAAGTCGTCGGCTGTGATGAACGTTTCGCGGTGCCGGTTCAGACGCTCGGTGGCCTTCGCCGCGCCCAGAGCGGTGCAGAGCGTGTACTCGTCCTCGGCGTCGGTATCGCGGAAGACACTCGGCGTCATCCACTTCTCCAGCACGAGCCATGCTCCCAGATTGACCCCGCGCCGCGGTACCCCATCGGAGGAGGGTGACTTCGGCGCTGCCTGGGGCGCTGAAGCCGACTGCCGCGCTCCTGACCGTCGCAGGATAGGGGCGGCGGCATGGGGTCTGGGCGTTGCGGCAAGTGCGGCGGCGGACCCGACGCTGACGGCGCCCGCCAGGGCGCCGCGGACGAACTGACGTCGCTTCATGGGGTGCGGCTCTCCTTGAAGGTGTCTCAGAAGGAGATGACCAACCGTTTGGTCATCTGTGACAGTTTTATAGTATAGCACCGGGGCGCCGCCGGTGGTCCGCCTAGCGGCGGGCGCCGTCCAGCAGCGCGATAAGTTCGGGGGAGCGGCGGGCACGGGCAAGGCGCAGAGCGGTCTGGTTGTTGCGGGCCGTCCGCTTCGGATCCGCGCCGAGTGCGAGCAGGGCGCGGGCGCTGTCCGTACGCCCGGCGCGCGCCGCCAGCATCAGGGCCGTCATGCCGTCGCCGGTCCGGGCAGCGTTCACGTCCGCCCCCGCCTTCGCCAGCAACCGCAGCACCGTTGCCGCCCCCTCCTCGGGGGCTGTTACGGCCAGCATCAAGGCGGTCATGCCCGCATGATCGCGCCGGTTCAGGGTAGGACGGCCCGTCAGGAGCGCACCCACCATCCGGTCGGAGCCCGCCGCCGCGGCCTCCATCAGCGGCGTCAACCCCGCGTCGTCCGCGGCGTCAGGGATTGCCCGGTGCGAGAGCAGCAGCCGCGCCAGGGCCACGTCATCCTGCTCCACCGCGGCGTGCAGTGGTGTCCGCCCGCCCGCGTCGCGCGTCTCCACGCGGGCGCCCTTCTCCAGAAGCGTCCGCACGAATACCGCCCGCTTCGCCTCCAGTGCCGCGATCAGCGGCGTCCGCCCGGTGTCCGCTTCGCGCCCGTTCACGTTCGCCCCGCGTTCCAGCAGCGCCTCGAAGGTGCCGTAGTCGCCCTTGTCGATGGCGGCGAACAGTTCGCGGCTATTGACGTTCGTTTGTGCCATGAATCGCTTTCGTCCTGAGTTCCGGGGTGTAACAGAGTGGCCCTTCGCTTCTCACACGATATCAGAAGAAACGCTGTTTCTGGCGGGATTTGTAGTATACTTTACGGACATATCGGTTTGAGCGAGGGCATCAACTGCAGGTGGCTTAAGGAGAATAAGCTATGAAGACGTTCTTGCGCAGCCGGACGATGGTCCGCTCTCTTGCCTGGGTAGTTCTTGTTAGTTCTTTAGGCATTGGGATTCGCTGGTTCCACATGGAGCATGTTCCCGTCCGTTATCCCACTATGCACATACCGGATGCCGCGGTGAAAGGGGATGTGGAGCAGGCCCTGAACCAATCGCGGGAACTACTCATCGCTCTCCGTAAAGTCAACTGGGATGTGAACCGGGTTCCTGATTCTTTGAAGTTCTTGCCCGATGCGTCTATGGCGGAAGATGAGATGGTGCGCAAACGTCGTGCCTATAGTTTTACCTTTCCCTGTGCAAGCCCGGAACCCAATCCCCTTTCTGAGCAGGTTGCCTTCACCAGTGCCGTCTATAGTCGGCTCAGTCCTGTGGTGTATCGAGGCGATCGGGTAAAGACCCATCCCACCGGGTTCTATATCGTCGGCTGGAAGCACGGGGAGGTTACCACAGTTCCCGTAGACGATGTCAGGGTACTGAAACTTCAAGACCAGCATGCCTGGGTGCCCCTGTACCCCGGGATGAAGGAGTACGATCCGAGCGCTATGAAGCTGCCCTGGATAGAGTTTGCGAACTCCGGAGCGAATAGCGAAGAGGCGCGTGCGTTCTATGCCAGCGTTATGGGCAAAGACGAACACGCTGGCTACCGCCAATAGCTCTTTGGATTCGCTACCCTTCCTTGAAAGCGCGCCCTCCGTGTCCCCGCGGAGGGCGCGCTTTCACGTCTGCCCGCCCTGAATGGAGTCTGGTACACTGGAGGGCATGAAACGATTCGCGTGGACGCCCGTCACCGGGAACGGGCGCCGCTTCGACTCGCCCCGCTTCACGGAACTGCAGCCCGGAGGCGCAGCCACTGCGGGCGAGTCGCCGGAGGTGCGCGTGGCGCCGTTCGAGCGTGCGGTGCTGTCGTGGAACGGCGAAGGGGACTGGCGGCTGGAGATGCGCCTGCTTGTCGGCGGCGCGTGGACCCCTTACGCTCCGCTCGGTGCACTGACTCGGGACGGGCGCCAGCGCAGCGCGACCCGCGCGGAGGAGTCCCTCTCCCTTCCCAAAGACGCCCGCGCCTCGCTGGAAGTGGACACCCTGGTGGTGCGCGGACGGGAACCGGCCACGGCGTTCCAGGTGCGCGCCCGCGGCGAGGGCGATCTGCGGGTGCTGACCGTGACCCACTACCGCCGCGACGACCGTCGCTACACCGACCGCCCCGCCGTGCCCGGGGTCTGGGGCGTGACGCTGCCCGTGCCGGAGCGTCGGCAGCGCGATGTGGAGGACCCCCGTATCAGCGGCGACGTGTGCAGTCCGACGTCGCTGGGCATGGTGCTGGAGTATCATGGCCGCCGCCACCGGACACTGGACCTGGCGCAGGCAGCGCGGGACACTGCCGCAGGTATCTACGGCAACTGGCCCTGCAACACAGGCGTTGCCGCGCGCTTGCTCGGCGGCTGGGCCGCCGTAGCGAAGATGGCGGGCTTCGACGAGGTGGAGCGCGAGATCGCCGCCCGCCGCCCGGTCATCCTCTCGCACCGCTGGGAGCGTGGCGACCTGACTGGCGCCCCCGTTTCCCGCTCCAACGGCCACCTGATCGTCGCCGTCGGCTTCACGGAGAGTGGTGACGTGGTGGTGAACGACCCCGCGGCGCGTCAGAACGAGAGCCCGCGCCGGGTCTACCGCCGCCGCGAACTGTTCAAGACCTGGCAGGAGCGGGGTGAGGGCATCGCCTACCTGATCCACCCCTCTTAGGTAATTACAACATTTTAAAGGAACCGTCACGCATGCCGCTTCTCCGTGTCGCCCTGGTCGGGTGCGGGCTTATCAGCGACGCCCACATCCGCGCCTACGCGAAGCACGCCGACCGCGCGCGCATTACCGTCTGCTGCGATGTTGACCGGGCGAAGGCCGAGGATCGCGCCGCCGTGATCGGCGGCGGCGCCCGCGCCGTCACCGACTACGCCGATGTCCTGGCCGATCCGGATGTAGACGCCGTGGAACTCTGCACCCCGCACCACCTGCACTCCGAGGCGGTGATCGCCGCAGCCCGTGCGGGCAAGCATGTGATGTGCCAGAAGCCCCTGGCGAAGACCCTGGCCGAGTGCGACGCTATGATCGCCGCCTGTCGTGAGGCGGGCGTGGTCCTCTTCTACGGTGAGACCAACCGCACCCGCCTTGCCGCCGTGGCCGCGAAGCGCGCCATCGACGAGGGCCGGATCGGGCGGCTTGTCGGCCTGCAGGCGACCTACGCCCACTGGCAGGGCGGGGCCTACCTCTCCACCGCCTGGCGCTACGACCCGGCCGTCTCCGGCGGCGGGCAGCTCCTGGACGGCGGCATCCACTATGTCAACATGCTGCACCAGATCGGCGGCCCGGTGGAGGCCGTGTCCTGCTTCACCACCCGCTTCCGCCCCGAACTTGGGGGCGAGGACACTGCCACGCTGACCCTGCGCTTTGCGGGTGGGCACCTTGGCACCCTCTTCTCATCGCAGGCCGCGGGCGTCTGGTACCCGGACACGACGTTCGCGGCGTTCGGTACCGAGGGCGTGCTGACGCTGGGCGGGCCGCTCGGCGCGCTGTGCCTGCACCGCCCGGACCTGCCGGAGCGCCGGGAAGTCTTGATAGAGCGCGGCGGGGACGACTTCGTCACGATGACCGGGCGTTACCTGGACACCGTGCTGGACGGCGCCCCGAACCCCGCTCCCGGCGAAGTCGGCCGCGAGGACCTGCGCCTCGTCCTTGCTGCCTATGAGTCTGCGCGGTGGGGCCGCGAGGTCCGCCCTGAAGAGATGGAGGGAAGCGCCACATGAAACGCCGCACCGCGCCGATGATGCTCGCCGCCTCTGCCCTTGCCGCGGTGCTCCTACTGACGCCCGCCGTGACGGGGTGGGCGAAGCAGGGCCGGGAGCAGGCGGTCCGCTTCGCCCCCGGTAAGGCCGCCACCGTGACGCTCAAGGGCCACCTGCCGAAGTCCGAGTACGACTATGACGCCTATACCCTGCGCGCGAAGGCGGGCCAGACGCTCACCGTGACACTGGACGCCAAGGAGAAGAGTGCCTACCTTGTCGTCTACTCTATGGACCTCGGTCCCACCGAGGACCAGATCGCGCCCCCCAACGGCAAAGCAGGCAGCGCCGTGCGCCTGCGCAAATGGTCCGGCAAACTGCCCGTCACCGGCGGCTACAGCGTTCAGGTCTACGGCAAGCGCGCCGGCGCCCCATACTCCCTGCGCCTCGCGCTCAAATAGGGGACAGCGGGCCTGTAACTGTAACGGTTCTCCCGCTTCGTAACGGTTGGCGCGGGGAGGAACCGGGCGGGCCGGGGGCGGAACACTAGGGCGACACCGACGCACTCAGCGAGGAGACCCGCCCATGTCCCGACCAGCCCCCCGCCGCTCCGTTCGTTTCGCCCCCGCCGCTACCGTAGCTGCTCTGACCGCGCTCGGCACGTTCACCGGCGCGGGCGCCCACGCACAGCAGCCACCGCAGACGCCGCCAGCGGTGGCTGCGCCCGCGCCGCCGAATCCGGACTCTCAGTACCGCCTTGGGCCGGACTCGCTGCCTCAGGAGGGGGTGCCGAAGGGGGAGGTGCGTGGCCCGTTCACTCTGCTCAACAGCCCGGCCTACCCCGGTACGCAGCACACCTACTGGGTGTATGTCCCCGCGCAGTACGACCCGGCGACGCCCGCTGCGCTGATGGTCTTCCAGGATGGGCACGCCTTTATGAATCCGAACGGCGACCTGCGCGTGCCCAACGTGCTCGATAACCTGATCTATCGGCGCGAACTGCCCGTTATGCTCGCTGTGTTCATCAACCCGGGCCGCACTCCGGAGCAGCCTGAGCCGAACTCGCGCGAGTGGGGGGACCGCACCACGAACCGGCCCACTGAGTACAACTCGCTGGACGACCGCTACGCCCGCGTTATCACCGAAGAGCTGCTGCCGGCGCTGGAAAAGGAGTACAACCTCTCCAAAGACCCGGAGATGCGCGGCATCGGCGGGTCGAGTAGCGGGGCCATCGCGGCGTTCACGGTCGCGTGGGAGCGGCCGAACCACTTCCGCAAGGTGCTGAGCAATGTCGGCAGTTTCGTAAATATCCGCGGCGGGCATGTGTACCCGGATAAGGTGCGGGAGAGCCCGAAGAAGCCGATCCGCGTGTACCTGTGCGACGGGCGCAACGACAACCGGGGGCTGCGCCGCGACGGCTCGTACGATCCGCAGTGGGACTGGTTCCTCCAGAACGTGCGCTTGATGAAGGCGCTGACCGAGAAGGGCTACGATGTGAACTACGCCTGGGGCATCGGTGGGCACGGTCAGAAGTTCGCGGGCACGATTCTGCCGGATATGATGCGCTGGCTGTGGCGCGACGCCGCGCCGGTCTCCACCGACCCGACGGACCAGGTAGAGCGCTCCTTCCGCGGCCCCGCGGCAGCGGCCGCTGCGAAGAAGGAGTAGGAGGAGCCCTCCCCCTCGTCCCCTCTACCGTCCGTGGGAGCGGGGACGGGGGGAGGGCTCCCGCGCGAAGATTTAATATTTCCTTAACCCCGATGCCTGGAACCGGCCAGATATAGTGGTATGATGCTTGATGAAAGGTTCAATCAACTCGGGTTGAACCCGAATCTTATCGGAAGCACAAGGCGAAGGAGCCATGTCGCATAGTGCGTGAGGCTGCGCAAAACTCTTCAAGGGATACGGCACGAACCCCCACGGGAAAGATTCCCCGGGGCGCCGGTCTGCGGCAGGTCGCGGAGCGGGCGGGCACCAGCGTTGCCACGGCGTCCGCCATCCTCAGTCCGACCCGGTCGAGCACCCGGTTCTCAGCTGCCACCCGTGACCGCGTCCTCCAGATCGCGCGGGAACTGGGCTACCGCCCCAACGCCCACGCGCGCGCCCTCACCGGCCATCCCACCTGCACTCTGGGCGTCCTCTTCGGGTTGGAGCGTGCCAGTGTCGCTGTCGCCAATCCCTTTGTCTTTGCTCTGCTCCAGGGAATCGTCGCCGTCGCCGCCGAGGCGCGGCAGAACGTTACGCTCTTTACGGAACCGTGGCATGACGCCACCACGTCCGCCGGTCTGCTACACGACCGGCGCACCGATGGCCTGGTGATCGTCGCCCCCTCCATCCGCTCCGACCTGATCCGCTCGCTGGTGGCCTCCGACCTGCCCGCCGTGTGCGTGTCCCGGCCGGCCGAGGAGGGACTGGTGCCGTCGGTGGATGTCGACAACGCGGCCGGAGCGCGCCTGGCGACCGAGCACCTGATTCGTCTCGGCCATACGCGTATCGCGCACCTGTGTGGTGACGCCGTGCTGCGCAGCGCGACGGAGCGGCGCCTGGTGTTTGAGGCAGTGATGGCGGAGGCGGGGCTGCCCGTGCGGCCAGAGTACGTGGTGCCGGGCGAGTACACCGTGGAGTCCGGCCATAAGCGGGCGCGAGCGCTGCTGGCGTTGCCGGAACCGCCCACCGCCATCTTCGCCGCCAGCGATGGTATTGCGACCGGGGTGCTCCTGGCCGCGGTCGAATGCGGCGTTCCCGTACCGGAGCGCCTGTCCGTCGTGGGTTTTGATAACCTCCACCAGGGGCCTGCCGTGGGCCCACCGCTCACCACGGTTGACCAGCCGGTCGCGCGTATCGGTGAGGAGGCCGCGCGCCTCCTGCTACGGCGCATCGCAGGAGAGCCGGTCCCGACCGAGCCCCTCCTATTTGCCCCGACGCTGATCGTGCGATCTACGACTGCTGCCCCGCCGTCCTCGCCAACGTCATCGACACTTTAGTATGTCTGAGAAGGAACGACCGATGAGAAACATCCTCCCAACCCGCCGAGCGTTCACGCTAATCGAACTGCTCGTCGTTATCGCCATCATTGCCATCCTCGCCGCGATACTGTTCCCCGTCTTCGCCCAGGCGCGCGAAAAGGCCCGCCAGGCCTCCTGCCTGGCGAACACCAAGCAGCTCGGTCTGGCGCTCTACCAGTACATCCAGGACTACGACGAGACCCTGCCCATGGGCGGGTGGGCCGCCGGGGCCTACGGCAGCCGCTGGTTCCGCGACGTGTACCCCTACGTCAAGAGCGTGGATGTCTACATCTGTCCGAGCAAGACCGACGACGCCGGCTACTACCGGCCGACCCTGTACCCGTACGCGCTCTCGCCCACGTCGAGCCCGCTCCAGCCCACCAGCCCCGGGGGGTACGGGATCAACGCCAACCTGGTTGGCTACCCCAGCGCCGCCGACTGGGGCATGCCGCCCAACAACAGCCCGAGCAAGTCGTTGGCCGACATCCCGGACAGCGCGGGGACGTTCCTGGTCGCGGAAGCCGGCCGCCTGGACCCCTCCGTGCTCGGCAATTACGACGCGTCCACCTGGCCCAAGTACGAGACGCGCTCGGTGGACTGGCAGGTAAGCCCGCCGACCAACTGGACCGGAGGCGACACCACGCGCTATAGTCAAAACAACAACAACTTCCTGCGCCGCCCTGTCCCCCGGCACAACGGCGGTCTGAATGTCATCTACACCGACGGTCATGCCAAGTGGAGCAAGATCGAGCAGTTCCTCGGCCCGCTCTCCGATACTGAGTTTGGCTGGCCCTACGGTCACCCGAACAACTCCTGGGACAACAAATAGGGGTTCGTGACTTGAAAGAAGCAGAAGAAGACATCACGCGCGAAGCCCGGCGGCGCCTGAGCCGCCGCCGGGCGCTGGAAACCCTGCTCTTCGGCGGCGCCGCCTCGCTCCTGCTGCCGCCCGCCGTGGCACAAACGGCGCAGCCGCAGCAGGGCCAGGGGGCCGCGCCGCAGCAGCCTCCGCGGCGCCGCCCCCCGCAGCAGCCGCCGAAGGTGAAGCCGCCGGCGCCGCTCGTTCGGGTGGACCCGGCCACGGCGTTCACCCTGGCCATCGTGCCCGACACGCAGCAGGAGGTGCTGGACGCCAAAGACGACCGTCTGCGGAATCGCTTCCAGTGGCTCGTGGATAACCGGGAGGTCCTGAACCTCCGGTACATGCTCCAGACCGGGGACTTCATGAACTGGGACACGCCCGACCACATCCAGTACGAGCGGGCCAGCGCCGCGCTCGAAGTGCTGGATCGGGCGGGCCTGCCCTACGCGCTCGCCATCGGGAACCACGATACGGCGGCGACCAAGGAGGGCGGCAGTGCGGCGCCGGGCAACACCCGCGACAACCAGCGCAACACGTCCACGTTCAACCGCTACTTCGGGGTTTCGCGCCAGCGGCGCCTCGAAGGCGTGTTCGAGCCAGGCAAGGTAGACAATGCCTACCAGACGTTCGCTGCGGGCGGCCTGCTCTGGCTGGTGATGAACATGGAGTTGTGGCCGCGGGCGGAGGTGGTGGAGTGGGCCGCGACGGTGGCGGAGCGCCATCCGGCGCACAACATCATCCTGATCACGCACTCGTACCTGAACGGCCGCGGCGACATCGAGCAGACGAACGGGGGCTACGGGCACAACAGCCCGCAGTTCGTGTTCGACAAGCTGGTGTCGCGCTACCCGAACTTCCGGCTGATCTTCGCCGGCCATACCGGCCAGCATGGCTACCGCACAGACACCGTGGCGGGCGGCGGGGTCGTCCATTCGTTCCTGACCACCTACCACTCGAATTTCGACAACCCGGTGCGCCTGCTCACCATCGACACGAAGGCGGGGACGATGCAAACCCGCGTCTTCTGCCCCTCCTCGGGCATGGATCGCGACGACGACTCCACGCAGACCATCACAGGCGTTTCGTGGGTTCCCTCCGTCTACCCGCCGGGCGTCGCGCCAGCCCGCCCGGCCCCCGCGGCGGTGTAGGGGGGAGCGCGGTGGCACCCACCCTCCGCGCTCGTTCCTCGCGCTGCCCCCTCCCTCGCAAGCGAAGGAGGGGGAGTTTCCGGATTACCTCTCCCCCCAGCCCCCTCTCCGAAACGGAGAGGGGGTGCCTGTTTCCGGGGCGGCTACCGGGAATTCGTAGCCGCATATCGGTCAACGGAGCCCGCGAAGGCGGGCTTCTGAACGGTAGCCGGGACTTCAGTCCACGGCGGCCCGATGTCCCCAAACTCCCCCCTCAGTCCTCCCGCGACACCACACGCACTACGTTCTCGCTCCAGTCGCGGAAGCCCATCCGCTCGTAAAAGGCGTGGGCGGCAGTGTTCTCCCGCATGACGTGCAGGAACGGGGTCTCACCCCGCGCCGTTTGTCGCTCTATCAGCACCGCCATCAGGCGACGGGCCAGCCCGCGCCCCTGGAACTCCGGGTCCGTGCATACCCCGCTAATCTCCCGGAAACTCCCCGCGTGCATCCGCTCGCCCGCCATCGCGACCAGACGTTCGCCGTCGAACACCCCGAAGTACTCCCCCAGCTCGATCGTCCGCAGCCCGAACGGCCCGGGACGGGTCGCCTCCGCCAGCGCCAGCGCCCGTTCCGCATGCTCCGGCCCGAGCCGCACCAGGCCGGAGGTGTCCGCGTCGCCTGCGGGGGCGTCGCCGTCGCGGACCATCAGGAACATGGTAGACTCGGCGTCGACGCGCCATCCGTCGGGGAGCGGGCCGGACCATCCGCTGCAGTAGAAGTGCTCGCCCGGCGCGCAGAACGGCGCCAGGGCGTCGAAGTCCGGGCGTTCGGCGTCGGCGAAGCCCACGATGGGGGAGAAGCCGGGGGCGTAGCGTCGCGCGGCGCCCGCGCCCGCCGCGAACCGGGCGTGCGGGCCGACCAGCGTGTGCCAGACGATGTTCTCGAAGACATGGGCCATTGCCCTGTTATACAGCGGCGCCCGCGACCCGGTTTCACCTCTCCTCCGGTCTCAGGGGGTGAAAAGCCGTCGTATAATGGCGGCAGCAACGAAGCATTCCCGTTCGCGAACCGAAAGGGCACTATGTATAGCACCACGCACGTCCTCGACGCGGGCTTCGACGGCGCCAACTTCCTGTTCTGGCTCACGGTCCACCTCGTCTGTACCGCGGTCGTGTTGGCGGTCGCCCGCCACAAAGGGCTGCCGCTGAAAACCTGGATACCCCTCGGCCTCTTCTTCGGCGTCTTTACGGTGATAGGCGCCCTGATGGTTCGACCACAAGCGAAGGAGGGGGAGTAGCGCCTGCGGTGCCGGAGGTGCCCCGGGGCGGGGCAGCGAACGGTAACGGCGGGAGGACGGAAGCTTTGGGCAGCGGTGGTGTGCGGCTGGAGTGGGACGCGGGAACGCGGCGGCTGATCGAGCCGGGGGCGGGATACGGGCGGATGATCCGCCTGGAGAGGCACGGCGGCGAGGTGCTGTGCTCCTACGAGAAGGCCGGGGAAAGCTGGGTGCGCCGCAGCCGCGACGGCGGCAAAACGTTCGGGGCGCCGGTGCGCGCCATGCGGTACGCCCAGGGCGCGGCGGCCAACCCGGAGACGCTGGAGTTGAAGAGCGGGCGCCTGCTCCTGTTCGTGAACGAGCGCCCGCGCGGCGGGGCGGGGCCGGACGCCCGGTTCGGCATCCACCTGGCGGCGAGCGACGACGGCGGCCGGACGTGGACGCCGCGGGCGGCGGGGCCGCTTTTTCAGGCGGACTCCGACCCGCGTAATGGCTGCTGGGAGCCCGCGGCGATTCAGACAACCTCCGGCGAGGTGCTGCTGTTCTTCGCCAACGAGTCGCCGTTCCGGGCATCCGACGAGCAGGAGATCTCTCTGTGCCGCTCCACGGACGAGGGGGCGACCTGGACCGCGCCGTGCCGGGTGATCTTCCGCGCCGGGCGACGGGATGGGATGCCCGTGCCGCTCCTGCTAAAGAACGGGCAGCTCGCCGTCGCCATCGAGGACAATGGGCTGCCGAACGCCCCGCACTTCCAGCCCGTGGTGGTGACGGGAGGCGTCCGGGAATGGGTGGAAGGGGCGCCGGCCGCCGGAAACAGCGCGCGGCGCCGGGCCGCGGTGACGGCGCCGCCTCTCGGGCGGGATGTCTACGCCGGGGCGCCGTACCTGCGGCAGCTTCCCTCGGGCGAGACGCTGCTCTCGTGCCAGAGTACGGAGGGGAGGCCAGGCGGCGGCGACCCGCTGCGGCGCGCGCGCATGGCGGTGTACGTCGGCGACCGGGACGCCCGGAACTTCACGGGGCGCACGTTCCCGTTTGGGGATGCAAACCCCGGCGCAGCGGGTCTGTGGAACGCCCTGTTCGTGCGCGATGCGTCCACGGTGACGGCCCTCTCCGGCACCACTATCGGTGGCGTCTCCGGACTCTGGGCTGTGGACGCCCGCGTTGTCCGGAGGTAGCGAGGTAGCGCAGAGGAAAGGGACAGGCGACAGCAGTGGCGACGGAGACGGTGGCGCAGTGGCTGAAGATTGCGGCGGAGGGGCTCGCGCCGCGGATGGGGAAGGGCCGCAAGATCGTGGTGATCGGCGCGGGCATGGCCGGGCTGGTCGCGGCGCGGGAACTGAAACGGGCGGGGCACGAGGTGACCCTGCTGGAGGCGCAGCAGCGCGTCGGCGGACGTATCCAGACCCTGCGCGAGCCGTTCACGGACGGTCAGTATGCCGAGGCCGGCGCCATGCGCATCCCGCGCTCGCATGCGCTGACCATGGCCTACCTGGAGCAGTACCGCCTGCCTACTGCGCCCTTCACCGCCTCCAACCCCCGCGCCTACTACTACCTGCACGGGCAGCGGCGGCGCATCGAGGAGGTGGACCGCGACCCGGACCTGCTGTGCGACACTCTGGCGGAGCACGAGCGCGGGCGTACCTTCGCCCAGTGGTGGGAGGAGGCGCTGGAACCGATCGCCGCGCTGCTGAAGGAGCAGGGCGAGAGCGCCTGGACCGAGATCGTGGCGCAGTACGACCAGTACTCGACGCGCGAGTTCCTGGAGAGGAACCGCTGGTCCGAGGGCGCCATCGAGGTCTTCGGGCTGCTGGCGAACCAGGAGGCCCTGATGAACTCCTCGTTCCTGGAGCTACTGCGCGAGGAGCTGGGCTGCTTTTACACCGACATGGTGGAGATCGAGGGCGGTATGGACCGTCTTCCCCGCGCGTTCCTCCCGGAACTGGCGCCGCACATCCGCTTCGGCGCGCAGGTCACCGCGCTGGATCAGAGCCCGCACGGGGTCACGGTCGCGTACCGTACGGCGGCCGGGAGCGCCGTGGTCGGCGCCGACTACGCCCTGGTCACGCTCCCGTTCCCCGTGCTGCGCCACATTGAGGTCGGCAAGCCGTTCTCCCGCGACAAGCAGCGCGCCATCCGGCAACTCTACTATGACGCCTCGGCGAAGATACTCTTCCAGTGCCGCCGCCGGTTCTGGGAGGAGGACGAGGGGATTTCGGGCGGGGGCACGATCACGGACCTGCCGATCCGCAACCTGTACTACCCGGACCACGGGCAGGAAACGGGGCGCGGGGTGCTGCTGGCGAGCTACACCTGGTCGGAGGATGCCCAGCGGTGGGGATCACTCCCGCCCGAGGAGCGCATCGTGCAGGCGCTGGACGACGTGGCGGAGATCCACCCGCAGGTGAGCGAGGAGTTCGAGGTCGGCGCCTCCAAGGTGTGGCATCACGACCCGTTTGCGGGCGGGGCGTTCGCCCTGTTCACCCCGGGCCAGCAGACCTTGCTGCATGATGCCATCGTCGCGCCTGAGGGACGTATCCACTTCGCGGGGGAGCACACCTCGCTCACCCACGCCTGGATACAGGGCGCCATCGAGTCCGGCCTGCGCGCCGCCTCCGAGATACACGCCGCGGCAGCGGCGGCGGAAGCATAGGCCGGACGTCCTGCCGGACCGCTTACCGCCTCGGCGCTTCTAGGCGCGCGAGGTCGGCGCGGGTGAGGCGGTGGCGCATCAATACCGATTGGTAAGGGTTCCAGGTGGACAGCACATAGTACAGAGTGAACTCGCCCCCGCGCACCGTGGTGAAGTCCGGCAGGTGGTACGGCGCGTAGGCCGCGCCCCCATGCGTGATGTCGCGCGGGAACGGGGTATCGTCCTGGTTCAGGCCGTCGTCCATCCCGGACAGGTGGATAATCTTCCCCGGTCCCTTGCCCATCGCCTCGTTCTGCCAGTCCAGAGCCACCCGCCGGGGCGACCACGGCCCCCAGGGGTTCCGGGCGACGCGCAGCGTCACCGACAGCCCGGCCGGGTCGCCGGGGCCGGTGCAGTACATCAGCACCCAGCGCTCCAGCTTCGGGTCCCAGCGGGCGGAAAGCTCGCCCACCGCTGCCGGGTAGAAGAGCGGCGCGGCCTCCTGCTCATGCGCCCGGCCCGGGGCGCTCCAGCGGGCGACACCCCCCGGGGCGCCGGTGAAGTAGCGGAGCCGGTTCAGGTCTGGCGGGCCGGGCGGGAGCGGCAGGCAGGCCAGGGCGATGGTGTCATTGCGGTACGTCCCCGAACCCCACAGGAGCAGGGCGCTTCGGGCGCCGTCTGCGGGCAGGCCCCAGCGGGCGATCTCGCGGGGACCGACCAGGACGACCGACGCGTTAATGAACGCCCCGCCGCCCGTGGACAGGTCGCCCAGATAGTCGAAGACGATCGGCGCGTGCGGCCCCCTGTCGGGCAGGGCGTAGGAGTCGAGGATGTCCTTGCCGGGGTCGCGGCTCTGGCAGCGGGTGAGCACGGAGCGGCCCATGACCCACCGCTCGCGGTAGTGGTCCGAGGTCAGGAAGACGTACATCTCGCCGTCGTGCGAGAAGCCGTCGAGCGGGACATCGAACTCCAGCATCGTGACCCGACCGCCGCGCACATCGATACAGCCGCGCTGGAACGTCAGCCCGAGCCCCTTTTCCGCGCTCCGGGTCTCGGTGAAGGCGATCACATCCCTGGTCGGCCCGCACCGGTTGTCCGCCCAGTGCGTATCGCCGAACAGGAAGTACAACCGCCCGCCGTGGCGGAACGCCGCGCCCAGGTCCGTGCCGCGGATCTTATGCTTGTCTGCGTCCTTCAGCGGGCGGCGGGAGGGGAAATCGACCATCCCCGTCAACTGCTCGACCTTCTCGGACGTCCCGCGCGTTACCACTGGCCCCTCGTCCACCCGGAAGCACGTTCCCCGGCGCCACCGCGGCGGCGCAATCTCGTTCGGGCCGGTGAAGTACTCGTAGTGGCTGTCGTTCGCCTCCACGACCATCGCCTCCAGGCTTCCGCCGAAGACCCGGGTGTACGCCAGAGAAACCGCTTTGATCGGGCCGCGGCGGGATGTCACCACGCCCACGGCCTCCCAGCGGGCGTTTCGACCCGCGGCGGGCCGTCGGTAGTGGCGCAGCACGTCGCCCTCGGGCACGACGGCCTCCAGGTGCGGGTTCTCCGCCGGGCCGTACCCGCCCAGAGCGAGGGCAGCCGGCGCGGTGACCCGTGCCGCGGGCACTGCGCCCAGGGACGTCCAGCGGCCGAGGCGCGGCGAGCGGACGTAGTGGACCAGGCGGACCCCCTCCGGCACCAGGACGTGGACCATGCCCTGGGCGTCGGCGGCCATTGCGGCGGGACCGGTCGCGCCTTCGGTGATGGCCGCGCCCGCCTCCCAGTGGTCACGTCCGACGGCGCGGGTGTAGTGGACCAGGCGGCGGCCATGCCGCGCCACGGCGTGCGTTTCGCCGGTTTGGCGGTCCTCGCAGAGCGCGCCCGGCCCCACAGCGCCCGGGGCGAATGTGGTCACCGGCCGCCAATGCTTGTCGCCCGCGTCCATGCGGAAGTGCGCCAGCCAGCCCCCACGTGGGATCAGAGCCTCCAGGTTGCCGTCCGTGCCCTGGATGAGGCAGGCGGGGCCGGTGGCATCCTCCACCACAGCCGTCGCTCGGTGCCAGTGCGTGGGGTGACCCGCCGGGTTGTTATCTCCCCAGTGGTGGGCCACCGGCCCCTCCCCGCGCCGTCGGTTCGGTTCCCACAGCAATAGTTCAAAGTTCCCCGGATTCCCAAACCGACTCTGAATCAGGCTCCCCGCCGACAGCATCCTTGCTACCTCCGGCCTCAGGTTCCGACGCCGGAACCGCGTATCCCTGCCTGAGCAGTCCCCGCGCCGGCCACGCGGGGATTTTGGTGCAACCGGGGGCGACCGACTGTCCACTTAAGGAGTGAGGAGAAACCGATGACGACCCCGCCCGCCCGGCGCACGTTCCTGCGCGCTACTGCTGTCCTGCCTCTCGCCTTCGCGGCCACCGTCGCTGCCGCTGCCAGCGCCCGGCAGCGGCAGGAAGAGCCTGCTCCCACCGCCGTCGCCCGGATGAAGCGCGAGGCCGAGGCACTCCGGCCGTTTGTGCGCTCTGACCTGGCGAAGCGATTCCTCGCCGCCACCGCGACGGCGCTGCCAGCCATCGCGCCACGCACCGTGTACCGCGACCCTGCCACGAAAGCCGTTCTCCCCCGTGCAGAGGCAGACAAACTATCGGACGAGGCGCGCAAAGCGTTGGAGCCGGTCACGCTGAACGAGGACCGGTACTACGACACGAAGTACGGAACCCCGCTCGCCTACGCCCGCGCTCTGGACCTGGCGGGCACGGTCGGCGGCATAAAGGACATAGCGGGCCAGCGGGTGCTGGATTTCGGCTATGGCACCGTGGGGCACCTGCGACTGCTGGCGAGCCTGGGTGCGGAGGCCGTGGGGGTGGACGTGGACCCGTTCCTGGCGCTGCTGTATGGCGAACCGGGCGACACCGGCGTGGTGCCCGCCGCCGCGCCGGGCGGCAAGCCCGGGAAGGTGTCTCTGGTGCACGGACGCTGGCCCGCCGAGGAGACAGCCAGGGCCGCGGTCGGACAGGGCGGGTACGACCTGTTCCTCTCGAAGAACACGCTCAAGAACGGCTATCTGCACCCGGAGCGCCCGGTGGATAAGCGGATGCTTGTGGACCTGGGCGTCTCCGACGAGGCATTTGTCGCCGCGCTGCGCGATCTGCTGAACCCGGGTGGTATCGCCCTGATTTACAATCTTTCTCCCGCGCCGGCGAAGCTGGACGAACCGTACCGTCCGTGGGCCGACGGCCGCAGCCCCTTCCCGCGTGCGCTCTGGGAAAAGTCCGGTTTCGAGGTGCTGGCCTTCGACGCCGGCGACGACGTGCCGGCCCGTGAAATGGCGTGCCTGTTACGCTGGCACGAGCCGCCGATGAAGATGGACCTGGAGAAGGACCTCTTCGCCCACTATACCCTTGCCCGCCGCAGGCCAGGCTGAACCCCTGCTTCCCGCCCGACCGCCTGCGCCACAGAAGAAAAGCCCCCGGCCACGAATCGACTGGGGGCTTCCACTACGCGGATACGCGAACGTATCCCGACACGTGGAGAGAAAAGGAGATCACGTTCAGACAGTACCATAGAAAGTCCCGCGCAAGCCAACAAGCTCTCAGAAAAATTTCGGAAACCTGTCGGCTGCGGGGCAGCGGTGGGGGAGGCGGGGCGCTCGCCAACCTCTAGGAGGATTCCCGTAGAGGTAAAGGCCACTATGCGCTACGGTTCGGCAGGCGGGAGCAAAGACCGTCGCTGCTGTTCCAACTCATCCCGCGCCGCCTGTACTTCGCGCCGGGCTTTTTCGACCTCCCAGGCGGCGATGACTTCGGTCATCGCCGCCTTCACTTCGGAGGCAATTCCCTTGCGACTCTCTTCCAGCACCGCTACGCGTGATGTGAGAGCGGAGATTTCCTTGCGCAGTTCCGAAATCTCTTTGCGGAACTCCCGATTCTCCTCCTGCTGGCGGTCGAAGCGCTCCTGAAGAAGGTTGAGGGTTTTAGTCAGCCGGGCAACACCGCCGAAGATATCCCCAAGCGTACTCATACGGCGGTGAGAATATTCGAAAGCGTGAAGTCGTCATCAGACGCCCTCGCAGCAGCGTAACGGTTGGAAGAGGCAACAACCTCCCGCGCTTCGCGCAGTTCGCTCAAGCAGCCGTTCAGGACGTGTTCATTCTCATCCGCCGCCTGAATCACACGCTTCGCGGCCTCATTCGCTTCTTCCAGAGCAGCCCGAAGGTCGGCCAATTCTGCCCTTGTCGGCTCCTCCCGCGTGGGCGGGTCCGTCGGCAATGAAGTCTGATTCCGGGGCGGAATCGGGACGAGCAAGGTCTTCCCTGACCGGGTTTTGAGTGTAGTTCTGTAAACAAGCTTGTACTTCATCCCCGCTCCCTTTCCGTCCCTGTCTATTACCACCATCACCTCCCCAGGGCACCACAGGCGCCCAGAGAGGTGATTTTATTGTACATCACTCCACGATCAGGCCGTGTGCCTGGGCGAAGGTGATGGCGAGGGGGATGTCGATGCGGGTTTTGCGCAGGTTGACGTCCTGAAGAGCGACACCTTCCAGCGACGCTCCCCGCAGGTCCGCTTCGAAGAACGTCGCCTTTGTCAGGGTGGCGCGGGCGAGGTCGCACCCGCGTAGGCTCGCGCCGCTCAGGTCCGCCCCGAAGAAATCCGCCTCCACCAGCTTCACGCCCTCGAACTGCGTCTTCGACAGGTCCAGTCCCCGGAAGTTCGTCCACGACCAGTCGCCTCCCTCCACCGTCAGCGCGCCGGCTTCGGCTTCCGAGAAGTCGCTGCCGATGAATTTGCACGCACGGAAGGTCGCGAGGAACAGGCTTGCCCCGCGGAACGTGCCGTTCACAAACGCCGAACTGTGGTGGGTTGAGGCGTTGAATCGGGCGTCGGTGAAGTCGCAGTCGTGGAACTCGCAGGCGTCGGTCGCGATCTCCGTCAGGTCGGCGCGCACGAAGCGGCAGCGCTCGAAGACGCACCGATGCAGGCGCCGCAGCCGCGTGAAGTCCGCGCCGTCGAAACTGTAGTCGGTGAACGTCCGGTCGCTCCAGACGTCCGGAGCGTTGGGGGCTGCATCGCCCGTCGGCAGCCCCGGGTTGTCGCTGCTGTCTGGCTTCTTCCTGCTCATGCTTCTGTCGCCCTACACCGTCTTTTCCCGCGAGGCGAGGCAGACAGCAGAGCGCAGGTTCCAGGCGTACGGGCCTTCGCTACCCTCGTAGAGCAGGTGGAAGTGCGTGTCCGTCTCCCACAGTGCGGGGAACCAGATCGCCCCGCCGTCCGGCTCGCCCCGGGCGCCCGCGCCGAAGATCGGGTTGCCCGGGTGCTTCTCCCAGTTCACCAGGTCGCGCGAGCGGGCCAGGCCGAAATGCTCCGGCTCGTCCGAAAGGTACGCGGACCCCCCGTACAGCAGGTACGTCCAGCCGTCCGCGCCCGCCAGCAGGCGCCCCGTGACTACCGAATAGGCGTCCCAGTCCCCCGGCGTGCCGGTGAGAATCGGCGCGTCCTGCACGGGGGAGAAGGTAAGGCCGTCCTCCGAGACGGCGAGGTAGAAGCACCACTGCTGCCGCTCCGCCGCGTGGCCCGGCAGCCAGTCCTGGTACAGGAGGTACACGCGGTCGCCCTGCGCCAGGGCGGACGGCGCGCGCCCGGTGAGGACCGGGCCGTGCTTGGCGAACCGCTCGCCAGCGGTGCCATCGGTGCTGACCGCGAGCCCGACGCCGTGCTCGCCCGGTCCGAGGGCGGAGTAGAACAGGAGCACCCGCCCGGCGAACTCCGCCGCGCTCGGGTCCAGCGCCTCGGCGGCGTCGAACGCGCCCTCCGGTCCAACGTCCACCACGGGCAGGCCGCCGTTGAGGTCGGTGATGCGCAGACCGTCCGGCCCCAGGGCGTCTACCCGCGCCACGGCGAGCCGGTCGCAGGTCCGCTCTCCGGCGGGGCTCCCGGCCAGGGTGCCGTGGCCGCGGTAGTACACCAGCAGCGTGTTGTCGTCGGCGCGCCAGCGGAAGTCGGGGTTGGCAGTCCACACGCGCTTCCAGGTGTCGCCGGAGGGGGGCAGGGCGGGATTACCGGAGAAGCGGCGCCAGCGACGGCAGTTCTCCCTCCAGTCGGGACCAAAGGCGTCCCAAAGGCGGGCGCTGACGGAGCGGGGCGAGCGGGCATCGTTCACGGGGGTGGGTTCCTCGGAGGGGTTTCGGTCGGGCCGGTTTCTTCGAGGGTATCACACGTCACAGCGGAATCTTTTATGACCGGACGCCGCGGCCGAATCTGACCGTTCAGGCCGTTTCTACAGGGCGTGTCCAGCTCTGCCGGTTACTGCTGGCGGCGGACCATCTCGGCGATCCAGTGGGGCGCGAAGGGTGAGGTGCAGCCCTTCGGGGTGGGGTAGTCCCGGTAAACGCCCAGCGCCTCGCCGATGGCGACGGCGCGCTCGCGGTGTGCCGGAGAGTGGATACCGATCATCGCCAGGCAGAAGTTCATCGTCCACTGTGCCGGCGCCGGTGCGCCCGCCATCTCCGCCTCGATACGGTCGAGCAGGGCGGAAAGGTCCAGCCCCTCCGGGGCTTTGGCGACGCGCTCGGCGGTCAGGCTCCAGCCCGCCCGCGCGGCCATAGGGTCGTCGGACTCCATCCCCTGCTGGCGCAGCGCCTCCTTCTGCGGGTGCAGCTTCACGACGTGTGTCCCCAGCCAGTCCGCCAGTTGGAGGTAGGTCACAGAGCGTACCATCTGGTCCAGTTCGTCGGCGGGGATCTGGCGGGGCTTCATGAGCAGGGTCGCGAGGAGCATCGCGTCCGCGTTCCCTGTCTGCCACAGCGCCTCGGCCAGTTCGGGGTTCGCCTTGATCTGCTTCGCCAGGGTGCGCAGATCGCCCAGTCGGACGCCAAACTGGTTCTCGCCCGCGCCGTTCCGGGCGTTCAGCGCGCGTACCTTCTCGCTTCCAAGCGCCCGAAGCTGCTCCATCGTTTCGTCAAGCGTCATGGTGTGTATCCTGCTGCCCGGCGGCTCCGGGCCGTTTCACGCCACACTGCGGCGAGGCCCTTTCATCCGGAAAAGGTGGGCGAAGGATACCGCCGCGAGCTTTTTACCCTGTCCTGCGCCTGCGCTAGGATGACAGGTAAAAATTTACAAAAATATTACTGTTCTTGCTCCTCCTGGTGTTTGAACTCCCTGGTGTGCAGGTTAAAATATCAGGTGTCAAGCAGGCTTGTAGAGTCAGAACGCTGGGTAATAAGAGCGGGAGGAGAGTGTGAAGCGATGGCAGTGAAGCCCAACGCGGGGGACGGCCAGACCCTCAGGCGCGCGGTAGCAGTGGCGTCCGCCCTGGCTCTTTCGGTAGGCGTAATGATGATGACCGGTGGCGCTGGCTTTCCCAGGCCGAAGAGCGTCCCGCCACCGCCCGTCGGGACGCTGGAGCACCTGCCCTGGCAGGAGGTCGTTGCGCAAACAATGACCAATTATCTCAAGATCGGCTCCGTGGTGGCCACGAAGAACCCCTCGGATCTGAATCTGTGGACAGCCGCCGGCGCCGTCCGTTTAGGTAATGCTCCGTATGAGGAGATTTCGGTCGCCCGACGGACGCAGGACGATCTGGAGTTCTCCGGCCGAATTGTCCAGGTGCGCCGGGGGGCTTCCGTGCGTGTCCTCGCGGTGGACCGAAGCTTCGCGCGCGTGCTCGTCACCGAAGGCAGCGCCCAGGGCGTCGAAGGGTTCGTCAGCCGCTCCGCTCTCCAGGTCGTGGTCGAGGTGGCCCAGAGCGGTCCGGTTGCTCAGCGCCCGTAGCGGGCGGGGTCCAGGGCGAACGCCAGCCCCTGCCAGCGGGGATCGTCCGCATCGCGCCGTTCGCGATTGGCCCGCGCTATAGCGCGGAAGAACTGAAGCGCGGCGCGGTCGTCCAGGTGCGACGTGTCGCAGTCCAGGTGCTCCCGGAACAGTTCGCAGCGGAGCGCGCGCACGACAACCGGGTTCCGGAACGAGGCGTTCATCTCCGCGCTCCCGAAGAGCGAGTACCGGTGCAGGTTGCACGAGCCGATCGTCGCCCATTCGTCATCGACCAGCATGAGCTTAGCGTGGACATACACCGGGGTGTGTTGCCCGTCCGCCCGGAGCCCGGCGATGCCCGCCAGTGTGAAGCGCTTGTGCACCCCCAGGGCCGCCCAGCTTTCGAGGAAGGCTTCCTGCTCCCGCGGTTCGTGGGAAATGTACCGGGCGAACCCGTCCGGCTCGGCGGGCACCAGCAGCACGACCTCTACGCCGCGCCGCAGCGCCCGGTGCAGGTCGTCCACGATCTCCGGGACGGTGACGTACTGGTTCTCGATGTAGATCGTGCGCCGGGCGGCGCCGAGGGCGGCGCGATACTGATCGAAACAGGATCTTTCGCCAGCCGCGATGTCGAACGCCGTCCCCTCCGGCGCCGGGCGGCCGTCCGTGCAGTGACCGGGGGATAGGGTCCGCTGTATCTGGACCAGGGCGTCGCCGCGCGGGGCGGGCACGCCCACCGGAAACGGCAGGTCGGTCTCGCTGCCCGTGCCCCACCGGCCGGCCGCCGTGGAGCGCTCGCTCGCCTCGTTCCAGCGCTGTGCGAAGTTGTGGTGGACGTCGGCCACCGCCGGACCCGCCACCTCGACGTACACGTCGTGGTTCTGCCCCTCACCGCCGCGGTGCCCCGGGGCGACCACGGAGTGCGGGTTGAGGTTGATACCCCCGACGAACGCCGTCTCCCCTTCCGCCCCGCTGCCCGCGTCGATCAGCCAGCTCTTCTGGTGCTGGCAGTATCCCGGCGCAGCCCGGTCCCACCGAATCCGGACCCCGGAGCCGCGCTCCTCCAACTGGCGGATCTGTTCTACGGACCCCCAGAACGCGTTGGGGCGCCAGTGCGCGGTCGCGTCATCCGGCCGCCAGAAGAGGACGCGGACATCTACGCCGCGCGCCGCGGCCCGGTCCAGCACGTCCCACGCGCTCCCCCGGCCGTCCGGCATCTGGAAACCGGGCCACAGGAACGTCACCGTCACCCAGACGCTCTGCCGGGCCGCCTCGACCGCCTCGCAGATGCGCCGGAACGCCGGCTCACCGTCCACCAGGGGGCGCACGAAGTTCCCGGCGCGCACCGGGTAGGAGCCGGATTCCACAAAGGGGATCACCCCGGGCATGCGAAGCTCAGGTAAGGCCGGGGAGGGTGCCGGTGGCGTCGGAGAAGCGGTCGGTCTCAACGCCGCCCTTCTGGAGCACGGTGAGCAGGACGTTCGAGAGCGGTGGGTGCTTCTCCGGGTTGAAGGCAAGGTGCTGGCCGTGCTTCAGGCCCAGCGCGCGGCCCCCGGCCACCAGGAGCGGCAGGTTCTTCGGCGAGTGGTCGCCCGTGGCCGTGCCCGAGTTCATGCCCGAGCCGTACAGGATCATCGTCCGGTCCAGCATCCGGCTGTCCGCCTCCTCGGTGTCGCGCAGCAGCTTGATGAACCGCTCCAACCGCCCCAGGTGGAACCGGTCGATCTCCGCCAGCTTCGCCAACTTCTGCGGGTTGCCGTCGTGGTGCGACAGCTCATGGTGGTTCTCTCCGCCCCCGCCGTAACCGCCCGCCTCACGCGACCACTCGAACGTGATGACGCGCGTGGTATCGGTCACGAACGCCAGGTACGAGAGCGCCAGCATCACATCCAGCCACATCGGGCGGTCGTGCGCGTCTCCCGGCCGATAGTCCAAACCCAACCCGTCCGCGCTCACCTTCGGCTTGGGCACGTCGATCCAGCCCTGGAGGCGGCCGACCAACTGCTCCGTGTCGCGTACGGACTGGTAGTACTCATCCAGCTTCCGCCGGTCCTCTATGCCCAGGCGCTTGTCCAGCGCCTTCGCCTCCGCCGCCACATCGTCCAGAATCGAGCGGCGCTCCGCGTAGCGGCGCAGGGCCGCCTCCCGGTCGCCCGCGGTCTCGGGCACGAACAGCCGCTCAAACAGACGGCGGGGCGAGTTCTCCGCCGGAAGCGGTGTGCCGTTGTGGTTGAACGACAGCGTGTGCGAGTGGCCCGCCCCGCCCGTGCCGGACTGGTCGGAAAGCTGGAGCGACGGGTAGCGGGTCGCCTTCACAAACTGCTGGGCGAGCGCCTGATCGGCGGACACGGAGTTGGTGTACTCTGAACCCGGGCGGCTCCGAAGGTTGGCTCCGGTGAGCCAGGTATCAGCCCCGGAGTGGCCGCCCTCGGAGTTCGGGTGCCCCAGGCCGGAGATCACCGTGAAGTCGTCGCGGACGCTCGCGAGCGTGGCCAGGGTGGGGGACAGGGTGTAGTCCTTACCGGAGTCCTTGGGCACCCACTCGGCGATGTTGACGCCGTTGGGGACGTAGCAGCAGATCAGGCGCGGGTGGGTGGCCAGCGACTTCTTCCACGGCTTAAACTCGGCGTCCGCCGCGCGGGAGCCGGGCGGCGCCACGACATCCAGCAGCGGCAGCGCCAGGCTCACCCCGGCGGCGCGCAGGACGAAGCGGCGGTTCACAACAGCGCTCATGGCTTTCTTCCCTCTCCCCCTCCCGGCTACTTCGACCGGAACGCATCGGACAGCACGATGAACTCGACCAGCGAGCGCAGCGTGCGCTTGTTCTTCTTCATGTGGGCGACGGCGGCGGACACCAGGGGGCGGTCCGCCACGCCCAATTCGCGGTTCAGGGCAAACGTCAGCATCTTCGTGGCCAGGCCGCGCAGGAAGTCGTCCCCCCGTGCCAGAATCGCCGCTTGCAGCCCCTCCACACCCTCGATGCGGGTGCCGTCCGGCAACTCCGAGGAGGCATCGACCAGCGGGTCATCGCGCTCGACGCGCCCCTTGTAGCCGAAGCCCTCGCGGTCGCGCCAGATGCCCGCGGCGTTGTAGTTCTCCAGCGCGAAGCCGAGCGGGTCGATGCGGCTGTGGCAGCGGGCGCACTGCGGGCGCGTGCGGTGGATCTCCAGCCGCTTGCGCACCGTCGCCTTCTCGATGCCCTCGACCTTCGCCGCGATCTCGCCCGCGTCCGCCACCGGCAGACCGGGGTCGGCATCAAGCAGCGTCTTCATGACCCAGGCGCCGCGCTTGACCGGCGATGTGCGCGTCCCGTTGGATGTGATGGTGAGCACGGACGCCTGCGTGAGCACGCCGCCCCGGCGGACTCCGGGGGGCACGGGCACACGGCGGAAGTGGTCGCCGCGGACGTTGGGAATGCCGTACTCGCGCGCCAGCCGCTCGTTCACCACAGCGAAGTCGGAGCGGATGAGGCAGAAGGCGTCCAGGTCATGGCGCAGGATCTCGGCGAAGAACGCCTCCGACTCGGCCACGATCGAGGTTTCGAAGTGGCGGTCGTAGGACGGGTACAGGTCCGGTGCGGGCGGGTTCGCGCCGACCTGACCGAGCCCAAGCCACTGCCCGGCGAAGCGGCGAACGAACGTCTCCACGTGCGGGCTGTTCAGCAGGCGGTTGGTTTGCCGCTTCAACTCCGCCGGGTCGCGCAGGGCGTCGGCGTCCGCGAGCTTCGTCAACTCCGCATCCGGCATCGTTCCGGCCAGGAAGTAGGACAGACGCGCCGCGACCTCGTGGCTGTTCAGACGCCGCGGCCCCGCGGGCTCCGTCAGGAACAGGAAGTTCGGCGAAGCGAGCGCCGCGGTGAGCGGGGCCTTAATCGCCTCCAGGAACGGCGCCTCTTTGCGTATCCGGTCGTAGAGGGCGAGCTTGGCGTCCACCTCGGCGTCCGTGACCGGGCGGCGGTACGCTTTCCGGAGGAAGCGGGCGATCACCTGGCGGGCGTACGCCCGCTCGTCGGTCTGCCGCAATGGCGAGGGGAACAGGATACGGGTGTGGCTCGAAGGCGGCCAGGCGTCGTAAACCGGTCCTTCGATCTCGAACCAGTCCACCAGCAGCTCCGGGCGCGCGAAGCGGTCGTCCCCCTGGAACCAGAAGTTCTCCAGCACGCGCGGGATGCTGTAGCTGTTCCACCAGGTCAGTCCGGCAGGCTCGGTGGTGAAGGGGACGCGGAACTCGTAGACCTTCGGGGCGGACGGCGGGGCATCCACATCGAACTCCGCCACGGTGCGCGGCTGCGACCCGAGCTGCTGCACGAGCTTGACACGCGGCGGTCCGTAGTCGTACATCGGGTCGGTGCGGAAGTGCTGAAGGTCCCTCTGGTACCCCTCCTCGTGCCACTTCGCGCGCTGCGGGTTCTCCCGCATCTGGTCGTCGCGGCGCTTCGCCAGCACCTTTTCGGCGGACGCCACCACCTCCGCCCGCGACGGGACCCGCGCCGCGGCGCGCAGGCGCACGATGTAGATGCCTTCACGCGGTACGCGGAAGTCACGGGCGTTGACCGATTTGTCCCAGCCGTCGGTGCGGACGACCACCAGGTCGCCCTCTTCGCGGTTGTTGCCGCCATTGATGATGGCGCCACGGTTGTTTTCGTCCAGACGGATGCGGCGCGAGTCCCCGGGCACGACCTTCGGGTCAAAGTGCCAGTGGATCGGGGTCGGTCGGGGGGCGCCCTCCTCAAACAGGGCGCGGTCGAGTATCTGGCGCGCGGCCGAGGCGTACAACTCGACGTGCAGGGGCGAGACGGTCAGCGCGCGGGCGTTGTTGTCGAACCCGCCCGCGGGCGGGTCCGCGGGGAAGCCGGAGACGTCGAAGTCCACGCCCGTCAGGTCGCGCACGGTGTTGCGGTACTCGTCCCGGGTCAGGCGCCGCAGGGTGGGGGCGCCCTGCTCACGCCGCGCGGCTTCGGCACGGACGGTGCGCTCGGTGATCCAGTCCACGAAGCGGGCTACCTCGGCAGGCGGCGGCTGGGGGCTGCCCTTCGGGGGCATGGCGTGGCTGTTGAGGACGTTCACCACCTCGGCCCACTTGGCGCGAGTGCCGGGGGCGTCGAAATCATCGCGCAGCCCGGCGGCGTCCGCGCGGAAGGAGCCGCCCTTCGCGCCCGCCCCGCCGCCGTGGCAGGGGACGCAGTAGGCGTCCAGAAAGGGCCGCGCGAGGGTGCGGTACGCCGCATCGCCGGGGGCGGCAGCCTTGCCCGTCGCCGGGGCGGGTGGTTTCTGCGGGGGCGGCTTCTGCTGGGCTTGCGGAGCGCCCTTCCCGATCAGGGGACTGGCAAGCGTGCAGAAGGGGAGCAGTCCCATCATCCCCAGCAGGCCCCATAGGGCCGGTCGGCTTGTGCGGTGGCTTCGGCTCACGTTGACGAAAACCCTTCCGGTGCCGCTACTCCTCGCCACAGTGCACCGCGAAGGGTCTGCAACAAGTCTCGGGCGTTTCCATTTTACCGTACCTCAGGAAGCAGGCGGGCGGGGATACAATCGGGGCCGGGTATTCTTCTGGCGGGAGGAGGCGCATGGCGACCGGAGAATCCGGGAACGTGATCACGTACACAGACGCGCCGACGCGGCAAACCCCTGCTTGTGAGGGTGACGCTGCGCTCGCGGCGGCCATCGTCACCGAGGCCCTCAGGCTATCGGTGCGGCACGTGACGCCGATAAACGGCCTGGGCTCCGTGAACCTGGTCTTCCAGGCCGAAACCGAAGGGGACGCCGTGGTAGTGCGGTTCGGCAAGCCCGGGGACGACTCGGCGGCGAAGCGCGCGGAGTACGAGAAGGAGCGGTTATGCCTCCTGCACGCAGCGGCGGCTGGCATGCCTGGTCCGAAACCACTGTCTGCGGGGGAGTGCGGCGGCCGGCCGTTTCTGCTCCTGAGCCGCGTGCCCGGCACGAACGGCAGCGAGCAGAACACTGTTCTGCCCGACGCCCTGTACCGGACCCTGGGCCGCTACGCCCGCGCCCTCCACGACCTGCCCGCCACCACCGGCTTCGAGGCCGGCGACCCGCAGGACGTCTGGCTCCGCTTTGCGGACTACAACCTCGGCGAACTGACTGCGAGCGACCCGCTGATCGGGCTCGGCGTGTACGCCCCGGGCGAACAGGCCGCGATTCGCGACACCTTCGCGTGGCTGCGTGGTCTTTCGTACCTGCGCGTCGGCCTGAACCACGGCGACCTGTCCCCGCGCAACACCGTGGTAGACCCTGCCACGGGCACCGTCTACCTGCTGGACTGGGGCTGCGCCGAGGTGCAACTGGTCCCGCACTACGACCTGAATACCCTGTTCGACGGACTCCCGCCTCCGATGTCCCCCGACCCGCTGCGCGCCGCCTTCCTCGACGGCTACGGCATGACCGCGGCCGAGTGGGTAACCCTGCTGCCGGAGCTGCGCGCCTTCTCCCTGCTCAAAGCGTTCGACCTGACGCGCTGGGCCATTGACCGCTGCCCCGCCCGTGTCCCCGAACTCGCCGCCCGCGCCGCCGCTGCCTTCCGGGCGTGGTACTGCCCGTGAAGCCGGCCGCCCCCTCGGGGCGAACGCCCGGCTCCGGGACCGCGCTTTTTCTGGTCGCCTTCGGCCTGTGCTTCGTCGCGATCGGCCTGTACGCCCTGGCAGAAACCCGGTCGCCCGCTCCGGGAGGGTGGGACACGTACTTCACGTTCGCGACGCACCTGTTCGTTTTGGTCGGCGGCCTGCTGGCGGTTGGCGGAGCACGCCAACTCTGGTCGGCTCGCCGCCTCGGCCCGCCGAAGGCATCCCTGCCTGAGGGCGCCCTCGCGCCGGACGCTACGTTCTCCTTCCGATTCGCGCAGCCGTTCCGGTGGCGTACGGAGGTCGTTTCTGTGGGCGTCTTCCTGGTCTTTCGGGAGCGCGTTACCCGCGAACGCGCGGGCGAAACGGATTCGATAGATGAGGACCGGGTCATTCAGGAGTATGCACACCCGGGCCGGGTCTACGCCCCGGGGGATGTCCTGACCGTAGAACACACCTTTCGGATTCCGGCCGAGGAGAGGGAGGTTTGGAACAAGGCTGGCAGGCACGAAACCGCCGCTGTCGAGACCCGGTGGGTCGTGAAGGTGCGCCTCGATCTCGCCTACCCGGCGGACATCGTCTGGAGAGAGTATCCGGTGACCGTCCACGGCACGGCCGGTTCGGCGGATGTCGCGCGGGAAGCAAGCCCTACTGGCTTGAAGAAACCTGACGGAACGCGTCACTAAGAGGAGTTGCTTTCGTCCTACGGTGGAAAAGGTCGAGCTTAAAGTCGGCCGTCTGTGCTTGCGGGTCCCATCCCTGCTTCAATGCCTCGCGTATCAATGCCGCCACGCGCTGGGGAGTGACTTCCATCACTTGACCAGTGTCCACCCAGCGGGGACGTGCGCTCGCTTTACCATACGGAAAGCCACACTCGTAGCTTATGCAGAGCATGCTCTGAGGGTAGTAAAAATCCTCGACTGCAACCGTCAGGGTAGCCTGCATCCCATATGCATTCCAGGCCGTGTCGTCTTCCGTGCGTCGGACACACCAGCGATACTTTCGCCCGTCGACCACCAGCGAACGTGATCCCTTTTTCGGCATTGCCATCGGTCAGCCACTCATTTCTCCGGAGGCTTGCTGTCCGGTTTGCTCAGGTGTTCTTCGAACCAGCGGGCGATCAGGAGCATGTCCTCCCCTATTGCCGGCCAGCCGTGGCCCTTGCCCGGTCGCACTTCGAGCTTGTGCGGCACTTTAAACGCTTCCAGCTTCTGCATCACCTCCCGCGACTGCTGAAGCGGCACCAGTGTGTCGGCGTCGCCGTGGAACAGCAGGACCGGCGGGCTGGCCGCAGACAGGCCGTACACCGGCGAGAAGGTGCGCGCGATCGTGTCGCGCGCCTCGTCCGTGGCGCCCGCCGGGACGGCGAAGACGTGCCAGAACGGGCGAAGCTCTTCGTAGGACAGCGCCTTCTGTCCCGGCTTGCCGTAGTTGAGGAAATCGGTCGGGGGGAAGAAGGCCCCTACGGCGTTCACCCGGCTGGACAGGCGGTCGATAGGGTCCTCCGCCTGCGGGTCGCCCGGGGCGCCGTAGGCTGCCATCATCAGTGACAGATGCCCGCCCGCGCTGGCCCCGGCGATGCCCAGGCGCTCGGGGTCCACGCCGTACTCCGCCGCGTGCCCCCGGATGAAGCGTACGGCGCGGTGTATATCCGGAACGATCTCTGGCAGGGTGAACTTGGGCTGGCTGCTGTGTACCACCTGGAAGACGGTATGTCCGCGGTCCGTGAATATCTTGCTGAGGCCCGGGTTGATGCTGTTGTGACTCGAATACCAGCCACCACTGACCATCCAGATGACGCCGATGCCGCTGGGGTTGACGTTCGCCGGCGGCTTGAAGACGTCCATCGTCAGCGCGACCCCGTGCTTGCGGCCGTAGACTACGTCGCGGATGCGCACCGGCTCCTGCGCCGCCTGCCCTGCGGGCGCCGAGGCCCCGCCGCCGCCGGGACGCGCGGCGCAGGCGACGCCCGAAACCCCCGCGGACAGGATCAGGGCCATTCCGAGCGAGGCGAGGGCGGGGATCGACTTCGCGAAACGGGGCCGGTGGCATCGGTTCGTCATGGCTACCATTCTACCCGGAGGCCGTTGCAGGTCCGCCTTTGCGTTCCTGTCGGCGTGGTCCGGGGTAATCGGGATCGACGTTCCGGACATGCGCCTGGAAGTACCGGAGGCCGGTGTCGATGACCGCGCCGATGCGGATCAGCTCTGCGCGGGACCAGAGGGGGACGTACGACTTTCCCTCCGGGGTCAGGATAGGCGGGTTGCTGCCCCAGAACAGCTTGTCGTAGAGGTCATCGTTCTCCTGTTCGTACTCGTCGTAGACTACGTTCCGTTGTTCGACGCTGGAGCGAACGTCGATAAACAGGTTCCAGGCGCTGAGGGTTTCCCCACAGTCAAGAGTTGCCGGGTCGCGCTGGGCGCTCCACTGACGAACGCGATCGAGGTCGTGAAGACCGGGCGGCTCCTCGTTGACGGAGATGCCCTTTTCCGCGGCGCAGGAACGAAGGAGCATCGGATCGGCGAAACTCAGAACTCGCTGCTCGTCATCGACGACAACCCCGTCCGGATCGCCATCGTACCACAGGAGGTATCGCTCGTCCCCTTCCCATCGATACTTGAGCATATAGTAGTCACGCGACATCCCGGCTCACTCCTTTGCGCTCGCTTGATAGAGCAGGTCGATAATAGTTTCGAGGCGGGCGGCGCGGGCGGCGTCTCCCTTGCCCAGCGCCTCCGGGGCCGCGACCCGCCCTGCCGCGTCCGGGGCCGCTTCGTTGGGGGCCAGTCCTTCTGCCATGGGGGTATACTCCTTCTCTCGGAGGTGCAGCAAAGTGCGAGGGAATAAACTGACGGTGCCGATCAAGGCCGTGGCGTTCGCGATCCGGGGCAACCTGCCCGAGGACATCCGCTACGAGCGGCTGCGGCTGTTTCTGCAGCAGGAGGCGGAGCGGCAGGGCGTTAGCTTCGACGTGGACAAGCCGGTGCTCCAGGGACGGGTGGACGGCAAGGACCAGTTCTTCTTCTACAACGGCCCGAAGGGGCGCCCGCTGGCCGTGCCCGAAATCCCGTCCGCCGACTGACGCCCCGCCGCCGCCGTTACCAGGAGTCCGGGTCAGGTATTCGGGTCAGCTCCTCCTCCTGTGACGGTGGCGGGTCTTCCAGGCGGGTGACGCGCAGGACCACCAGTTCCCGCCCACCCGCCGGAAGGCGCTGGTCTTCCGTGACGGTCGCCAGCAGCGCGGCGGCCTCGGCCGCGCGTAGACGGATGTCTGATTCGGCCTCCAGCCCGCCGCCGCCGAGCTGCGCCAGCGTCAGCAGCACGGGCGCTTCCGGCTCGTCCTCCGCCAGCCGTGCCAGAGCCGCCGTCGCCTTGGCGACGTCGAAGCGGTATTCCGGCGGTAGTTCTACTGACGGGGACGGGCGGCGGCGGTCGCCGGGGTCGTCGTGTGCGTCCTGGCTCTCCACGTGGGTTCTTCTGTACTCGCTTTCTTATCGTTTGTCGGTTCGTATTTTCACTACGCTGCCCTGAGAGCCGTGAGACCCGTTTCGGCGGGGGCGAGGTCCGCAGCCTCGGCGCGCAGGGTGATCGGTCCGCTGCCCCCACTGCCCGCAGTGGGACGGACGACGGCCTGGAGGACGCCCCGGTAGGCGCGGCGGACGGGGCCGCGCAAGGTAGAGACATCCAGTGGGTCGGCGCTGCCGAGCGCGGCGAGTTCGGCGGGACCGGTGACGGAAACACGCACCGGGGCGTCCGCGCCGGGCAGGGTTTCGGGCACGGGGACGCCCGCGGCGTCCACGACCAGGATATCCACGAAGGACAGATCGTCCCGGTCCCCGGCGCGGAGCGTAGGCCGGTCGGGCGAGAGAGCGAGGCCCGCCGCCGGCCCCGCCGTGCGCAGGACGTGCTCGGCAATGATGTTCCCGGCGTCGTCCAGACCCACGGCGCGCAGCTCGCCGGGCGCGTAGGGCACCTCGAAGGTCGCGGTGTAGCGCTCGGCGCGCGTGGCCGGAAGCTCGCCCAGGTCCACGCCGTTCAGCGACAGGCGGACGCGGGCGCAGGAGGCGTACGCGACCACGGTCAGGGTCTCGCCCTCATGCCCGGGGAACGTCCAGTGGTCGCGCAGGTGCAGCGGCCAGCCCCATTTGATCGACCAACCCTCGGTGTGGATGCGCTGCCCCGGCAGGAGCGGCGCGACCACGGACAGGTGCAGCACACCGGGGCGCCAGACCGCCTCGTGGAAGTACGACTGCGGCTTGCGCCGCCCGATCAGGTCCAGGTCGCCGCAGACTGCCGTGTGGAACGGGAACGTGAACCCCACCACACCGTCCGGTTCCACCAGCGTCTGCCCGATGCTGGACTCGCCCAGGTAGTCCATCGCGGTCCACACAAAGTCGCCGAGGACCCAGGGGTGCTTCTCCACGAGTTGCCAGGCGTCGAAGATGTCCTTGGAGTAGGCTTCGCTGCCCACGATCACGCGGCGCGGGTTCCGGGCGCGGTCCGGCTCGTACTGTGCCCACTCGTAGTTGTAGCCGGCAACGTCGAGGTGCGCGAACGCCGGGTCGCTGCTGGTAGGCCAGTCTACCCACGGCACCTCGGTCTGGGTCCACCACGGGCGGCAGACCCCGGCGGTGACGGGGCGGGTGGTGTCGTGACGGCGGACGCTTTCGCGCAGGTCGCGGGCGATGTCGGGCCGCTCGAACGCCTCGAAAACCTCGTTCCCGACCGACCAGAGCACCACCGACGGGTGGTTGCGGTCGCGGCGCACTACGGCGGCGATCTCGGCGTCCGCCCCGCCGTTCGGGAAGTAGCGCGCCTGCCCCTGCGGCACCTTCGGGCGCAGCCACTCGTCGAATATCTCGTCCATGACCATGACGCCGAGGCGGTCGCAGGCGTCAAGCAGAGCGGGGGAGGGGGCGTTGTGCGCGGTGCGAATGGCGTTGTAGCCGGCGGCCTTGAGCCGTTCGACCTTGCGCTCCTCCGCCCGATCGATTGCCACCGCGCCGAGGATGCCGTTGTCGTGGTGCAGGCACCCGCCCTTCAGCAGGACGCGCGCGCCGTTCAGGAGCAAGCCGCGGTCCGGGTCCACCTCCAGTGTCCGGATACCGAACGTCGCCCCGGCACGGTCCCGCACGGTCCCGTCCGCGCCGAGCAGTGTCACCTCCGCATGATAAAGGGCGGGCGTGTCCGGGTGCCACGGGCGCGGCGCGTCCACGGTGAGCAAAACGGGCTGGCCCGCCGCCCCCTCCCCGGCCGCGACCTCCGCGCCGTCCGGGTCTCGCAGGCGCACACCGACGCGCAGCCCGTCTGCCGATCCCTCCACCTCCACGGACACGCGCACGGTCGCTTGCTCCGGGGTGAGCGCTTCGGTGGTGACATACACCCCGCCGTCCGGCGCGATGCGCGCCGGGCCGGGACTCCGGATGAGGGACACATGGCGGAACAGGCCCGAGCCGGAGTACCAGCGGGAGTTGTGCCCCTCGTTGCACACGCGCACCGCCAGCACATTGTCGCCGTTGGTGGCGAGGTGAGGCGTGAGGTCATAACGGAACGGCGTGTAGCCCCCGTGGTGCGTCGGGCCGAGCGGCGCGCCGTTCAGCCAGGCGTCGGTGTCACGGTAGGCGCCGTCGAACCACACCTCCACGCGCTCGCCTGCCCGCAGCTCCTCCTGTCGCAAGTCCGGCAGACGGAACCGCTTGCGGTACCAGCCGGTGCCGCCAACGGACCAGCCGGACATGAACCCGCCCGCGCTCGCGTCTTTGTCGAACGGCCCGCTTTCGGCGGGGTTGTCGGCGGCGCGCTCGCCCTCCGGCAGATCCTCGATGGACCAGTCGTGCGGTGTGTCCACCACGCGCCAGCCGTTGTCGTCGAACTCCTTCGCCTCTGCGCCTTCGGCTTCGCCCCGGTAGAACCGCCAATCGTCGTCGAAAGCCACCCACTCCGGCATGTCCGTGTCCTCTCCGGTCCCTGATTTTGCGTTACATTCTTGCGCCGTTGTTGCGGAAGAACGCTTCCCACCAGCGCTTGCCGTCAGCAATAAACTCCTCCACCGGAATCGCGGTCCCGGTGGGCGTGTGAAGGCGCATCTCGTCGAACCCTATCCGCAGGTCGAGGTGGAGGTTCTTCTCCTCCTCGAACCCCTCCTGAAACAGGTCCAGCGTGTGCGCCCGCCCGTCCTCTTCGCTGGCGTGCCAGTCCAGGCTCAGGCGCCCGGCCCAGGTGTCGAAGCCTTCGTCCCCGCAGTCGAAGAACTTCCCTCCGTAGATCTCGCACCCCCCGAGGCCGCGGACGACCTCGGAAAGCTCCTCAATCGGGAACGGCTCGACCGCCGCGGTCGCGTCGTTCCAGAGGCCATGCCGCAGCGAGGCGGCGATGCGCCCCACGGGGGAGAGGGTGAGGACCACCGGGAAATCCTCCGACGCAGGCCCGCCTTCGGGCAGCGTCAGCACGCGCAGCGTCACGCGCACGGTCCGGGCGGGCACGTCCACTACGACGTCCGTCAGGGTCGCCTCGTTCAGCGCGACCCCCAGCCCGTCAACCCACTCCCCGGACCACTCCGCGACCGCTGTCATGCTCCCACGCTACCACAAGACCGCCCGCCACGGTAGGGGCGTCAAACCTATCCTTCGGCGGTCTCGATGATGTCGCCGGGGCCAAAGAGGCCGCGGAGCATCCAGGCCTCCTCCGCGCGGGCGGCTTCCGGGAGCGTAGGGGCGAAGAATACCTGCGCCGCGAACTCCCCGATATCCTCCAGGGCGCGCTCGCATCGGAAAAAGGCGAGTGCTTCCGCGTCCACCGGGTGCGGGCCGTAGCCCTCGAAGAACCGGGCCTCCTCGCGCTGCGTGACCCGGCGCGCGATGGGGGACCCGACCACGAACAGCAAATCGCGCTCGGGTGGGGCCAACCGCGGGTGGTCCCAGTCCACCAGGAAGAGGCGACCGTCGTCCCCCACGAGGATGTTCGCCGCGTGGATGTCCGCGTGGCACAGGACGTTTTCGAAGCGCCGGGCGCCGCCGCGCTTGCTCACGGGCTCACGCTCGCCGCCGGTAGAGGAAGCGCGGAGAGCCCGTTTCCACCAGCTGCGCCGCCACCCAGAATCCGAAATGCTATTACCCCTTGACAACAGGTCCGTTGCGGACCTATAATAGGTCCATGACGGACATAGATGCGCCCGAGCCGCTTACCCCAGCGGTGTTTCACATCCTCCTTGCGCTGGCGAACGACGAGAAGCACGGCTACGAGATCATGAAGGCCGTGCGCCAGGACTCCGGCGGCGCAGTGAAGATGGGGAACGGGACGCTCTACGGCTCCCTGAAGCGTATGCTCGCCGACGGCCTGATAGCGGACGCCGGGGAGCGCGCGGGGAGCGATGACACGCGCCGCAAGTACTACCGCCTCACCGATGCCGGCCGAGAGGCGATGTACGCTGAGATACGGCGCTACCGCGACACGCTGGAGTCCGTCCGGCGCTACGCGCTCCTGCCCGGCGGCCCGCCCGCGGAGAAAGCCACCCCATGAAAAACGCCTTACAGTTCTACCGCCTCCTGCTGACGCTGTACCCGCGCGCCTTCCGCGCCGCGTTCGGTGCGCAGATGCTCCAGACGTTCCTCGACCAATACGCCGACGTCGAGGCGTCGGAGGGGGCCGTGGGCCTCGCCTTCTGGCTCTTCCTCCTGGCGGACGAGGCGCGCAGCATCGCGGAGCAGCACCGCCGCGCGTCCGCCGCCCGGCTGGCCCTGGCGGCGGCGCTCTTCCTCCCGTTGTTCGCCGTGTTCTACGCCGCGCTGGTGCGCGTGTCGCTGGCTCTGCCGCACCCGCCCGTGAGCGGCGCCGGCTTCCTCCTCGCCCTGGCCGGTCTGCTGCTCCTGCCCGGCATCCTGGGGGCGGTGGTCAGCTACACCCTCGCGGGCGTCGTGACGGCGGGCCTCGCCGTGGCGCGCGGCACCGGAGGAATCGGCCGGGCGTGACGCCGTGATGGGCAATCCGCGCCCGGCCGGCGGGGTGTGGTTGTCGATAGGGGAGTCAGGTCCCCGGCCCGGAGCGCGGGGCGCTCGACCCGCGCACCACGAGTTCCGGCGCCAGGAGTCGCTCCGGCGCCGGGGTGTCCGGCCCTCCGTCTGTCTCCTTCTGCGCTTCGATGCGCTCGCGCAGCAACTGCCAGCCGGCCCGGGCGGCCTCCTCATACGGGAAGTGCAGCGTGGTCAGGGGCGGGTCGTGGTAGGCCGTCTCCTCGATTCCGTCACACCCCACCAGAGCGACGTCGCCCGGCACCGAGCGGCCGCGGCTGCGCAGCGCCCGTAGCGCCCCGACCGCCATCTCGTCGTTGAAACACACCAGCGCGTCGATGCGGTGCGGGTCCCCAGCGTCCAGGTACGCCCCCAACGTCCGCGCCCCGACCCCCCGGTCACGGGGTCCCATGGCGTCGTGATCCAGAGCGGCGTCCGCCCTGCGCGTTGCACCTCGTCGCGGTAAGCGGCGCCGCGCGGCTGACCGCCCACGAAGTCCCAGCCCAGGTAGGCGATGCGGGTGCGCCCGGTGGCGCGCAGGTGCCGCACCGCCTCTACCGTGCCGGCGTACAGATCCACGCCCACATGCGGAACCGTCTTAACCGGCGTTGACCCTACGTTGACCACGGGGATGCGTCCGCGGAGTCCGGCCAACAGGTGAGGAACGTGGGCGCTCTCCTCAAAGACCAGGATGCCGTCCGCGGGCCAGCGGTCGGCCGCGGCCGCTTCCCACTGCTCGGGAGACCAATCCAGGGTCTCCTGAAGGTGCAGGTCGTAGCCGGAGCCACGCAGGGCGGCGTGGAACGCCTCGGTGGCACGCGAGAAGAACGCGGGGTGGACGCGCTGAACCAGCAGGCGGATCAGGTAGCTGCGGCCGGTGAGCAGAGCGCGAGCGAGGTGGTTGGGCTGGTAGCCAAGCTCCGCGGCGGCGCGCAGGACGCGGTCGCGGGTGGCGGCGGGGATGCCGGCCGCGCCGTCGCGCTGGTTGAGCACGAGCGACACCGTGGTCCGGGAGACCCCGGCCCGTTCGGCGACCGCGTTGCTGTTGATGGCTCGTCGCATCGTTGCGTTACTAACACCTGTTATTATCAGGTGTCAGGAGTGTGACACTGGCTTTACGCACCTGTCAATGCCCGCTGGCGAAAACCTGAGCCGCGCCGGGCGAGGAAGCCGCAAGAACGGCGACGCCGATACCGTACAATACACCCATGCCCACCAACCTGCTGGAGACTATCCTGAAAGCCATGACGCCCGCCGAGATCGCGGCGGCATTCACCGGGGTGATTAACGTCTGGCTGGTTGTCCGCAACAACATCTGGAACTGGTTCTGGGGCTTCCTGACCGTTCTGCTCTTTGGGTATGTCTTCTACCGGGCCAGTCTGTACTCCAGTATGCTCCTGCAACTGGTGTACTTCCTGCCCATGCAGGCATACGGCTACTGGATGTGGAAGAAGGGCGGGCCGCGCCACGACGATGACCTGCCGATCTCCCGCCTGTCGGCGCCGGGGTGGGGCGCCGCGACGGCGCTGTCGGGCCTCTTCACCGTTGGCTGGGGCTTCCTGATGCAGAGCCAGGGGGCCGCCGTGCCCTACTGGGACGCCACCGCGACCGCGTTCAGTATCGTGGCGCAGTTCCTCCAGGCGCGCAAAGCCCTGGAGTCCTGGTACTTCTGGATCGCGGTGGATGTCCTGTACGCCGGCTACATCCTGCCGTCGCAGAAGCTGTGGGTGGCGACAGGGCTATACGTGGTCTTCTTTGGCCTGGCGTCGGCCGGCGCGGTCGAGTGGTATCGGCTCTGGAAGAAGCAGCAGGCAGCGATGCGGGCGGACGCCGTCGCTTTACAGGAGAGTCAGGGGCGGTAGGGATTCCTGATCCCCCCACACGCCCTTTTCGTCGCGGACCACGTAGTACACCGCGCCGTTCAGGCGGAACGCGTAGAACAGGAGCGTGCCGTCCCGCCCCTGCCCGTAGTATCCGTCGCAGCGCAGGAGCGGCGCGTCGGGCCGCCTGCCGAAGACGACGGCGTGAGACGCCCGGATATTATCGTGCAGGGACTTCCGCGCTTCCGGCCGGGCGACGTAACGGGATACGAAGGCCGCCGCCTGCGCCTTCGTAGCGGGCGCCGTGTGCAGATCCGGCGGCAGGGCACTGGAAGACAAAGCCTCCTCACACGAGAACACCCGCTCGGCGTAGTAGAGGAACGCACCGCCAAGAGCGGCGTACAGGGCGAAGGCCGCGGCCAGCACGCGGAAGCGTTGCGAACGCCATCGTAACCGCAAACCGCCCCTCCCGGTGATTCGTCCCTGCATGGTCATCTCCTCCGCGTGTCAGAGGTGCGCGGTCAACTCGATCACGGAAACGCAGTTCGCCGGGTAGGCGACGGCGAACCGGCGCCCGGAGGTCTCCGCGGCGTTCAGAGCGCGCGCGTAGGACGGGGCCAGCTGTGACGACCCGTCGAACGTGGTCTTTACGCCGCTAATCGACCCGCCGATGCGGGCGAAGGCGGACAGGTCATAGGTCACGCTCTGCGCGTTCTCATAGTTTACCGTCACGATGGTCAGCTTCTTCGTCGCGTTGTCGTAGGCGAAGATCGAGTTGTGGTCCGTGCTCCGGAAGAGGTAGGTAGAGGGGCGGACATACCGGGTGAAGGTCGCGAAGACGTAGTACTTGGTGTAGACCCAGGTGGTCGCGCCGGTGCCGTAGTCGGCGTTCAACAGGCCCCAGGTGGAAAAGGGCTCGATGGGCTGCCAGTAGCACCACACGCGCGGGCGCAGGTAGTGGAGGTCGGTGGTGATGGTGGTCGCGAGCGCCTGACCGCTGCCGTCCGAATCGCCGTACTCGGTCATCCACAGCTCCCGGTCGCCGATGGCGGCGCGCAGCGCCGCTCGCCCGGCGTTGTCGCGGTAGGGCTGGAGCCCGTAGTAGCTGTGCGCGGTGACGATGCCGACGCTGTCTTTGACGGCGGGCGGGAAGCGGTTCCAGGTGTTCTTCGCCGTGCCCGGGTCGTTCTCGTCCGAGGCGGCTACCGCCACGCCGCCCAATCCATGCGCGGTCAGGTCGGCGCGCAGCCGGCGGATAATGCCGGCCTGGGAGGCGGGGGAGAAGGTGGCGCCCTCCTGCGCGCTCCCGTCCGCGATGTTCCACCAGTACGCGGACGGCTCGTTCAGCGCCTCCACGGAGGCGACGTCCACACCCCAGTGGCTGCGGGCGTGCTTGACCACCTGCACCAGGTAGTGCGAGAACCAGGGGAAGGCGTCGGGGTTCAGGTTCTCGCCTCGGGTCTTCGCGCCGTTGGTGCTCCCCGACCGGGTCATCCACCACATCGGCGAGTCCGAGAAGAACTGGACAACGTTCGCCCCCCGGTCGCGCGCCTTCCCCATCATGGCGCGCTGCGCGGCGTCGACCTGCCAGTTCCAGTCTGCGGTGGCCGGGTCCCAACTGCCCCGCGGGGTCTGCCAGAACCCCTCGATGTCCTTGTAATCCGGGGTGTTGTTGTGGAGCGTGTTACCGGGGCCGCCACCGCCGATGTTGTAGCGGATCGCGTTGAGCCTCAGGCCGGGCAGTGTCACGGTCCGCCCGCTGTAGGTCACGGTCCCGCCGTCGCCGAAGAGCACGTCCGCATAGGTGTCCGCCTGCGGCTTGTCCCCGACCCCCTTCGCCCACCAGGCCAGCGAACAACCCCAGCCCTTCCAGGAGGTATCCCAGGCCGGCGTGACGGTGGCGGTGTAGTCGGCCCGCGCGGCGGGCAGGGGGGCAAAGAGGGCGCAGAGCGCGAGCGCCGCCATCGCTGCGCCGGGGGAGCGGCGACGGCGCCCCGGGCTGTGGAAAGAGTGCATGAATACGATCCTACTCCGACCAGGGGAGTAGGTCAAGTAGTTGAGCAGACATAGCCCGGATGCCCGCGACGGTTCAGGGCGCTGCCGCGACAACCTCTTCCGGTTTCTCATCTGGTGCTTCGTGCGTTGCCTGCTCCTGCTGGCGAATCCGCGACACAAGGGCGAAGACCGGCGTGTTCAGCATGATGGAAAGCAGGGAGCCGGCGAGGACCAGGCTCTGCCCTTCCTTGGACAGCAGCCCGAGCGAAAGGCCCAGACTGGCCAGGATGAACGAGAACTCTCCAATCTGCGCCAGGCTCGCCGAGATCAGGAGGGCTGTCTCCGGGGGACGGCGGAGCGCCAGGACCAGCCCCAGCGCCGCGACCGACTTGCCTACCACGATTACCGCGAGAACCAGCAGTACGCGTATCGGCTCGCGCAGGAGGATGGACGGGTCAAAGAGCATGCCGACCGACACGAAGAACAGGACCGAGAAGGCGTCCTGGAGCGGCTGTAGCTCCCGCGCCGCGCGGCGGCTGTAGTCGGAGGTGTTGACGACGATACCGGCGAAGAAGGCGCCCAGAGCGAAGGAAACGCCGAAGAGTAGGCCGGAGCCGTAGGCCACGCCCAGCGCGATGGCCGAAACGCACAGGGTGAACAGCTCGCGCGAGCCGGTGTCCTCCACCCGCGACAGCAGCCAAGGCAGCGCCCGTGCTCCGGCCACCAGCATCACGGCGACGAAGGCCGCCACCTTCCCCAGCGTCACCACCAGCGCCATGCCGAGGCCGCCCGCTGCTGCCGCCGCCGTCGCACCGTCACCGGCCTGCGCCGCCTTTCCTCCCAGCGCGGGGGCCAGCGCCGGCAGGAGCACGAGTACGACCACCATCACGAGGTCCTCGACGATCAGCCAGCCGACAGCGATGCGCCCCCCCTCTGAATCCAGGGCGTTCCGCGCTTCGAGGGCGCGCAGCAGCACAACCGTGCTGGCGACCGACAGCGCCAGGCCGAATACCAGACCCGCGCCCAGCGGCCAGCCCCACAGGCGTGCGAGTCCCACCCCCATCAGGGTCGCCACGGTGATCTGGAGAATCGCTCCCGGCAGGGCGATATTGCGCACCGCCAGCAGGTCTTTGAGCGAGAAGTGCATGCCGACGCCGAACATCAGCAGAATGACGCCGATCTCCGCGAGCTGCGGCGCCAGCGCCGCGTCCGCGACGAAGCCCGGCGTAAACGGCCCCACCAGCACGCCTGCCAGCAGGTAACCGATCAGAGGGGGCATCCGCAATCGAACCGCTAACAATCCTAAGATAAGACCATAGACCAGGGCGACCGCGATAGTGGAGATAAGTGGAATATTGTGGTGCATAAACTTGTGGGGATTGTACCTAAACCGGCCGTGAACTATGCGCCGGAGGGGGAGGGAGACCCGCCGCCACTCGCTTCCCGCCCCGGCGGCGCCTCTCTGTTTTGGGCGTGAACCCTTTCGCCGTGCGGAGGAACTAAGGCGGCAGAGGGGACGCTTTCCTGCCGCTCTGCGACGCTTCCCGCTGCGCCCGATCGGGGTGAAGCCGCCGCGTGCTGGCAGGGTCGGAACCTCAAGAGTTGCCGGTGGAGGAAGGAGAGGATCCGATGACGCAGCAGCAGAACCATCAGACCTGGAAGAGGCGCGTCCTCGCGCTCGCCGCGGTGGCGTCCGTTGGCGGGGCCGTGTGGCTTGCGATCCCGGGCGGTGGGGCGCGGGCGGCGCAGCCGCCGCAGCAGCAAGGGGCGCGTCCGCCGCATCCCCGCCCGGTGCCCCTGCCGCGGCCGGTCCCCGCCGCGCCGCCGCAGGTGGCGGTGAAGACCGTGACCGTAAACGCCGTGGTGCGCGACGGCGTGGCCGAGACCGAGGTGGAGCACCTCTTCGAGAACCGGACAGATGCGCAGGCGGAAGGCGACTTCCTGTTCCCGATTCCGGAGGGCGCCAGCGTCTCGTCGTTTGCGATGTACGACGGCGACAAGAAGATGGAGGCGCGTCTTCTGGACCGCGACGAGGCGACTCGCACCTATGAGGAGATCGTCCGCCGACGCCGCGACCCGGCGCTGCTGACGTTCCAGGGGCGCTCCGCCCTCCGCGCCCGCGTCTTCCCCATCGCCCCACGCTCCACCCGCAAGGTGACCCTGAAGTTGGTGACCGTGCTGCCGCGCGAGGGCGACGCCCGCAAGTACGCGTGGACGCTTGTGGGGCCGCACCTGCCGGGGGCGCAGCGGCCCGAGCGGGTGTCGGTGCGCGTGGAGGTCTCCACAGGGCAGGGTGTCGGCGTCGGAAACGTGTACTCGCCCACCCACGACGTGAGCCTGAAGCGCGTGAGCGACAGCCGGGTCGTGGCGACCTGGGAGTCGAAGGCGGACGGGGCGACGCTGGCGGAGAACCCGGAGTTCGACCTGTACCTGACACCGAAGACCGGCGCCGGGAACGTGGCGCTGTCGGTACTGACCTACAACGCGTCGCTGCCGCAGGTAGCCAGCCTGTCGGGCGGGGCGCGCTCGTCCGGCTACTTCCTGGTGGTCGCTTCGCCCGCGGTCGCGGACGCCGCCAAGGCGGCGCTACCCCGGCGCGTGGTGCTGGTGATGGACCGTTCGGGCTCCATGCAGGGCAAGAAGATCGAGCAGGCCAAGGGCGCGCTCAAGTTTGCGCTGGGGCGCCTGCGCCCGCAGGACCGCTTTAACCTGATCACCTTCTCGGATAGCGTGGAGACGTTCTCCCCCGAACCGCTGATGGCCACGGCGGACAACCTCAAGCGCGCAAACGCCTTCGTGGACGAGATCGTGGCGGACGGCGGCACGAACATCAACGCCGCGCTCCTGAAGGGACTGGCGCAGTTCCCGGAGCGCGGGTCCGGCAACACTCTGCTGTTCTTCACGGACGGCCTGCCCACGGTCGGTGTCCGCAGCCAGGAGCAGATCGTCAGGTCCGCTGTGGAGGCGAACGGCCGGAAGGCGCGCACCTTCGTGTTCGGCGTCGGCTACGACGTGGACGTGCCGTTCCTGGACGACCTATCCCGATCGCTACGGGGCGATGCCGACTATGTGCGTCCCGACGAGGATATCGAGGTCAAGACCAGCCGGTTTGTCGCCAAAACCAGCGCGCCGGTCCTGGAGAACCTGAAGCTGACCGTGAGCGGGGGCACGGCAGGCGAGATCTACCCAAAGCCGGACGACCTGCCGGACCTGTTCGTGGGATCGCAACTCGTGCTCGTGGGCCGCTACACCGGGGCCGCGCAGAACGTGACGATGACTCTGTCCGGCGAGGCGAACGGCAAGCCGCAGTCCTACACCCTCGCGGCGAAGTTCCCAGCGGTGGACACCGACGCGGCGTTCCTGCCGCGCCTGTGGGCGTCGCGCAAGATCGGCTACCTGATGGACGACCTGCGCCTGCGCGACGATGCGGCTGTGAAGAAGGAGATCGTAGAGCAGATCGTGGCGCTCTCGAAGGAGTACGGCATCCTGACCCCGTACACCGCCCTGTTCGTCCCCGAACCCGGTGATGGCCCGATGATGTCCCGGGGCGCCGACAACACGGAGCGGTTCGGCCGGATGGCCGGCGGGTTCGGCGGCGCGGCCAGTGGTGGGGTTCCCGTCACCGCGGCGCCCGCTTCCCGATCCGGCGAGGCGGCGGTGAATGCCAGCCAGGGCGCGCGGGCGCAGCGCAGCGCGAACCAGGTGGGCAACACCTATGCCTACACCGCCAAGGCCGGCGAAGAAAGGGAGAAGGACGCCGAACTGGCGAAGCGCATCCAGAACGTCGCCGCGCGCACCTTCTACCAGGTCGGCACGACCTGGCAGGACGCCACCTACGACGCCAAGAAGCAGAAGGAGATCGTTAAGGTCAAGCTCTACTCGCCTGCCTACTTTGCCCTCACCCGGCGCAACGCCGCGTTTGCCAAGTGGGCGGCGCTCGGTGACAGTGTCCTGGTCGCCGCGAACGCCCGGCAGGCGGTGCAGTTCGGAGCCGAAGGGCGGGAGTCTCTGACGGAAAAGGAGCTGGACGCCCTGGCGGGCGTAAAGTAGCCCGCCACGAAAACGGCGCCCCTTTCCCGCATGGGGAGGGGGCGCCGTTTCGTCTTCCGCGCGCTACGCGTGGTCGAGCAGCAGGTTCGCCAGTTCGGCGCGGCGCATGTACCCCGCGGTCTGCTCCACGACCTGCCCGCCCTTGAAGACCAGCAGCGCGGGGATGCCCTGGATGCCGTAGCGCGCGGCCAGGTCCGGGTCGCTATCCACATCCACCGTGACGACCTTCGCCTTGCCCGCCACCATCTCGGACACCGCCTCGATCTCCGGCGCGATAGCCCGGCACGGCGGGCACCAGGTCGCCCCGAAGTCCACGAGGACGGGCACATCCGACTTCAGCACCTCCGCGTCCCACTGCGCCTTCGTCACTGCATGGCTCATGACCTTCGGCCTCCTTAAGAAAGGATAGGGGGCGCGGCGCAAGCGCCGCTCCCCCCTGACTCACTGATCTGGATGTACCCGGAAAGGGCACTACACGTGCGCGGACAGCTTCTCCGCGATGACCTGGCGGGGCTGAAGGCCCACCAGCTGCTCCACGACGCGCCCACCCTTGAAGATGAACAGGGCCGGGATGCTCTGGATGCCGTAGCGCGCGGCCAGGTCCGGCTCGGCGTCGATATCGACCTTCATGACCTTGGCCTTGCCGGAGAGCTGCTCCGCGACCGCATCGACTTCGGGTGCGACGCGGCGGCAGGGGCCGCACCACGCAGCCCAGAAGTCGACCAGGACGGGGACGTCCGACTGCAGGACCTGGGTATCAAAGTCCGTCGAGGTGACGGGCGTGGCCTGACTCATGGTAAACAAAACCTCCCTCTCGGTTGCCGGCCCGGCGTGTGTGCGGGGCCGCTGTTATCCAACTTGCTAACACCTTTTGTTCCCCGGAGTTCCGGCCTTGTCCTGCTTTTTCTCGCGCTCCCTCCGCAGGCGCGCCGCACCACCCCCTTTGACGGCCAGAGTAGTCAAGGGGCGCCGGAGGATTCTCCGTGGCGCGCGGCGAAACTCTTCTCCCGATGTCACAGAACCAGACGGAGCCCCCCGCGCCCGGCACGAGGGGCAACACCCTTTCCACGGAGTTCGTTGCGCTCGTGCGCTGTCCGAACTGTCCGGACCGACCGCCGCTCGACTACGACGCGGAGGGGGGGACCCTGACCTGCACTCGATGTGGGCGGGTCTACCCGGTCGTGGACGGACTGCCGGACCTGCGTGCCGACGAAACGACCGACGAAACGCCACCGGCACGGGAAGACGCGTAAGACGCCATGCAGATCGCACCTACGGGGAACATCAAGGTCTCCGTTTTGCACGGCCCCAACCTCAACCTGCTCGGCCTGCGCGAGCCGGATATCTACGGGACCGACACCTTCGACGAAACCAACCGCAAGATCCTGGAGCACGCCAAGCGTATCGGGATCGAGGTAGACATTCGCCAGAGCAACCACGAGGGCGAGATTATCGACGCCATTCAGAACGCGGTGAACTGGGCCAACGCCATCGTAATCAATCCGGGGGCGTATACCCATTACTCCTACGCCATCGCGGATGCCATCCGCGGCGTGCGCCTTCCCGCTATCGAGGTGCACATCAGCAACGTTCACGCCCGTGAGGAGTTCCGGCGGCAGTCCGTCATCGCCCCGGTGTGCGTCGGGCAGATCGCCGGCTTCGGCACCGCCTCCTATCTGTTGGGACTGGATGCCGCCCGCGCCGTGGTGGAGCAGGGACGCCGATGAGTCATAGCGAGGCATTTGCCTTTCCCCACCGTGTCGCCGCGCTCCGTGCGCAGATCGCGTCCGTTGCCGACCCCTCCATAGATGGGCTGCTGGTAACGCACCTGGAGAACGCGAAGTATCTGACGGGCTTCACCGGATCGAACGCGCTTGTCCTGATGACGCCCGAGGACGCCCTTTTTCTGACCGACGGGCGCTACGAGCTTCAGGCCGCGCAGCAGGTGCCCGGCTTCACCCGCATCATCGTGCCTCAGGGCACCACCATGCAGCAGGCCGCGGTGGAAGAGGCGAAGCGGCTCGGTCTGCGCCGCGTGGGCTTCGAGGCGGCGCACCTGACCGTTCGGTCCTTTGACGCCCTCCGCGGCGCTGCTGCTACGGCGGCAGCGGGCGCCGAAACGCCGCTGGAGTGGGTCCCGCTGAACAACACGGTGGAGGCGGTGCGCCAGTTCAAGGATGCGGACGAATTGGCGACGATGCGTCGGGCGATACGCCTGGTCGACGACTGCTTCCAGTTTATTCGCGACACCGTGCGGGTGGGGATGACGGAGCGGGAACTTGCCTGGGAGATGGAGGTCTTCCTGCGCACCCGCGGCGCGCAGCGGCTGTCCTTCGATTCCATCGTCGGCTCCGGGCCGAACAGCGCGCTGATTCACGGCCGTCCCACCGACCGGCGCATCGGCGAGAGCGGCGGGCCGGAGTTCCTGCTGCTGGACTTTGGCGCGCAGGTGGACGGCTACTGCTCGGACCTGACACGCACGCTGGTTGTAGGCGGCGCGCCGACGGAACAGATGCGGGCGCAATACGACGCGGTGCGTGCGGCGCAGCAGGCCGCGCTCGATGCCATCCGCCCCGGCGCAAAGGGAAGGGACATCGACACGCTGGCGCGCGAGGCGCTGGCGGACCGTGGCTTCCCGCCGTTCGCCCACGGGCTCGGGCATATGCTGGGCCGCGTGTGCCATGATGGTATGGCGCTCTCGCAGCTTTCCGACGTCACCCTCGCCCCGGGCATGGTCCTTACCGTGGAGCCGGGCGTTTACGTCGAGGGCTTCGGCGGCGTCCGCATCGAGGACGATGTTCTGGTGACCGAATCTGGCTGCGAAATACTCACCACTGCTCCCAAAGAACTCCTCGTAGCGGGCTAGCGCCCTTCTCCCGACGGTGAACCTTCTGAAATACCCTGCAACTCAGACCGGTAAACTTGTGTCTGATAATTGAGGGATGAGCGGCGGCTAATCGGAGCCGCCCGGCGGTAAGGAAGGGGAGGGCTTCAATGGCGAAGTCGTTCGCGAGAGGGGAGAGAGTCCTGAGGGGGGCGCACCACGCATACATCGCGGTCGCACGCCGTGCGGCGGCGTTTCTCCTGGCGCTGCTCGCGGCATGGGTGGCGGCTCCCGCCGCGCCCGCGCGGGCCTCGGTCGCCAGCACGGCTCCGGGCGCGCGCCTGCCGCAGCAGGTGGACACGCTGCTATTCTGCAACCAGCCGGAGCGCCTGCAGGCGCCAGGCGCCTACGCGGACGCCCTCCTGACCGGCGGGCGCACCTACCGCATCTTCTTTCACTACAGGAACGTCACAGGGGCGGTCAAGCCTCTGGTGATCGCGTTCCAGGGCTCGGTCGGCAAGCCGCTGACCGTGGACATCCGGAAGGGGATCGCGGATCCGCAGAACGACCCGCCGCAGGCGGGACAGCAGGCCATGGCGCGCTACCTGAAGGCGCCCGACCAGCGGTTCGTGGGCAAGGGCGGCGTCCGTCTGCCCATGAATCTGCGCCCGTGGGACGTGGCCTCCGGCGTGCTGACGGTGCGCGCCGACCAGGACGTCCGCCTGCGCATCTACTTCCAGAACAACAACCAGGTCGTTACCAACGCCCGCGTGACCGCGGTCAAAGCGCCCCACCGGGACGTGACCATCGCCCTATCGCCCGAGGCGGCGCAGCAGTACTACCGCATCGGCATCCCGGAGGAGGGCATGACGGGCGGCATGGACGGTGCCTACGGTCTGGTCTACACGTTCCACGTCCAGGCGCCAGCGGGCAGCAAAGTGCGCGTCACCTTCTCGCCGCGCGGCGGGCAGTCGGGCCTCGTGGCCGCGCTGAACGGTCTGCTGGTCCAGAGCCGCATCGTTCCCCCAAAGAACCACTCGGTGTTCGCGGAGGCGAAGGTCGGGCCGAACGGGCTGGCACTGGTCACCATCCCCTTCGGGGGCGTCTTCTACCCGGTAGAGATGGCGTTCCATCTGCTGCCGTAGTGCCCCGGCCGGGAGTCGAGGGCGGCATTGGGCGCATGGGCCGGGAGGGGCTACCCTCCCGGCCCATCGTATTTTCCGGGCGCCGTTGACGGCGCGTGTCCCGCGCGGCTACACTCTCCCGAAAGGCGACCGCCCCATGACGAATCTGCCCCTCCGCGAGTCCTTCGACCAACCGCACCTGCACCCCGCCCTGCGGTGGCACTGCGAGCCCGCCCGCTGGCGTCTGGACCCGTCCCGCGCGTGCCTGCGGATCGAACCGGACGCCGAAACGGACTTCTGGCAGAAGACGCACTACGGATTTGCGGTGGACAACGGCCACTTCCTGTTCGCGGAGATGGCGGGAGACTTCGTCCTCACGACCCGTGTCCGATTCGACCCCGTGCACCAGTACGACCAGGCGGGCCTGATGGTGCGCCTGTCCCCCTCCTGCTGGCTGAAGACCTCCGTGGAGTACGAGCCGGAGGGGCCGAACCGGCTGGGGGCGGTGGTGACCAACGCCGGCTATTCCGACTGGTCTACACAGGCCCTCCCGCACGGCGTCCACGACGTGTGGTTTCGGGTGCGTGCCGAGGGGGAGGACTGTATCGTGGAGGCGTCCCGGGACGGTGAGGCGTGGGAGCAGATTCGCATGGCGCACCTGCTGGAGCGCGTGGACGCGCCCGTGGTACGGTGCGGGCTGTACGCCTGTAGCCCGAAGGGGACGGGGTACGCCGCGGAGTTTTCGTTCCTGCGGATCGAACCGGGGCGCCTGCCGTAGCGCGGGCGCCT
>CALEKU010000197.1 GCA_937902745.1 uncultured Armatimonadota bacterium
CGGAGCGGCTCGACCTGCCCGAACTGGAAGAGCTGCCATGGCTGGACCTGCGGGAGTCCTTCACACGGGGACAAATCGCACTTCCAGGTCACTGGAGTTACGGGCTGAAGGAGGTGGCGCGGGCTGTCGGTGACTGGTCATCCGACCATGCCGTTGCCTACCCCGACGGACTGGGCGAGGGTTTGAGCGCGATGGTCGCGGGATGGCGGGCCTATGAGCAGGCGGAACCTCGGTCGAGTCGGGAAATGAAACTGATCGGCTGCTACCTGGAGGTGGATTGCCGAAGCCTCAAAGCCGTCCTGGATTGGCTGCGCTATGAAGCCGCCTCTCACGGTGAATGGAAGGCGTCACATCGCTCTGCACGCTGCCGTAGGGTACGGCAAAACCCACTAATATTACCTGTTAATGGCCAACTCCTCCAACAATCCGTGACATTTGCTCCATTTGTGAACGAAGTCGGGGGGAGGCTGACGGGGCAGCCGCAGGGCAATGCTGAACCCATCTGTCAAAATATGCCTTTCGCTGCCGAAAACGCAGCACTGGAGACACTATGCACGCATCGCATCTGAGCTATGACGCCGACTGGACGGAGGGAGACTACCTCTACCTCAACCACGCGCTGTCCGTCGTCAGGGAGGAATGGGCCGCCTACACTCTGCTCCTCGACAAGATGGACGCCGAGAACCCGACCGAGGTCCGCATCCTCGATGATGCCCGCACCCGCGCCTTCGACGCCACGGACGATCTCGTAGCCCTGTTCCACGAAACAGCGGCGGCCCGCGCCGAACTGAAAAGGACCACGATCTAAAGACTCAACTGCCGCCGCTCGGGTGGGCGGCGGCAGTTGAGTCAGGAGAAGACGCATGAAACCTGTCAGCATCGCCTACGAGTACGCGGAGACGCGGAACTACGCTTACAACAGCATCCGCGTCGGCCAGCGGGTCGAGGTCGAACTCGAAGAGGGAGAAACGGCGACTGCGAAGCTGGACTGGCTGAAAGACTATGTCCAACAGCGGGTCAAAGACGACGCCGACGAGGCGCTGCGTTCATTCGTGGAATGGAGCGACGAGGAGAGCGCCCGCCGTTTCGTTCAGGGGACGAGGAAGAGGTAGCAGGATGACGCAGATAGGAATACGTCCGTTGCGGGGAGCCGTCGTTCCCATGAGCGCGATCAAGACCTGGAAGTCGCAGCGACTCGGCCCGCTCCTGCAGGTCATGGCGGTCTGCAATGACGGTCAGGAGCGAGAGGTGCTGTTCGTCAGACGACGTGCCGAAGCGTTGGCCGCGATTCGCTGGCTGCAGGAGCAGGCGGAGGCGGCGCGGCAACAGGAACGCGGGAGAGTTCTCCTTGAAGCCCGCGATGCAGTCCATGTCGGCCGCCGCGAGGTAGCAAACCAGGCTGCGTGATCCTCAGCGGCACTCGCCTGAGACTCCAGGACGGCACCTCTTACGTTGCCGCCTGGAGTCTCGGCTCTACGCACAGCGATTGGGGCGGTACAGAAGGTGTGACCGAACCTTCTTCTGCTGTTGGTTGGGCATGAATGCCGTAGTAGTCGCCTCGTAACGATTTAGGGCCGCCTCACCTTCTGCGCCGATTTCATCAAGGAGCGCCGATTTTGCCAGTTTCAGGAGGGACCTCACCGCACTCCCTACTTTCTCGTGAGATTTGGCAGCGACGGCGATGCGATTGCGAACGGGCGGGGCCTCCGCATCCCGCCACGCGCGAACCCAGGCCGCCGCCTCAAGTCTCGCCTGCATCTCAGGTTCCATAGACGCCAGTAACACACGGCGTCTTTCTTCCGCCTCCTGCCGCTGGGCAGCGATTGCTCGATCCCGTGCCTCTTCGTCCGCGCGGCGGCCTGCGATGTGGGCGGCGGAGGCGCGTTCTTTCGCCGCCCGTTGAGCCGTCTGGGACGGCCCCCAGTCCTCCGCAATCGCTTGCCGAAGCAATCCTGCGGGATTGCGGACCGACTGGCCGCGTACCGCATAGTCAGACAAATGCCCCTCGAACGCCGCCACCTGACGGGCGCATCGCTCGCCCCCCCACCGCTTGAGCCAGGCGCGGGCCGTGCCCTCGGTCGTGTAGCGACGCATCCTGGAAAGAACTTCCTCGTCTCCTACGGCAACGGGGCTGTCTGCCTCTGCGACCCCCTGTGTCGACTCCACAACAACGGGGGCAGATCGCCCTGGTGCAGTCTCGTATCGCGCATCTGCTGTTGTTGAAATCTCGTTCGGAGTCTTGCGGGGATTCTCCGATTCCTTAATGGCGCACGTTTGATCGGGAGGGGGGGACACGTTGGAACGTGAGGGGGTACCACTCTCAAACGTGAGGGGCGGCGCGTTTACCTGTGGCGGAGCCTCTCGACCGTCGGCAACCTCGGTTACCCCCTCACGTCCTAACGTGAGGGGGTAACAGGCCGTCGGTTCGTATGAAGGCGTAGGAAGAGCGCACATCTCGCGCATGACCTCAGGTTCAAGAGTGAGAAAGACTACGTTGTACGCCCAGTTCCTCGGACCAACCTCTACCTTATCAACGATTTCGCGGCGAACCACGCCGCGCCGTACCAGGAAAGAGACGTTGTCCTGCACCTGTCGCCGCGTTAGGCCGAAACGACGAGCCAGGGCCTCGTAGTTGGCCTGGTAGCGTTCTCCTCTGAACTTGTTTCGGGCGCTGGTCACGGTTCCCGTCGCTGAGTCATGTTCGACCACAGGGCGGTGCCAGTAAAGTAGTTCCGCCAGCAGAACGATGGCGACGAGATTCGGGGCGCCCGCGTTCGTTCGCAGCCGCGGGCACTGGTACCACGCGTGGGGCGTGACGTTCCCTTCGAGGTGCAGTTCTCCGACCGCTCGGACGGCGGGAGATAGTCGTCCCGTGCTGTATGATTGGTTCATGCCTGCCGCGCCTCCGACGCGGTGGGAGCAGGGGTGCGCGGGAGGGGACCAGCCTCCCGCGCACTCTGACTATGCGAGTTGTGACGGCGCATTGAGCCGCCATCCCTATCCCCTTAGAAGGAATCTGCGGAGGTGGCTTACCGTATGGGGGACCGCTGCCGCATCTGTCGCATGGCACGGGCGCGTGAGAGCGTAGCTTTGTTGCGCCCGTCCCCGTCGAGTTCCGCCACAACGACCTCGGGGGGGAGGGACGGAGAGCGCAGGTCTGCGTAATCCCGCATCGCTTCGGCGGGCCGCTCCGACGCGAAGGTGTAGATCAGTGTCGTGGATGCCTGAGAATGCCCGAGGGAGGCGGACAAGCTGCGCAGGTCCATGCCCTTGGCAAGACATCGGGTGGCATAAGCACGGCGCATGGCGTGGAACTGGATATTGTCGTGGTCGGACAGACCAGCACGGGCCTTGGTCTGGTCCAGCAATTGCCGCAGACCCGTCTCGCCCATCCGACGCTGAGGATCATACGCCCAAAGCCAGTCGTAGCGGGCCTTCACCTTCGCCCGCTCGCGCAGCCATTCGGCAAGCGCGACCATACACGCCTGGTTCGGGTACAGCAGGCGGGACTTTCGACCTTTGCCGCTCGCGATCAGAAGTGTTCGGGAATCGAGGCTCACATCCTGAACTCGCAGGTCCATCAGTTCCTTGAACCGCACTCCGCAGTAAATCAGAACGGAGAGGATCGCGCGGTCGCGGGCTACCAGCTTCGGGTCGGCCTGACGCTCGGCGGCGGAGAGGAGCTGGGCAAGTTCCTGGTCGGAGGCCAGCGGGCGGTTCGCGGCGTCCTTCTTCGGGAGCGTGATGGCGAGGGCTGGGTTCTCCTTGAGGAGTTGGTTCTCAAGGCAATACTGCCCGAGGGAGCGCATCGGGGCGAATGCGCTGTGGATGGTGCGCGGCCTCAGCCCCCGCTTGGAGAGCGAGTACATCCAGCGGCGCAATACGGGAGTGCAGAAGCGGAGCGTGAACTGGACTTCCACCTTCTCCGCGTCGGCCCACTGCTGGAACATGGAGAGCCAGGAGCGGTACGCCAGGCAGGTGCGCTCCGTGTAGTTGCGCTCGTGGCGCATGAACTCGGCGTAATCGCGAACGACATCGCTAAAAAGCATTAATGCCTCCCCTCGTGCGGTGGTTTACACCGCGCAAGTGGAGGCATCTAATCCTGGAGTCGCGACCTCGGCCCTGCAAAGCCGAGACTTACACCCATGAGATGGGCAGTACAGGATTTGAACCTGTGACCTCTTCCGTGTCAAGGAAGCGCTCTACCCCTGAGCCAACCGCCCGTGAAGAACAAACGGCAGTATACGGCGGATTCGGAGGGGCGTCAACCCCGAAGCGGCGGAAGCGAGCACTCAGAACTCGACGACGGCTTTGAGGACGCGGCTTTCCGGGGCGAGCAGGGATTCGAACGCGCCGGGCAGGTCGGGGGCGGGGATGCGGTGCGTGACCCACGGGGCAGTGTCGATCTGGCCGGCTTCCATCAGGGCGAGGATGCGCGAAAAATCGGACGGGGTGCTGTTGCGGCTCGCCTGCAGGGTGATCTCCCGGCGGTGAAAGTCCGGGTCGTGGAAGGTGACGTCGCCCGGAAACAGGCCGATGAAGGTCAGGCGCCCGCCGTGTGCCACGTAGCGGAAGGCTTCGTGCATGGACGCCGGATTGCCCGTGGCGTCGAAGACGGCGGTGGGCAGGTCGCCGTTTGTGAGGTACGTCAGGTCGGCGAGGGTGGCGTCGGCATCAGGGGCGGACAGGGTGACGGTGACGCCGAAGGCGTCCCGCGCGAAGGCCAGCCGGTCGGGGTTCAGATCGCGGACGATAATCTGACCGGCGCCCCGGGCCTGGAGGAAGGGGAGGGTGGACAGGCCGATGGGGCCGGCGCCGATCACGAGCACCGTCTCACCCGGCTCCACGGCCGCCCGCTCCACCGCGTGCGCCCCGATGCCCAGCGTTTCCACCAGCGCCAACTGCTCCAGCGGGAGGACCTTCGAGGGGTGCAGTTTGTGCGCGGGGACGGTGAGGAGGTCCCGCATGCCGCCGTCGGTGTGGACGCCGAGCACTTTCAACGATGTGCAGCAGTTGGGCTTGCCCCGGCGGCAGGCGATGCACGCGCCGCAGTTCAGGTACGGCTCCACGGCGCAGCGGTCGCCTGCGGTCACGTTCGCGACGCCCTCCCCCACGGTGACGACTTCGACGCCCAGTTCGTGCCCGAGGATACGCGGGTAGCTGAAGAACGGCTGCCGCCCGCGAAAGGCGTGGTAGTCCGTGCCACAGATGCCGACCCGCCGCACGCGCACCAGCGCCTCGCCGGGACCGGGCGCGCCCGGCTCCGCCGTTTCCAAGAGCATCAGGCGCCTGGGCTCTTCCAGTGTCAGGGTCTTCATGCCTCAATGGCCTCCGAAAGGCGTACGGGCCGCCTGCCAAACCGGGCGACGTACTCATCGCGGGTAGAGACGAGCCGGACGGGCACCTTCTTGTCGTGGTGCAGAGCGATGTCGGAGAGCTTGTGGTCCAGGAACGGGTTGGCGAATCGCTCCAGGGTCTGGTGGGCGAACGCCTCGGCGTCCGGGACGCGGTCGCCCATCGTCGGCAGAACCTCCTCGAACAGGAGGCCGCGCACCCAGTCATTAATGGTTGGGTCGGCCAGCGCCTCGCGCACGAAGGTGATGTCGGGCCGGTGCTTGCGGCAGTAGGCCACGAGCGCCGTGTGCGCGCCGTTCAGGATGCGGACCTTGCGCAGGGCGTAGGGCGTGATGTCGGGCACGCGGTGGATCGCGGGATGATCCAGGAACTCCGTCCCGGGCCTATTCTCCACGGCCCAGAACGCATAAGGCTCGCAGACGGTGAGCAGGGGGTCTTCGGCCAGAAGGGGGTGCGCGGCGGGCCGGCCGGAGACGATGCGGTCCACCAGGGAGTTCGGCCAGGCGCAGCCGTCCGCGAGCCATTCGGCGAAACCGGCGTCCCGGTCCCAGCCCCAGAGGGCGGCCTGCTCCCGGACCAGCGCCTTCAACTTCTGGCCGTTCTGCTCGAAGAGTTCGCACGGCAGGAGGACGACGGGCGGTTGTCCGGCGTCAAAGCGCGCCTTGAGCAGCGCAAGTAGGCGCGCGGGAAACCCGTGCGGAGCGGCGGCGCCCTCGGCGGGCGGTCCTACCTCGTCGGCGGGGTCACGCACCAGTCCCGCCTCGGTGGTGTTGGAGAGGACAGCGCGCAGGTCCGGCGCGCAGGCGGCCTCGACCACCCGCGGCCACTCCGTCGCGGCGACAAAGGCCCGATCGATGCTTGCGACGATCTGGACCCGCTCGACCCTCTGGCCGTTCTCCAGCCCGCAGACCAGTACATAATAGCGCCCGCCCGCCTCGTTCAGCAGCCGCGCCCGCTCACCGTCCGTGGACTGGACGACGACGATGCGGAGAGAGCCCTCACCCCCGTCCCCTCTCCCGCGGCGGTAGAGGGGTGCCTGCTGCCG
>CALEKU010000198.1 GCA_937902745.1 uncultured Armatimonadota bacterium
ATCGGCGATGCCCTGTGGCCGATGCAGGACAACAGCACGGTCGCCATAGACCCGTTCAACAGCAACAATATCCTGGTGGGGTTGGGCGATGCGGATGCGGGCCCTCAGCTTGGGCGAGGGGTCATGCGCTCCACGGACGGGGGGCAGACCTGGACGAACGTCTATGACCCGGGCTACATGGGCGGGAGCGGCATCAGCGCCATCGTCTATGATCCGGACACGCCCGGCCTGGTGCTCGCGGCCTCGCGCCAGTACTTCGGATCGATTATGCGCTCTACCAACGGCGGCGCGAGCTGGACCCGTATCACGGCTATCCCACCCCTCGGCGCGTCTTACACCTGGGGCGATTGGTCCGACCTGGAGGTCAGCCTGCCGAACCCCTCCGCGCCGGGCGGGCGCTACTACTACGCCGCCGCCTTCACCCCGTTTGGGTTGACCTTCTTCGATGCGGGCGGGCTGTACCGCTCCAGCAATGACGGCTTAACGTGGACGCGCATCCCCCTGCCGGGCGAAGGGGGGAACCTCTGGTCGCTCTACGGCAGCGGTTTCAAACTGGCGACCTCCGCCGTGGACCCGAACATCCTCTATGTCGCCCGCGCCGCCGACCAGGTCATCTATCGGGGAATTCGGAACCCGGCGACCGACACCTACTCGTGGACCGAGATCTCCGGGCCGAACGGCGCCGCCGGATCGTTCAAACGCTCCCAGAACTGGGGCCAGACCACCTACAACTTCGCCATGCTGTGCATCCCGCAGACGGTGAACGGCACGACGAAGGATGCGCTGTACCTCAGCCTGCTCTCGTTCAACGGTGCTCTGGGTGTCAACGAACTCTCCTGGACGCCGAACTGGGTGGACATCGGCAAGGCGTACGTGAGCGGCTCGCGGACCCATGCGGACAATCACGCGATTGCCTACTCGCCTGCGAATCCGAACATCATCGGTATCGGCAACGACGGCGGATTCTACCGCGTCACCTACAACCCGGCCCTGAGCGCATCCCCGACCGAAGCAACGTGGCAGTTCACATATGGTCTCAATAACGCCCTGGTGACTACCCAGTTTTACCAGTCCGACTTCCACCCGACCAACCCGAACTTCCTGCTTGGCGGTACGCAGGACAATGCCAACATCTACTCCCACGGCGACCTGACAAGCTGGCGCATCCTCAACGGCGGCGATGGGAGCGGCTCGGCCATCAATCCGGTGAACCCGCTTACCCAGTACGCCTGCAATAACTTCCTCAACGTCAACATGACCCGGGATGCCTGGGCCACATCTCGCTCCATCGCGCCGAACTACGGCGGCGACAACGTGCCCCTCAACGGCTACGTCGGCATTGACCCCACCGCCCCGAACCCGCTGTATGTGGGAACCGACTACCTGTGGCGCTACAACCCGCTGGCGGGGACGTGGAACCCGCGCCTCGGCGGGCAGCGCATGGCGCTGACGACCACCGCCTCCAACGGCAGCACTTCGGTCGGGATCGTCCGCTGCATCGAGGTCGCGCCGCAGAACCCGAACATCATCTACACGGGCACCACGAACGGGAACCTCTGGGTGTCGTTCAACTACGGGGCGAATTGGAAGCAGCTCGCGAGCGGCTCCTACAACGCGACCGACGGTCTGCCCAACCGCGCCATCACCGACATCGACATCAACCCCGCCAACCCCAACGACATTATCGTGACGCTCAGCGGCACCGGCGGCGGGCACGTTTATCAGTGTGCCAATACGAGCGCCGCCACTCCCACGTTCACGAATCGGAGCGGGTCAGGGGGGACCGGCCTGCCGGACGCGCCGTTCGAGTCGTTTGCGCGGGACTTCAACGCTCCGCAGACCCGGTGGTATGCCGGCAGCGACATTGGGGTGTTCATGACCACCGACGGGGGCGCGACCTGGTCGGACGCCTCCGGCCCGCTCGGGATGCCGTATGTGGAGGTGAGCACCCTGAAAGCCGTTCCCGGGACCGGCTACCTGATGGCGGGCACCTACGGCCGGGGCATCTGGCGTCTCCCCCTCGTGGACCCTCTCCCCCAGGACAACAGCCCGGCCAACGTGGTGCTGTCGGCGAACGCGCAGCTGGTGGCATACAACTCCCAGAGCTACTTCTACGACGTGCACTTCGTGATGAACAACACGGGCGGCACCGATGCGCAGGGCGGTGCGGTAACGACCGCACGGCTGAACCTGAACGGAACCAACTACACCCCGCAGTCTCCTACCGTGCTCCCCTTGACCTTCGGCACCATTCCCGAAGGGGCCGGTGCGGTGCGGCGGACCATGCGGTTCATCGTGCCCCGCCAGGACGGCGTCACTCGCACCGCCACTCTGTTCGCGAACGGGCAGTACACGGCGAACGGGACCGTGACCCCATTCCAGTTCTCGAATCGCATCACGCTCAGCCCGCTCTAGTGCCCGCGGCCACAAGGAAGGTTACATGACACGACACGCAGTCAGGCGGACGGCCGCCGCACGCATCGCGCCGCTCCTCGTTGCCGTCGCGGGGACGCTCGCTCTTGCGGCGGGCGGCGCCCGCCCCGCTCACGCACAGGCGGTCTCGTTCGTCCTGACGCCCGCCACCTACTTCGGCGACCCGGGCACGATCATCACCCTGACGGGCACGATCACTAACCTGACCACCACGGACGCCGTGTTCCTGAACGGCCTCACGGTCAGCGGGCCGATCGCGGCAAGCCCGAACTTCACCATCGATCTGGACTCGTTCTTCGGGTACGTCCCGGCGTCCCTGGCCGCCAACGGCACCTACACAGGGAACATCGTGGACATCGCCATCTCCTCCGGCGCCCCAATCGGTGCCTCCGCCGCGGGGACGGCGACGCTCAACGGGGGCGGACCGCCCCCGGATGCCTTCCCGCTTGCCGCCGCCCCCTTCGAGGTGTTCGTAGGAACCGCCGCGCTCCCCGAACCCTCCAGCGGCGTACTCGCCGTTGCGGGCCTCGCCCTCCTCGGCGGCGCTACCCGTTGGGCGCGTCGCCGTCGCAAGACGGAATCGCCCTGAAAACAGAAAAGCGCGCCGCCTGCTGAGAAAAGCAGGCGGCGCGCTTTTTCGTTTTACAGAGAGAGCTAACTGGCTTTGCGAAGCTCGGCGATCGGGACCAGGGTGGGGGACTTGCGCTCGCGCACCGTGTCGCCGTCGATGATGCAAGCCTGGACATTCCGCAGGGAGGGGATGTCGTACATGCTCTCCAGCATCACCTCTTCGAGGATAGCGCGCAGGGCGCGCGCGCCGGTGCCGCGCCGAATCGCCTCCTCGGCGATGGCGACCACGGCGTCCTCGGTGAACTCCAGGTCCACGCCGTCGTACTCGAAGAACTTGGCGTACTGCTTCAGCAGGGCGTTCTTCGGCTCGGTCAGGATGCTCACCAGGTCGTCTACGTCCAGCGCAGAGAGGGTAGACAGGACCGGGAGTCGGCCGACGAACTCCGGGATCAGGCCGTACTTGAGCAGGTCCTCCGGCAGGACGTTGGCAAACAGGTCGCCGGTCTGCCGCTGGCGGCTCTGCACGTCCGCGCGGAACCCGAGCGTGTTGCGATTCAGGCGCCGCTCAATGATCTCATGCAGGCCGTCGAAGGCCCCGCCGCAGATGAACAGAACGTTCGTGGTGTCGATCTGGACGTAGTCCTGCTGCGGGTGCTTGCGTCCTCCGTGCGGCGGGACGTTCGCTACCGTGCCTTCCAGGATCTTCAGAAGCGCCTGCTGCACGCCCTCGCCGGAGACGTCGCGGGTGATGCTCGGGGAGTCGGACTTGCGGGCGATCTTGTCGATCTCGTCGATGTAAACGATGCCGCGCTGGGCGTTCTTGACCACCGTCTGGATGTTCTCGCCGTTGTCCGCCGCCTGGAGCAGCTTGAGGAGGATGTTTTCCACATCCTCGCCCACGTAACCGGCCTCGGTCAGGCTGGTGGCGTCTGCAATGGCGAAGGGGACGTTCAGGATGCGGGCGAGCGTCTGCGCCAGAAGCGTCTTGCCGCAGCCGGTCGGGCCGATCAGCAGGATGTTCGACTTCTGGAGTTCGACATCGCTGGCGGGGGCGTTGATACGCTTGAAGTGGTTGTAGACCGCGACGGAGAGGCTGCGCTTAGCCGTCTCCTGTCCCACCACGTACTGGTTCAGGATGCGGTGGATCTCGCGCGGCTTGGGGATCTGGCCGATCTGGGTGAACGACTCTTCGGCGGCGTTCTCACCCCGCACAATGTCGTTGCACAGCTCGACGCAGTCGAGGCAGACGCCCCCGTGGACGCCGAGGATCAGCTTCTTTACCTGCTCCCGGCTCTTCCCGCATAGCACGCACCGGCTGTCATTCCGGTCGTAGCCGATTCGCGCCATGTTGTCTGCCTCGCTGCCCGAGATTTTGTTTCGACGGCGAACGGAACCCAGCTGCGGCTAGGGCTAGCGCTTGTCCCGTTCGAGGACACTGTCGATCAGGCCGTATGCCACGGCCTCTTCGCTCGACATGAAGTAGTCCCGCTGGATATCCGTCTTGATACGGTCCAGCTCCTGTCCGGTATGCTCCTGCAAGATGCGGGCCAGCAGGTCGTTGTATTTGAGAATCTCGCGGGCCTGGATGTCGATGTCCAGAGCGGTGCCCTGGAACCCGGCGCTGACCTGGTGGACCATCATGCGCGCGTGGGGTAGGGCATAGCGCTTGTTCTTCGCGCCACCCGCCAGCAGCACCGCGCCCATCGACGCGGCCTGTCCCACGCAGATCGTCGCCACATCCGGCTTCACGGCCTGCATCGTGTCATAGATCGCCAGGCCCGCCGTCACGGAGCCGCCGGGCGAGTTGATGTACATCTCCACATCGCGGTCCGGGTCCTCCTTCTCCAGAAAGAGAAGCTCCGCCACCACGAGGTTCGCGATGTGATCGTCGATCGGCTCGCCGATGAAGATGATGCGGTCCTTGAGCAGGCGCGAGTAGATGTCGTAGGCGCGTTCGCCCCGCGCGGACTGCTCAACGACCATCGGGATCAATGCCATCGTTTTGGGCCTTCTGGGTTGTTGAGGGTCGGGCGGCCGCTTACTCTGCGGCCGCCGTGCCTTCTCCTGCTTCCGCCGGCGCCGCCGGGGTCTCGCCCGCCGGGGCTTCCTCGGCACTCTTCGCAGCGGCCTTCTTGCTGCCACGGCGCTTGGGGCTCGCCTTCTCCACGGCCAGCGGCTCCGCGGGCGTCGCGGCGGGTTCCGCTGCCGCCTCCGCCGAGGCCGCATCCTGTCCGCTCTGATTCGCCGCGTCGGCGCCGTTCTCCTGCGCCTCCAGCGCCTCCATCTCCTCTTCGGTCAGGGTGCGCTCGGTGATGTTCGCCTGTTCCTTGAGGAAGGCCAGGATCTTCTCCGTGAGGGCCTGATCGCGGAACTGCTGCATCTGGTTGTTCTTCTCGGCGTAGGCGCGCACCGCCGCCGCGCTCACGTTAGCGCGCTCGGCGCGCTCCGCGATCTTGGCGTCGAGGTCCTCGTCGGTCGCCGTGATGCCTTCGATCTGGGCCACCTGCCACAGAACCAGGGAGTTCCGGAGGCGCTGCGCCGCGGACTGGCGGATCGACTCCTCCAGCTCCTGCTGCGTCTGGCCGTTGTTGGCCAGGTACTGCTCCAGCGTCATCTGGTCGCGCTCCAGGCGCTCCTGAATCTGGCGGGCGTCGGCCTGCATCTCGGCGTTCAGAAGGACATCCGGGAAGTTGATCTGCGACTTGCTGACGATCTCACCGACCAGGCGGAACTCCAGGTCGGTGTCGGCCATCTGGTCAGCGGCCTTGTCCAGAGACTCGCGCAGTTCGGCGCGGAACTCCTCGACCGTCTTGCTCTTCTGGCTGACCTTCTGGACGAACTCGTCGTTCAGCTCGGGCAGAACCCGGGCGCGCAGTTCGTTGATGGTCACGGTGAAGGTGGCGCGCTTGCCGCGCAGCCGCTCGTCCTGGAAGTCCTCGGGGTACAGCGCCTCGATGGTCTTCGTTTCCCCCACGGACATGCCGACCAGCCCGTTGTCGAAGTCGGCGATGTTACGGCCGATCTCGATCACGGTGGCGCGTGCCTCGGCCATATCGCCCGGGTCTTCCCCCTCGACCGTGGCGGTCAGGTCGCCCATCAGGATGTCGCCGATCTGCGCGGTGCGGTCGGTGACCTCGGGGAACTCGGCGAAGCGGCCCCGCACCTCTTCAATCTGGCGCTCTACATCCTCATCGGACACGATCAGGCGCCGGCGCTCCAGGGAAAGGCCCTTGTAGGGGCCGATCGTCACCACGGGCTTGAGTGGGACCATCGCCTTAAAGACGAACGGGCCGCCCTCGGTGAGCTCCACGAACTCCAGTTCGGGCTGGGCGAACGGCTCGACCTGCGTTTCGGCGACCGCCTCCTCATAGGCGGGCTGCCACAGGGTCTCCGCCGTGCGCTGCTGGACGCGGTTCTCGTCGATGTAGGGACGCGCCATGGCCAGCGGCACCTTGCCCTTGCGGAAGCCGGGGAGGGCGATCTGGCGCGCGAAGTGCGCGAAAGCCTTCTCGCGCGCGTCGGCCACCTTTTCCGGCTCGACGGTGATGGTGAGGGCGATTTTGCAGGGGTCAATCTGCTCGGTGGTCACCTGCATCGGTGGAAATTATCTCCTGGAACGTTCGGGTTCGGATAGGCGAGATGGTTACTGATGTTGGCTAGTGAAACTGCCCTGTCAACAAAAAAGGATACCAGAAGCCTTCGGCGTTAGCCACGGCTGCTCCGGTATCCCTTAACCGACAGGAAAAGCGGGAAACGAGATTCGAACTCGCGACCCCTTCCTTGGCAAGGAAGTGCTCTACCACTGAGCTATTCCCGCAAACGTGCCCGTCCTCATAGGCTGGTGGTGATGGGCGAGAGGGGAGTTGAACCCCTACGCCTTTCGGCACATGATCCTAAGTCATGCGTGTCTGCCAATTTCACCACTCGCCCGCAGACCGGCTGTCGAATGTGAAATTACCACGCCTGCGGGCGCTTGTCAAGACCGTTGGGCCGCTCTGGTGGGAAATAGGCTGTTCCGAATGCGCGCGCCCGCCCGAGGGCCGGTACGACTGCCTGTGTACGCGGCCGGAGCGGGTAAAATCCTGGTAGCCTGCCACCCCGCCAGGCCACCCTATAACGAGTAGACTCTATGACCACACCTACGAACCGGGCCGCCCGGAAGCTCTTAATGGTGGAGCCCGGAAGCGTTGCCCCCGACTTCACGCTGCCCGACGGTGCGACCGGCGAGGAGCGAACCCTGGCCGAACTTTCGGCCGGGCACGACACGCTGCTGGTCTTCTTCCGGGGCACCTGGTGCCCCTTCTGCCGGGATCAGATGACCGTTCTGGCGGAAAACGAAGAGCGACTGCGCCGCGCGGAGGTGCGGGTGGTTGGGGTGGTGTGCCAGGGGCGCGGCTCGGTCGGGCGCTTCCTCGCGGGAAGGCCGCTGCCCTTCCCGCTCCTCTGCGATGAGCGACGCACGGTCGCCCGGACCTATGGCACCCATTACTGGCTGGCCTGGGAGGGGGCTCACCTGTCGCACCCCGCCCTGTTCGTGCTGGACACGCACCGGCGCGTCACGTTCGCGCACGTCGGCCGCAGCATGTCCGACCTGCCTGTTTCGGCGATTCTCGAAAAGATCCTTGGCTCCCCAAATGCCCCCGAACCAAAAGGGGATGCCATCCGATGAGTACGCCACCGCCACCCCTGCCGCACCTGACCGGGAACTATGCCGCCGACTTCTTGCCGAACACGTCCGGGACGCTCGGGGAGGTGCCGCCGGAGGTCGCGTGCCACTGGAACTGGGGCGCCTTCCAGTTGAGCGGGATGTGGCTGATGGGGCACGGTATGGCGGGGTGGGGCGTGGCGCTCCTGGGCTATAACTTTTTTCTTCGAGCGATGCGGCTGTTTCTGCCGAACCTACCCCTTCTGCGCCTTGCACCGGCCGTGCTGCTGCTGCTGGTCCACGTTTATCTGGGGGCGTGCGGAAACCGGCTCGCCTGGCAGCATCGCCGCTTCGACTCGGTGAGCGATTTCCACCGGTGTGAGCGCATCTGGGCGCGGTGGAGCTTGGGGGTCCTGGTGATAATCTCCCTGTACCTTGTCTGGATGTTCTTCGCCTGACGGGTATACCTGACACGGGTATACTGGTGCCAGAACGGGCCAGGGAAGGGGGGAACCGTTATGAACGCACTGTTCGCGCCCTTTGTCGCGGGCCGCGGGGCGGTGGGACTTCTCGTGCTGCGCGTGGTCGCCGGAGCGGCTTTGATGCTGCATGGGAGCGGGAAGATTCGGAACCCGTTCGGGTGGATGGGGCCGGACTCCACCATTCCCGGCTTCTTCCAGATGCTCGCGGCCGTCTCCGAGTTCTTCGGCGGTCTGGCGCTAATCGTCGGGCTGCTTACCCCTATCGCCTCCTTCGGCATCCTCTGTACAATGCTGGTCGCCGCATTCACGCACATTCAAAGGGGCGATCCCTTCGTCAAGAGTTCGCCGCAGGGCGGGTCGTACGAACTGGCCGCGGCCTATGCTGCGGTGGCGCTGGTCGTGATGCTGGTCGGGCCGGGCAGCCTATCGCTTGATGCCCTGATCTTCGGCCGCCGGCGAGTACCCGCTGCCGATGCGCCGGGCGGCACACCCGTTTGAGGATTTCAGATACGGTAGATACTGCCCCTTTCGGGGCGCGGAGGAAAAACACAGCATGCCAAACGTCCTGATCGTGTTCTATTCGCGGACGGGAATCACCGAAAGTCTCGCCAAAACGATTGCGGAAACGGCCCAGTCCGAAGGGGCGGAGGTGCGGGTTCGGCGCTGCCGCGAGATCGTGGATCGCAAGATCATGGAGAGCGTCCCGGGTTGGGTCGAGGAGGCGGAGCGGATGAACGCCGCCTACGAGGCGCCGACCCCGGCGGATGTCGAGTGGGCGGACGCGGTGGTCCTGGGGTCGCCCACCCGGTTCGGCACCATCGCCTCGGAGGTCAAGGCCTTCCTGGACTCCCTGGGGGGCCTCTGGTTCCAGGGCAAACTGCTCGGCAAGGTCGGCTCCGCCTTCTGCTCCACGTCCACGCCGGGCGGCGGCAATGAAACCACGATCCTCCATCTCCAGGTACCCATGAACCACTTCGGGTTCGTGATCGTGGCGCCGGGTTACGGCGAGCCCTCTACCTTCGGCGCCGGCACCCCCTACGGCGCGAGCGTGGTCGCCGGGCCCAACAACGACCAGCCTGCGACCGAGGGTGACCTGGCCGTGGCGCGCTTCCAGGCGAAGCGCGTGGTCGAGGTGGCCCGGGCGCTGAAGGGAGCCTGACCGAAAGGAATCTCCCGCCCTCGCTTCGCCCGGCATTGGCGCAGGGTGAAGCGGGGGCGGGGGCGAAGCATAGGGGCGGGAAACGCGCGCGGCGGGGAAAGGCGACATCGATGGAAGTCGGTATCATCGGGCTCGGGAAGATGGGCGGCAATATGGCGCTGCGTCTGCGGGAGCGGGGGCACACGGTCTTCGGAGTGGACCCGTCCCCGGAGACACGCGCCCACTACGCCGAGCAGGGCATCGGCGTGGCGGCGTCCGCGGCGGAGATGGCTGGCCTCTTTTCCGACAGTCCTCGCGTGTTCTGGCTCATGGTCCCGGTGAATATCGTGGATGCCGTGCTGGCGGATGTTGCCGGCATCGCCCAGCCCGGGGATATCGTGGTGGACGGTGGCAACACCAACTACAAGGACTCGCAGCGGCGCGCGGCGTCGCTGGAGCCGAACGGCATCCACTACCTGGACTGCGGCACCTCCGGCGGGGTCTGGGGCCTGAAGAACGGCTACTGCCTGATGGTGGGCGGGCCGGAGCAGGCATTCCGGACCGTGGAGCCCATCTTCCGGGATCTGGCGACCGAGGACGGCTACGCGCACGTCGGGCCGAGCGGCGCCGGTCACTATGCGAAGATGGTACACAACGGCATCGAATACGGACTTCTTCAGGCGTATGCGGAGGGCTTCGAACTGCTGCACGCGGCGAAGGAGTTCAACCTGGACCTGAACAAGATCACCCACCTGTGGAACCACGGAAGCGTGGTCCGGTCGTGGCTGCTGGAACTGTCCGAGCGGATGTTCGCCGCGGAGGGCCAGGAGTTCGAGGGCATCTCCGACGATATCGCGGACAACGGCACCGGGCGCTGGACCGTGGAGGAGGGGATCGACCGCGCGGTGCCGCTGCCGGTTATCACGCTGAGCCTGCATATGCGCTTCCGCTCCCGGCAGGACGAATCGTACCAGGGGCAGGTCATCGCGTCGCTGCGTAACCAGTTCGGCGGGCACGCCATCACGGAGAAGGGGTGACCGCATGGCGATCGCCTCCGCGGACTGCGTGTTCGTCCTCTTCGGCGCCACGGGCGACCTGACGCGCCGCAAACTCCTCCCCGCGCTCTACCACCTGCACCGTGACAAGCACCTGCCAGAGAAGTTCGCGGTGGTGGGCTTCGCCCTGCCCGACCGCACCCACCCGGAGTACCGGGACTTCGCACGGGCGGCCCTTCTGGAGTTTGTGAGTGACGACGAGCGCGACGCTGCCAGTATCGAGGAGTTTCTGGCGCTTCTGTCGTTCATCCCGGCGAACTTCACCGATGACGAGGGGTACGGGCGCCTGAAGGCGGAACTGTCTCGGGTCGAGAAGGACTGCGGAACCTGCGGCAACCGGCTCTTCTACCTTGCCACGCCGCCCGCGCTGGTCCCGGAGATCCTTCAGCACCTGGCCACCAAGGAGCTCGTCACGGCTTCGGCGACCCTTCCCCCCTGGACTCGTATCATCGCGGAGAAGCCCTTCGGCACCGACCGGGACTCGGCCCGACGCCTGACCGAGCAGTTCCACCGGGTCGTCAGCGAGGACCAGGTGTACCGGATCGACCACTACCTGGGCAAGGATGCGGTGCAGGACGTTTCTATTCTGCGCTTTGCCAACTCGCTGTTTGAACCGCTCTGGAACCGCAACCATATCGAGCAGGTACAGATTACGGTTGCGGAGACGCTGGGGGTGGGATCGCGCGCGGGCTACTTCGACGGCATGGGCGAGACGCGCGACATGGTACAATCCCACGCGCTTCAGGTCATCGCGCTGCTCACTATGGAGCCGCCCAACTCCTTTGCTGCTCGCGCCGTGCGCGAGGAGAAGGCCAAGGTGCTGGAGGCGATGCGCCCGCTCTCCAACCACTTCGCCGTGCGGGGGCAATACGGCCCGGGTACGGGGCCGGATGGCCGGCCGGTGCCGGGGTACCGCGAGGAGGCGGGCGTGCCCTCGGAGAGCGAGACGGAGACGTACATGGCCGCCCGGCTCTTTATCGAGTCGTGGCGCTGGGCCGGGGTGCCGTTCTACCTGCGGGCAGGAAAGCGGCTCCCCAAGAACCTGACCGAGGTGCTGATACAGTTCAAGGGCGCGCCGCTCTCGCTGTTCCGCTCGTCGACGCGCCAGCCGGAGCCGAACATCCTGCGCCTGCGCATCCAGCCGGACGCCGAAATCGCGCTCGTGATGGAGCTAAAACGCCCCGGCACGCTCTCCGATCTGATTCCGGTGGAGCTGGATATGCTCTACGGGGACGCGTTCAAAGTAAAACTGCGCGACGCCTACGAGCGTCTGCTGCTGGACGCGCTGCACGGCGACGCGGTCCTCTTCATGCGCGAGGACGAGATCGACGCTGCCTGGCGCGTGGTGGACCCGCTGCTGGCCTACTGGCGCTCCGAACCGGCCGACTACCCAAACTATGCGGCCGGCACCTGGGGGCCGCGGTCGGCGGACGAACTCCTCGCCCGGGACGGGCGAACCTGGATTGAGATGGAAAACTATTGATGAGCAGCGACCTTTCCCCCTGTGTGTTCGTTCTTTTTGGCGCGACGGGCGACCTGACACGCCGAAAACTCGCGCCGGCGCTCTATGCGCTCCAGCGGGACAAACTGCTGCCGGAGAAGTTCGCGGTGCTGGCGTACGCCCGCCGCGACAAGGATGATGCGGCGTTCCGGAGCGATATTCAGGCCGCGATCGAAGAGTTCGCCCCGAAGATGCCCACCAGCGGCGACGAGTGGGACGCCTTTGCATCGCGCCTGTACTACCAGCGCGGTGAGTTCGATGCTGCTGCGGGCTACAAGGGGCTTGCGGAGCGTCTTGCCCAGATCGACGCGGAGGTAGGGGCGTCCTGCAACCGCCTGTTCTACCTGGCGATTCCGCCGGAGCAGTACGAGACGGTGATTCGGCACCTGGGGCGGGCGGGGCTCGCAAAGCCGAACGCGGACGAAGGCGCGTGGAGCCGCATCATCATCGAGAAGCCGTTCGGCTACGACCTGGAAACGTCGCGCGAGCTGAACAATAGCCTCCTGAAGCACTTCACGGAGGAGCAGATCTACCGGATTGACCACTACCTGGGCAAGGAGACCGTCCAGAACATCCTGGTCTTCCGCTTCGCCAATGAGCTCTTCGAGCCCCTGTGGAACCACAAGTACGTGGACCACGTTCAGATCACGGTCGCGGAGAAGATCGGACTGGAGGGGCGCGGCGACTACTTCGATGAGGCGGGTATCGCCCGGGATATCATCCAGAACCACGCGCTTCAGATCCTATCGCTCGTGGCGATGGAGCCGCCCGCATCGCTGGACGCCGACGCCGTGCGGGATGAGAAGGTGAAGGCGGTGCGCTCCATCCGCCCTATCCGTCCGGAGGACGTCGGCAAATGCACGGTGCGGGGACAGTACGCCGGCTACCGCTCCGAAGAGGGCGTCCGCCCGGACTCCACAACCGAGAGCTATGCCGCCCTGCGCTTCCATCTCGATAACTGGCGCTGGGGCGGGACGCCGTTCTACGTCCGTGCCGGCAAGTGCATGCCCAAGCGCGTGACCGAGGTCGCGGTGCAGTTCCGCAGCATCCCGCAGGTGCTCTTTGCCCGGATGAACCGCGAGGAGGTTCGCCCGAACCTGCTGGTCATCCGCATCCAGCCGGATGAGGGTATTCACCTGCTGATTGGCGCCAAGGAGCCGGGGCCGGCGATGAACCTGAAGCCCGTCTCGATGGAGTTCACCTACTCCGAGGCGTTCCCGGAGGCGCCGATCGCCGACGCCTACGAGCGCCTGATTCTGGATGCCATCCGCGGCGACGCCAGCCTCTTCGCCCGCGGCGACGAGGTAGAGGCGGCGTGGGGCCTCCTGACCCCGATTTTGGAGGCGTGGAAGCAGCGTCCCGGCGACGTGCAGCCCTACTTCCCCGACACCTGGGGACCGGACCGGGCCGATTCGCTGCTGGGCGAGGGGAGGGTCTGGCACGAGCCATAGCGCAGCCCGCAGCCCCGGCCGTGCGGTGAAACCGGTGGAAACTTCTCTCCTGCACAAGGGTAACCATAGTGAGGAGGAGAGAACACATGGAACGCAGCAGCAGCACGGCGGCGACCTTAGAACGGCCCGAAGCAGAAGAGGCGGTGGTAGCAGCAGCAGCAGCAGCAGCAGCGGCGGCGCAAGCAGAGCCGGTTCCGGTTCGATCGCGCCGGC
>CALEKU010000199.1 GCA_937902745.1 uncultured Armatimonadota bacterium
CGGCGACGGAATCGCTGTCGGCGACGGAATCGCTGTCGGCTCTGTCTTTTCTTGCGCCCGCGCCGGGAGCGCACCAGAAGGAAGGAAAAGCAGCAGCAGGGCGATTACCGGGAGGCTGGTGCGCATGTTTCCTATTAAGTAGGCAAATACGGACATAAACTTCAGAGTGGTACTCATCACACACGATCCGTCATTGCAGGGATACAGTATGAGGGGGCGCGGCTATATTATGTAGTATGTGAGTTATTTCTAGATACGGCCCCTGAATGGGGACAAACAGATGCCTACTACTACCCCAAAGATACTTCAAAACCGAATCGCGCACTTGCTTGCTGCGGTTGCTGCGATTGTTCTGCTTGCCAGTGGTCCGGCGTGGGCCCACGAGAAGTGGTTCCATGAAACCCAGTCGTTTCCGCTACGTCTGGATCTCATTGGGCGGCCGTTGCCGCTGATCTTTCTGGCGGGCGTGGCGGTCGCGACCGTCGCCGGGGCGCTCTTCTGGCGCGCGCGCGGCCGCCGTGGTTTTGTACCGGGGCCGGAGGCGTTTGGCGCGACGCCCGAGCGGCGGGCGGCGCTGTACGCCCTGGTGCCGCTGCTGCTCGCTCTCCATGTCGCGGTGCCTCTGCTTGTGAACGGCGTTCAGGGGCATCTGTTCTCGCCGAACGCTGCGATGTCCGCCCCCTGGCGCTACTTCCTCGGGCTGGCTGAAACCGGCATCGCTCTCGCGCTGTTCTACGGCGCCCTCACCCGGTTGGCGGGGGTGTTGCTGGGGGTGCTCTGGGTGTGCGGGCTCTTCGTGGCCGGCGCGGAGGCCATGCTCGACAATATCTTCTACCTGGGATTCGCCGCCTTCTTCTACTGCGCCGGGCGTGGTCCGGTGGCTGTGGACCGGTTCCTGTTCCCCCGCCTGGAGCCGCCCGCGCATCTCCTGCCGTGGGCCATCCCCGCGCTGCGGATCGGACTGGGGCTGAGCCTGATTATTGTGGCGTTCACCGAGAAGTTCGCGAACATCCCGCTCGCGCTGGCGTTTCTGGAGAAGTATCCGCTCAACTTCACGTCCGCGCTGGGGATGCCCCTGGCCAACGAGGTGTTCGTGCTGTGCGCCGGGTCGGTGGAGCTTCTGGTGGGGATGTTCCTGCTACTGGGACTGTTCCCCCGGGAGATCGTGCTGATCGCATGGATACCGATCAATATGACGCTGACCATCTTCAACTGGGTCGAACTGGTCGGTCACCTGCCGATCTACGGCATTATGGCGGTCCTGCTGGTGTGGGCAGCGTCGGACCGTGAGGACGAGGAGAACCGCGCGCTGTGGCGGCGCGGTCTGCAGGAGAGCTGGTTCCCCGCGCTGCCGGCCCGCGCTGCCCAGGAGGTGGGGGAGGGAGTGGGACGATGAAGGCGACGGGCGTCGCGGGGGTGGTGCTGGCGCTGGCACTGCTCGGGGCCGCATCCGGGTGCGGGGATATGACGCCGTTGACTGCAGCCGACTTCGCCTCTCCGGGGGCGCCCGGGCATGCCAGCGAGGATCACGGGCACCGGGCCGCGAACGGCGGCGTGGTGGCCTCTGTGGGCGATACGCACCATGTTGAGGCGCTGTATGAGCCGAGGACGAAGCGCGTGCGCGTGTTCGTCCTCGGGGAGGACGAGGCCGAACTGTATCCCATTCCCGCCGAGACGCTGGGGGCGGAGGCGACCACGGCGGGGGGCGATGTCCTCCCGCTCACGCTGCGCGCCCGGCTGCGGCCGGGCGACCCGCCGGGGAAGGCGGCGGAGTTCGCCGCCGCGCTCCCGTCCCGCGCGGACCATCCGGCCGGTCTTACTGTCACGCTGCCGATTGGGGACCGGCGCTATCGCGTCCGCCTGGACCTTTCCGGCGCCGGCGAGGCGGGGGCATCGGGTATGGCGGACGTTGCCGGCAGCCACGCCGATGAATCGGCGGATGCGGCACCGACCCCGGAGGAGCGCGCCCTGTTCCTCACGCCCGGAGGGCGCTACACCGACGCGGACATCCGTGCCAACGGGAGCCAGATCCCCCGGCGCAAGTTCGCGGGCGTTCCGACGAACCACAATGCTACGCCGCCCCCGGGCGCCCGCGTGTGCCCGATCTCGGAGACGCTGGCGAACCCGCGCTTCGCCTGGGTGATCGGCGGCGAAACCTATACCTTCTGTTGCCCGCCCTGCGTCGGCGAGTTCCTGCAACGGGCCAAAGAGGAGCCAGGCGCGATCCGCCCGCCCGGCGCCTATGTGAAGCGCTGACCCCCCGCGCCAGGGCGTCAGCGCAGACCGACCAGGAAGCGGGCGGCAGCGGCGCTCGTGGCGGCCTCGCTTTCGGTGAGCGGGACCTGGGCGCCGCGGGCGACGTCGGCGATCTCCCGCGTGCTGAGCTTTGCCATCTCTCCCACGGTGCGGACGCCCTTGGCGATCAGGGCGTCCCGTACCTGCGGGGAGAGGAACCGCGCTTCCGACAGCGGGGCGTCAGCGACCGTGCCCACCTCGGTGCCTTCGTTGAAACTGCGGGCGATGGCGTCCGCTGCGTCGGGGAGCAGGCGCAGACGGTCGGCCTCGGCCCGCGCCACCACGTCCAGCAGCGCATCCGTGCTGGCGAACGGTGTGTCCGCGGGCAGCACCTCCAGCGTGTCGCGCAGGCGGCGCCCGTCCGGCAGGATATCGTCGCCGAAGCGGTTGAGGAACTGGTCGCGGGTGAGCGGCTCCTGCTCCAGAGCGAGGCGGATGTCGGGCCGGTCGGCGAAGTAGCGGCCCAGCACTCCGGCGTCGTTGTTAAAGACGTCGGGGGTCCCGCGTAGCTCGAACGACCGCGTCACCTCGGGAAGGATGATCACGCCGGCCGCAGTTTCCCAGGCGCTCGCCCTCTTGTCACCCACCAGGATCGTGCCGCGGAACTTGGAGTCGTCCAGGATGCCCACGAACGGCGGGGTGCGGGAGGGTTCCGTGGTCTGTCCCCGTGCCGCCGACAGCTCGTGCACATCGCTGTGAAGCTGGTTGATCTGGGCGCGGATTTCGTCCAGCAGGACGCGCAGAGAGCGGCGCATCTCTGCAAGGCAGGAGGCGGTCCGGCGAACGTCCGCACCCAGGGCATCCAGGTCCGACTCAATACGGTGGAAGCGCTCGTTGAATCCGATGTCGCCGCCGGGGGTCGCACCCGCCTGCACCACATCCTCGCCGTCGGTCCAGTCCGCGTGGATGAACGTGCGCGTGAACGTCGGCGCACACTCCGGGTGGGCGGCGGCGAACGGTTCGCGGTAGTCGAACCGGCGCAGGGTCCTCCCAAACTGCTCCAGGAGGAATCCGCTGACCAGCAGGCCGGTCTCCGCTTCGGTCAGGGTTCCGGCGTTCTTCTCCAGAAGCGCCGTAAGCTCGGTCACGCTCTCGGCGATCTTTTTCGTAGCCTGTGCCATCTCTCCCGGTTCTCCTTACTGCATCATCCCGCGGCGCCTACGCCGCAAAGTCCTCCGGACCGCCGCGGCTGCGGGCCCGCCGGAACGGCCGAAACGTGCGGGCGACCGTGGCGGAGAGCGGTTCCGCCGCACTGTCGCCGTTCAGGTCTACGTATCCCCGCCGCAGGTCGAAGGTGTTGATCTCGACCCCGATGGGATTGCCGGCGGCGAGCAGGTTCATGACGAACTCGTACTCGTCCAGGGTGAGCGTCGCCGCCTCCGGCAGCGTCACTTTGTACTCGTAGGGGTCCGTCCGGTCTGGCTGGCGCCGGTAGCCAAGGACCATGATAAGGGACAGCCCGTTCGCGCGGCCGGTAAAGGTCGTGCGCGTGCCGACGCCGCCAATCGTCCCCGAACCCACAAACGCTCCGCTCGTAGCATCCGGGGCGGACGTGTTGGCGGCGGGGGGACGCGGCTGCAGGGGCGCCACATACCAGCGGTAGGCGGTGGCGCTGCGCTCGGCCAGGTTGGTGCCCGCAAGCGGGAGGGAGATCACGCCAGTCACGAGAAGCGCCTCCTGCGCGCCGGTCCAGAGGGGGAGCGCCGCACTGATGCCGCGCCGCGCCAGAAGCGCCAACAACTGACGCAGCGCGGCGCCAGCCTCGGCGCGTTCCGCTGCATCGCCACCCAGCAGCGGACCGGTGAGTGAGGCGGGCAGAGCCAGCGTTGCCAGGCGGTCGGATGGCAGGGCGCGCAACTGGGCGACGACACGGGCGGCGTCCCGTGCCGCCGGGAGGTCGGCCTCGGCGAAGCCGGCGACCACCTCCGCGGGTGGTTCGCCCGCCCCGGCGGCCTCCGCCCAGCGCGCATCGGTGGTCGCGGCGTCCAGCACCTGCCACGGGGCGCCGCCCGCGTCGATCCACGCGGCGAGAGTGCTGGCGAGTCCGGCCGCCAGCGCCTCATGCGCGCCGCCCGCGTCGCCGGGCGCCTGCCAGTGGGCCTCCAGGGGAACCGACATCCGTAGAGGCACCTGCGACGGGCCGGTGACGGTGAGGCCATAGGCGGGCAGGTGCGAGACGTACACCTGCCCGCCTCCAAGCGGGTGCCGGGTCGCCATACCGCAGGCGTCGAGCAGCCAGGAGCCCTCCGGGTCTTCGGCGCCGGTCGGGAGAGCCTCTTCGCCGCGGTCCGCCAGCCGGTTCAGCAGCCGGACCGTTTCGGCGTCTGTGGTCTCCGGCCACCCGCGAGCCAGGAGCGTGGCGCGCGCGGCGTTCCACGACGCTTCGGGAACCGCCGCTACATCGCAGCCCAGGCCCAGTTCGTAGCGGCTCCCGCCCGCGTCGTCCTGCGCCCGGGTCACCGAAAGCTCCTCCGCGGGGACGCCGAGCGCCCGCAGCGCCCGCCCGGCCCGGTCCAGCGCGGCGGCCAGGTTCGGCGCGAAGCCCGGATTCCCCGCCAGCGTCCAGTTGTCGCGGAGGCGCTGGCGCAGCGCAAGCATCTGGTCACGCTGCGCAGAGGAGAGCAGGCGGGCGGCATGTCGGGCGTTCGCTGCCGGGTTGTTCGCCGGGTAGACGAGGTAAACGGCGCGGATGTAGTCCAGAAAGCGGGCGCGGTGCGGGCCAGCGCCGGTCTCTATGAGGTGTAGCGCCACGGCGAACTCCGAGTCCTCCTCGATCACGCCGAAGTCCGGGTGGACGGCCGCGAGGCGTGCCGTCAGCCCCGCCTTCGTTCCTGCATAGAAGGGCCGGTAAAGCGCGAGGCGGCGACGGTACTCGGCGTCCGGCTCGCCGCCGGGGCGGGGCTCGGTGACCAGTTCGTCCCGTTCAGCGTTCCAGACCAGCCGGTCCCGGAACCGCTCCACGCCCAGGTCCGCGCCGTGTCGGTCCAGCGCGCCGCCGCGCGCGGTCGCCAGGGAGCGTGCCGCCGCGATCTCGCGGGCCTGGCGCCGGATGCGCCCCTTTTCCGCCGCGAGCGCAAAGAGCAGGCGCCCGGTGTTTCCGCCGGTCGCATGGACGACGAGCGCCGCGGCGACCTCTGCGGGCGGCAGGGGCGTTATAGCGCCGGTCTCGGTGTCCTCCCGCTCCAGGGTGAGTTCTAGCAGCACGTCTTCCGTGGTGCGCCCTCCCGGGGCGGTGGGGGGCAGGTAGAGCGGCAGGAAGGTGCCCGCCTCTGTGTGCGCCGCCCACTCCAGGGGCGGGAGGGACTCCGGCGCGGGGCCGTCCGGGTCGCGGGTCGCCCGCAGCCGCAGAGTCTCGGACGGAGGGACCGGCAAACGGGGCGCAGCGATCAGCAGGGGGCGGAACCAAGCGGATGCGAGCGTTACCCGTCCGCCCGCGTCGACGTCCAGGCGTTCATCAGCCGCCCCCGCCTTGAGCGGAGCGGTGAGGCTCGCCGCCATATGCCGGTGCGACGCCCCGCGCATCTCGCCGGGCAGCGCCGCCGGGTCGATCCCCTCCAGGTCCGGAAACGCGGGAGCGTCCGGGTCAAGACGGGGGGGCGGGTCGGTGAGGGTTTCGGCCATGATGCTCCTCTTTCAGCCCGTGCTACACAATGGTCAGTCCGCTATCGTCGTCCGCAAACACCGGTATCTGGTCTGCTTCCAGTGTGGCATTTGCACCGCATGCCAGCGTCTCGGCGCCGCTCGGCACCGCCGCTCCCGCAAAGTCCAGGGCATCGCTTCCGGAGGGGTAGCGCACCAGGGCCAGGTCGCGGACGTCGGCGATGCCGGGTTCATTCATCAGCGCCCAGGTGACCTCGGCGGCCCGCACCGGCTCGCCGAACGCCACCTCCTCAATCACAGGCCGCAGCCGCAGGAGCAGCCGTCGCTTGAGGGCGCGGGCCGCTTCCGAATCGTTCACCGTGGCCCGGTCCCCGACCGGCAGCGGAAGTCCCTGCACCACCAGGTCGGCCCGCACCTGGATGCCGACGGAGCGCGCCTTCTGAATGCGCGGCAAGATTCCGACCGGACGAACATCTTCCAGGGCCGAGGCCACGGCGGCATAGAGCCCGTCCGGGCCGTCCCAGAAGGCCGAGGGGGTGGGGGCCACCAGCACAGTGAAGTAGTAGGGGCTGGTCAGGTCGCGCTCGGCGGAGAACAGCCGCTCGATGAAGTTGAAGTTGCCGAAGATCGACTGCCCGATGTCCAGACCGCCCCAGCCGTCGTGCACCTGCACCTGCCGAACGCCGGGCACCAGGGAGACCGCAAGCCGTACGGCGTCCACCGTCCAGAGAGAGCGCGGCGCCTGCAACAGCAGGGCGCGGTAGCGTCGGTCGGACCAGCGCAACTCGCCGCCGGTCAGCGGAGCGTCGTGCGCGATGGCGACGGTAGCGAAGCCAACGGCGCGCAGGTCGTCCAGCTTCTCGTCGTCCTCGTTCCAGCGTGTGAGCGCCTGCCCGTCCTGGGCGGGGTCCAGATTGTGCTCAGGGCCGGGGTAGAACGCCGACACCGCCACGGTGCGCTCCCGCTGCGCCGGGGTGAGCGTCACAGTCTCCTCCAGCGCGGCGTGGTGTCCTCCCTCCGTAAGCAGGCGGCTGCCCCGCGGCAGCGTGAGCTGCGCGACCCCGGCGGGGAGATCCGCCGCGAGAGACAGGCGAACCTGCCCGCGCGCCTCCAGAAACGGCCGCGGAATTCCTAGCTCCTCGCCCAGGCGCGAAAGGGCGGCGCCGGTCGCGGTGGCGACAAACTGGCCGTCGTACATCCCGGCGAGGGCGGCCCACAGGCGCGCGTCCTCCAGGGCCTGCACTTCCATAACCTTGCGCAGCGCGGACCCGGAGGTTAGGTCCAGGTCGTCCCCGAAAAGTTGGCGTGCCAGCGCCAGCTTTTCGGCCAGCAGCCGCCCGAATGGCTTGGGGGCGAACCCTTCCGGCAGGATGCCGAACGCGCCCGGCCCGGTGGACCGCAGCACTGCTTCGTCCACGGCCAGCACATCGGCTACGGCCCGATCTGTGGTATCCGTCGTCTCAGCCACCGTTCGCTCCTCCCACGGGCAGCCGGTCGATACCCGCCAGGCTGCCCACTTCCACGCTCAGACTGTCGCCCGTGACCGTCTCGAAGACGAGGCGAACCCTGAGCGAGCGGCTCGACCCGGCGGACACAGGCCGGTCCAGCCGTTCATCGTCGAACTTGACGTCCACGATGCGGCGGACACGCGTCTCCCGCCGCAGCACATCAATCACCGAAACGCGCACCCGCTCCCGCACGAGCAGCGGGTTCGACTCCTCCGCCATGGCGCGCACTCCGTCGAACCCGAACGCGGTGTTGAACAGGTCGCTGCCCAGCGCCGTGGTCAGCGCCACTGTCAGGTCCTGCACCAGGCAGTCCATCCCCGAGACAAAGGTGAGGTCGCGCCTCCCCGCCGTGTCGCGCGCCAGTTCGAGGTCCAGGCCTGCGTCCGGCCACCCCCCGCTGCTCGCTCCGGTGTCCAGGGGCTTCAGGGTCAGCCCGCGCCCGAGCAGCCGGTTCCGCACCCGCTCTCGCTCTTGTTCACGCTCTCCGTTCATGCCTGCCTGCCTCCTCGCGTTGTCAGGACGCCGTGAGCTTGTTTTGCCCGGCGCTCGCCGTGAGCGTGGTCTGCGGTGTTACCTTCCCGACCATGCCGTCCGTCTTCCCCTTGAGCGTTTCCAGCAGCACGGGCTTGCCGGCCACAAACAGCTTGGTGGACTCGCCTGCCGTCACATCAGAGACCTGGGTGCATTTCTTGGCGGTAGGGCCGCTGCTATCGGAGGCCGGCATCGTGCTGCAGGAGGCGGAAACGCTCTTGCCTTTGACGCCGGCCTTGACTAGGACACCGGACCCGCTGACCGCGAGTTTCGCCTGCCCTGTGGTCGAGACGGCCCCCGAGCCATGCCCGCAGGTCACCGAACTGCTCCGTGTCAGAACTTTCGCCATGTCGGTTATCCGTGGACATCCATCTTGTCACTAACCTTCACATCCACCTTGCGGGCCTCGATGCTCACGTCCTGCTCCGCCTTGATCTGGAGGTTCTTGCCCGAGATCAGGATGGTGCCGTCCGACTTCATCACGATCTTGGCGCCGCCGAGGTGTTCGATGGTGATGTGCCCCTGGTCCGCCGACGCCTCTGGACGGGCGGGGCGCGTGCCCGGCGCGGTCAGGGCGTCCGCCCCCACGCGTACCGTTAACTCCCCGACCGTGATCACCCGGTTGCCATCGGCGTCGATCAGGTCGTGGCTCGCCTTGGTGCAGGTCAGAGCCGGCGGCTCCTCGGCGTCCTCGATGCGAGCGCGGGCATCCGCCGCGACATCGGCGGGCAGGCTGAGCCACCAGTCGCCCGGCTGCGACTCGGGGGCCTTCCCGCTCTCCCATAGCGCGCCTGTGTCCACGGCGTCCGCGCGGTCCCCGTTGCGGTGGGTCAGGAACACGCGCGTCCCCGGGTAGCGCGGCAGCACCAGGCCGCACGATCCCCAGGCGAACGGGGTGACATAGGGCACGCCCGCGAACGTTGCGGGCCGCTTCCGCCGCACGGGGAAGCGGCCCGCGCCATTCGCCCCGCCCGCCGCGCCGTCCACGCCGCGCCACACGGTCACGGTCTGCGCGGGCGGCTCCGCGGTGCCGGTGAGGTTGTGGCGGCGCACCTCGCCCACCTCGGGCTGCTGCTTCGCGCCCGCTTCGGCCGCAGCCCGGGCTCGAATCGCGGCGGCGGCGGCCGTTGCGCCGTCGGGTGTGGCGGTGCGCCTGTCCTTCCCGCCGCCATCCCAGGGCTGCGCCGGGTCCTGAATCTGGACACCGGTCACCTCGGTGGAGAACGCCGCGGTGCGTCCAAGCTTGTGGCGTACGCCGGTGACGTAGATCGTAATGGCATCATCGCTCAGCGTGTCCCCAAGCGAGGGCAGGAACGAACCGGCCAGAGACGCGCCGAGACCGCCCAGAACTGCTTCGCCGAACGAGGGGCCGGTCTTCACCACCTCCTCGGGCGGCGGGTCGAAGCGTACGAGGTCCCCGGGCTTGATATCGGGGCGCCCCTTGAGCGTCACCTTGAACTGCTGCTTGTTCCCACCTCCTTCGCCGGAATCGCCCCCACCGCCCCCGCCGCCTTTGGCATCGCCACCCTTGCCGTCCCCCGCGGGTTCGCCCCCTTCGGACGCCTCCTGACGCGCGGCCTCGATGAAGCCGACTGAGGCGGTGAGGTCTTTGGTGGAGCCGGGCGCCCCGCCCAGGGGGATAGGGCGCGGGCCGACGTGGAGTACGCCATCCCGAATCAGCAGCAGGCCGCGTCCCCCGCGGTCGGGGCGCAGCGTCGCCAGCTCCTTTTCCACCGCCTCCTGGAACACACGGACGTATTTGGTCCCCCGGTCTCCGTAGCTGATGCCCTCGCCGTTGGCGTACTGGCTGGCGTAGGCGACGTCATGGAACTCCATCGCAACACCGGCCAGGTCGCCCGCCAGGTCCAGCGCCGCGCGCAGGCTGGTGGCGTTCAGCGGGCCGTCCATCGGAGTGTCCAGACGGTCGTAGACCTGCTCCCGCGCCCGGATGACGGCCTCGTAGCGCCGTTCGCCGCGCTGCCGGGTCACCTTCCGGATGCGCAGCTTGGCCACCAGGGAGCCCTCCGGCGGCTCCTCCGGCCCGAGCAGTCCGGTGATGCCGGCGACGTTCGCCAGGTAGCCGCCCAAACTGGCGTTGACGTCCTTCCACCACAGGTGCAGGTGGAGGATGCGGGGGGAGTTCGTCCGCCCCTGGGCGATCTTCTTGTAGTGCTCGTCGGTCACTCCCTCCAGGACGAAGTTGTACGTGCCGCCCTCCAGACCACCGGGCAGCGCCGCCTCGATGGTCTTTGCGTCGTAATCGTCGCTGGTGAGAATAAACTTCGTTTCGGCGTCCACGGAGCCGTCCGGCAGTTCGCCGTAGAAGACGAGCGCCCACGCGGCCAGATTCCCGGCGCGCATGGCCGCGCTGCCGCCGCCGAGCGCCCCCGTGAGCGACGCCGCCCCTCCGATACTCATGGCGTTTCTCCCAGGCTCTTGCGACGGCGGGTGCGCCACCGGGCGCGCGCCTGCTGATGCCGCCGCCGTTCCACGATCGTCCGCGTTTCGGAGACCGGTTCGACCGGGCGGGCCTCGTACTGCGGGGTCTGGAGCCTCCGCGCCGGCTCCGACGCGCGTCGCTGCCACGCGGGGAGGCGGGGGATCACGTACGGGTGCAGCGCGGGCGGCTCGAAGCGATCACTCCCCCGGTCGGCGCGCCGCCAGGCCAGCGTGATGCGCCCGCCCCAGTCGCCTGGCCCGCGCGCGTTGCCTGCGCGCAGGCTCCACCCGAGAACAACCAACTCGATGCGGACGCCGCCCGCCTGCGAATCGCCCGCCTCCTCCGCGGCGCCATCGCCCAGGAGATAGCGGACGCCCAGCGCCAGCGGGGCGATGCCCAATAGCGTGCCGTCTGCGCCGCGCAGCGTTAATCGCGCGCCCGCGGGGGGCAGTTCCGTTATCGCGTTCGGGGCCTCCGGATCGAGGCGGGGCGCCTGCTCCCGGTCGGCATCGGACACGATGGCGTGGCCGTCCGCCTGCAGCCACTCGCGTCCGAGGCCGGTCGGCAGCGTGAGCACCAGGGTCAGGCCCGCCTCCAGCGGAAGGCGGTGGGGCAGGCCGCCCGTGATGACGGAGTCGATCAGGGTGAAGCCGGGCGACAGTGCCGCCGCGGGGGCGGCGGGCGGCTCGGGCACCAGGTAACGGGTTAGCGGAATCGGCGGCACGTTTGTCTCCTTCAGTTCCCCAGGCCGTCCGCCAGCAGGCCCACGCCCACGCTGGCAACGTCCAGCAGCTTGCCCAGTGCGGATGGGATGGGCAGGTGCGCCAGCCCGATGGTCACGTCCAGCGTGTCGCGCTTGGCGCTCGTCGCGGTGAACTGCAGGCTGGTGACGTAGATATCCGTGCGGATGGTCATGGACGTGACCAGGACCAGTCCGGAGGCGGCCCCACCCGTGTACCCCGCCAGCGCGCTGCCGCGGCGCGACGACTCGGCCATAGTCTCCAGGGCAAGCTTCCATGCGTGCCGCTCCGCGCCCACCAGCACGCCGGTCAGGGTCATCGTGTCGTCGTGCGTCCCGACCACCGCCTTCACGCCGGTCGAGCCGAGCGGCGGCAGGTGATACGCCTCATTGAGCTGCATCTGCGTGACGGCCCAGAGGGGCACCAGCAGGATGCCGCCGTCCCACAGCACGGCGGAGGGTACGTTCGCGTAGTCGATGAAGCTCTTGGTCAGTCCCATGGCACGGTGTCTCTCATCTCCGGGCTACTGAACGGTGAACCCGAACGCCTCCAGAACGCGGCGGGCGGACGCGGTGACCTCGCCGCTGTAGATCATCTGCGGCGGCTTCGCCGTGCCGCCGAAACTCTTCGCCAGGTCACCGCAGAAGCGGCTGACGTTGTGGAGCTTGATGACCTGGAGCCACTTGCGGTGGCTTGCGTTGTTCAGGTCGAACGCGCGGAAGTCGATGTCCCCGCCGCCTCCCGGCGTCTGCGGGTCGAGGCCCTTCAGGAACTCGGGCAGGCTCAGCTTCCCGGTGGTCGCCTCCATTCCAAACAGGTCGCCCTTTACGGTCTTGCCGGCCACATCCATCTGTACAGCGATATCCTCCGGGCCGTTTACCAGCCGCCCGCCTCCGGGCAGGGGATACATCCCGGGGTTGATGCGGAGTGTCACGACGTTCCCGATCTGGAACACATCGGCGCCCTGCTCCAGGGCTTTGAGCACGGCCTCCAACTCCTCCCGCGCGCCGACCACATTGCGCTCCACGTTCTCCCCGGCCTGAAGCTGGCGGACCAGACGCTGATACCGCTCCACCAGGCGCACGGCCTCGTCGCGGACGCGGGGTTCGCTAAAGCCGCCGCCCGAGCCCTGCGGGATGCGCGCCTCGAACGCCTTCACCACCTCCTCCGGCGTCTTCGAGAGCGGATTCAGGCCGGGCCGCAGGTCCGCGCGCTGCTCCCGGAGCACCTGCTCCAGCCGACCGACCGGGCCGGGCGGGGCGGCAGCGGTGCCGGAGGGGGTGGCCGCCGGGTCCATCTGCTTTAGCCGTCGCAGGCGTCTGTCGAGGGCGATGGCCTTAAGATCCTGGAGCCAGGTGGCCGGGCGGTCCGCGGCCATCTTCTCCAGGCCGCGCAGGGCGCCGTCGTCCATGCCCGCGGGCAACTCTATCCCCTCGGCCATGATCCGGCGTACCAGCGCGACGCGGTGCTGCGTGACGGACGCCCCGAGGTTCGGCCCGACGAGCAGCGGGGCGACGCCGCCGACCTTCTGGCTACCGACGATGGCGCCGTACCGCTCGAACAGCGTGCCCGCCTCCGCGGCGGGAAGGTCGGTGAGCAGGCGGCGCACCGTGGCCGCGCTGTGGCCGCGCTCCAGACGCAGCATCTCCGCCAGGCCCCGCACGGCCTCCAGCGACCAGCGCGCCCCGGCCATCTGCGCCCGCCGCTCGATCAGCAGGGCCAGCGCCGCCTTGCCCGTGTCCACGGGGAACTCCGTCCGCAGCGTTTCCGCGGCGCTACGGTTCAGCCGGTCCAGGTCGGCCAACACCGCGTCCCGCTCCGCCGCGCGGGCCTGCCCCAGCACCGCCTCCACGAACGCCTCGCGGTTCAGCGGGCGGAGCGGGACGCCCTGGAGCGTCGCCGTGGCGGCGGTCTCTGCGTCCGGGCGGGCGAGGATCTGCGCCAGATCGTCTACGGCGCCCGCTCCGCGCCGCTCCAGCAGGGTGATCGCGCTGGGCGTCTTCAGCAGGATGTCCACCCTGCCGGTCGCGATCAGGCGGCGCAGCGCGTCCTCTTCCATGTCATTCAGCACCGACAGGAGGCGCGTGGTGTTCCCCCCGCCGCGCGCCAGTTCGGTGAGCAGGGCGCGGGCCGCGTCGTCCTTCAGGTCGGAGGCCGTTGCCCCGAGCAGGCGGTCCAGCCCCACCTTCGCGGCCTGCGTCATCCGCACCCCGCCCGCCTTCAGAGTGGTCAGGGCGATTTCGCCGCGGATCTCGCGGGCGTAGGCGCGGGTCACCTGCATGAACCGGGCTTCCACCGCCTCCAGCAGGGCGTCGAAGAGCGGCTTCTGCTTCGCCGGGTCGATGCCCCGTCCCACCCCTTCGCGGATTGCGCGAACCGCGTCCCGATGGATGCCCGCCCAGGTCTCGACTGTGAACCCCTCGGCCTTCAGGCGGCTCAGCACCTCGCGCACGCTGCGGAGCGTGGCGCCGCCGGCCAACTTTACCAGCGGCTTGAGTGCCGTCACACCGATCTCGAAGGCGACCCCGCAGAGCGCCCCGATGGTCATCTTGCTGATGTAGTCCTTCAGAGCGGGCGTCTTCTGCTGGCCGAGGGCGGTCCTGACCACGTGCTCGGCGAACGCTTGGGTAGCGCCGGTGGCGGTGCCGCCCACCAAGCCGGTGACCATCTTGTGCACGAACCAGGTGGTGGTCTGACTGGTGACGAATCGGGTGGACACCTGCCGCGCGGCCCCCAGGCCCAGCCCGCCGCCCACCTTGAAGAAGACAGCGCCGAGGTAGCCCTCCAGGGCGGACATAAGGATGCCCTCGGCGGAGACGTAGTGCGTTTGGTACAGGTAGAAGGCGACGCTCAGCGCAATGCTGACCGTGATGGTTAGCCCGCCCCCGCCCGCCGCGACGACAGCGGCGCCCGCCGCCGGGAACGCGGCCAGGCCAACGACGACGACCGAAGTGACCACCAGCACCACGCCTAAGATCGTGACGACGCGGCCCAGGTTCTGCTGGCGCCACGCCTCCATCATCTCCTCGAACTTGCTGTCGAGCAGGGTCTTCTCGGTGCCCTCGATGTCGGTCCAGGCGCCGGTTTCGCCCGAATCTTCGATCGTGACGCGCTGGACGAGGACGCAGCGGACATAGAACTTCTCGACGCCGTCCTCCTCGCGCCGCTCAACGCCCAGGACCTTCACGCTGCGCGTGAGGACCACGTTCTCCAGGTCATCTTCCGTCAGGCCCGCCCGCCGCGCCCCCTCCTGGGCGACCTTTTCGAGGAAAGCGGCCTCGTCCAGTTCGGCGGTCTCCTCGCCCCGCGCCAGGCGGCCCATCACCTCGTTCGAAGCCTCCTGGATCGCCGCCATGAGGGCAGGCATCCGGTCCGGCTTCACGCGGGTAGTGGGTTGCTTGACCCCGCACCAGGAGTAGACATCGAACGCCACCGTGCCGACCCCGATGCGCAGGTCGTCGTCCTTATCGAGCAGCACCTCCTGCGGATCGGTGTGATAGGCGTACTTCGAGCCCGCGCGCCGCATCCCGTTCAGCAGGGCGAGAAGACGCTTGACGCTCGCGTACTCGCTGAAGCGGGTCTTGAGGGCCAGCTCCGCCACCAGGGCGATCAGGGTGTAGTACCGGGTCTCGCCCACCTTGTCGAAGAACGTGTCGAAGAGCTGGCGCTTCTCCAACTCCTCCAACAGGTAGGTGAAGCCGCCGGGGTGCCGTGCGCGCCGGTAGGTGTCGGTCAGCAGCGTTTCCAGCGTATAACGCCAGGGGACGTTCCCGGCCAGATTGGTCACCCGTTCGCGCGGATCGCGCTTCAGGAACGTCGCGATCTGATCGGCCACGCGCCGGGCTTCCGGTCGGAATCGCGCGGCGTCGATCTGCTCCGGCGTCGGGTCGAGGACGGCGACGAAGTAGCACCCCGACCAGCCAGCTTCCCAAGTCGTCTCCAGGCCGGGGGCGGCGGCCGCCCCGCGCGTGACGGGGTCCGTGTATGGCTCCGCGAGGGCGCGCAGCGCCTGCGGCAACTGCGCGAGACCGGCGCCGTTCAGCAGCACCGGCAGGTCGAACACCGTCGCCCGCTCGGAGCCTCCGGGCACGTCCTGCCGGGCACGCGCCCGCTCCCGCAGGAGGTAGCGCAGCGTGCGGGCGTGGGCGCGCCGCTTCGCGACGAAGCACAGGCCCGTGACCGCCACCGGGAGCGTCCGGTACTCCTCCAGGAAGCTCTCCCAGGACACCTCGAACCGGCGCTCGAACCGCTTCGGGTCGATCAGGAAGCCCAGGTCGCCCATCTGCGATTTCTCGACGAAGTAGGTGCCAACGTTCCCCCGCGCGGGTTCATCGATGTAGCGCTCGAAGGTGACGAGGGGCACGACCATCGCCGTGAACAGCAGCCAGCCCCCCGGGAGCAGGGTCTCCTCGCGCCCGCGGCCCATCCTCCCGGCCTTCAGGTTCAGTGGCGTGAGGCGGTCAAGGTTTCCGGCCAGCGTACCGAAGACATCGACATCCTTCAGACGGTGGGCGTCCCCCTGCACGGTGGTCCACCCAACCAGCAACATGCTCTCGGCATCCGGCCGGCGCGCCTCCTCCGCGAGGCGGCGCAGGCGGGGGAGCAGCTCCTTCTTGATGAAAACGTGCCGGTTCGCCCGCGCGACCAGCGCCTGCACGCGCCGCAGGTCCGCCAGGATGTCCGCAAACCGGTCGCGCTGCACCGCGGCGGCGGGGTCCAACTGGCGCATCCAGTCCAGGTAGTCCGAGACCTGGGCGATGAAGTCCGTGTTCAGGAGCAGCGTCCACGGCTCCTGCGCCGCCTCCTTGCCGGCGCGCGTGACCGGCGCGGTGACCGTCCCGCCCTGATACGAAGGGAAGAGGTACGCGCCGTCCGCCTCCGGTGGCGCGTCCTCTCCCGCGGCGGGCAGGTAGGCGCGGGCCGCATCGAACGGCTCCGCGGGCGGTACGGAGAGGGGAGTGGCGGGGACAGTGGCCCCCGGGGCGGCGGGGACGACCAGGAGGCGAGACGCCATCGCCGCCAGCAGCGCGCCGAGCCGCTCCTCGCAGTCCGCGCGCTGCTGCGACGTGAGCGCGGAAAGGCCGTCGCCATGCCACAAGAAGGTCGGGGCGCCCCACTGCGGGGCGACGTACCCGCCCCGCGGCTCCAGAACCTCCTCGCGGGAGCGAACGAGCGCGCGGGAGGCCGCGCCCGCCAGGGCATCTTCGATCTCCTCGAAGCGCTCTGACAGGGCGCGGGCGTCCACACGGACGCGGACAGGTATCACGACGGAGACGGGCATCTCAGGCGTTCTCCAGTCCCTCGGCCAGTCGCCGCAGCGTCTCCTCCACCAGCATGTCCAGGTCCACCGGCTCTGCCGCCCGCACCTCAATCTCCACCGGGAAGATGAACTGTACCGAGGTCCGGCTGTCCTCCAGGACCTGCTCTCCCTGTGCCTCGCTTCCGGCGGCGGGCAGTATCAACTCGCCCTCGTGTACCAGGGCGATGCCCGTGCGCGCCACGCGGGCGGCGTGCGGCCCGTCTGCGCTGGTTGTATCGGCGTTCGGGGCGGAAGCGGCGGGGAGTGTCAGTTCGTCGTCGGACATGACAGCGGGCGGCCTTTCCGGCAGGTCAGCGGAGGGTTACGGCAGCGTGACCTTCTGGGTGCCGAACTCGACGTTTACGGAGCGGCTGAAGCCGGAGAAGGTGGCCGACGGCGCGCCCGACACCGTGACGCTCGAGGGGGCGGCGCTGGTAATGAGGCACTGGTCGAGCAGGATCTTGACGAATGACCAGTCGTCGCCCTCCTCGCGCTGGAGGATGACCTGAAACTCCTTTCCCTGCATGGCCATCGCGGTCAGCTCCGCCGCTGCGGTGCCGATGGCCTTTACGGTCATGGTGAACGTGATCTGCGGCGTCTGGTAGATGACGCCGATGTGTGTCTTCTCGATCGAGTGCATCGCCTCGGCGCTGACGGCGAAGGTCGGGGAGAACGAGTCGATAGGGGTCAGCAGCTTGTTCGTGCCGTCGTTGTAGTACACAGCGAGGCGAGTGTTCCAGTCCGGCATGGGGGCGGTTATCCTTTCCGACGTCGAAGCGACCGGCGCGGCAGCGGCGGAGGCGCGTTCCGTCCGGTCAGAACTTGGGCGCGAGCACCAGTTCCAGGCGGTGGATGGCGGGGCCGTATGTCACAGTAATCCGCGCGTCCACCTGGCGGTTGGCGCGGGCAGCCGCGACCAGGGCGTTGTCGCCGGGGGAGCGCGCGGCTTCGGGGACGTTCAGAATCTCCAGGAGCGGAATGCGGATGTCGTAGGCGTCGATCACCGCGCCGCGCAGCAGCGGGTCAAGAATGGACTCGATCTGCGTCTTCAGGAGCTGCATGCCGCTCCGGGTGATGCGGGTGTCGCCGATCTGGCCGATCAGGCCCGCCTTGAGCCGGAAGTCGATGTCGTCCAGAACGCGCACGATGTCCACATAGCCGAGGGCGGCATCCGTGCTGAAGGTGCAGCCTTCCGCGAAGTGCAGGCTCTCGCCGGGAATCAGCGCCGGGTCGATCACAGGGATAATCTCCCGCTCGGAGAGCCCGATGATCTCGGACGGGCTGTACTGCTGCGCCACCGGGATGTTGAAGCCGCGCACCTTCTTCATCAAAACGGAGACGTGCGGCGGGTATCCCGCCATCGCTGCCATCGCCGCGCTTGCCACGTCCGCCGGGTAGCGTACCAGAGTGTTGTTCGGCAGAACATCGGTGCGGGTCGCCCCGCGGGCCGCCACCAGCACCATGCGCCCAACGCCGCTCTTCAGGTCGTTGTACGTGGCCGCGACGTCCGCGGCGTAGGTCGCCGATTTCGCGGTGGTGGTATCCACCATCGCCACGCCGAGGCGCTTCTGCCCCCCGGCGCTCATGTTCTCCACGTGATTCTTCAGGGCGGTCAGTGGGGCCACGCCCGCCTCGCCTGCCAGCGCCACAAAGGTGACGTCGCTCGCACCCTCCAGCGCGGCCAGGGCCGCGCCCACGCCATCGCCGCCGATAGCGACCCCGTAGACTTTGCTCGGGCCGGGGTCCTGGAGCAGCGCCATCTCCAGCGCGTTGTAGAGCGGGGAGCGGTTCAGGTTGCCGTCGGCGACCGCACCGAACAGAGCCGCGGCATCGTCAAGATTGGAGACGTGGAACGGGATATCGGGGTCCGCGGAGGCATTTCCGGCCGGCAAGGGCTTGATGGGGATATTGGCCCCATTGACCTGGAAGGCGGCGGCGCTGCCGACGATGGCAATGACGTTGGGAGCGCGCTGGGCGATCGGGGTGAGCGCGGACGTATCGATCTGCACGCGGACGAACGGATAAGCGACGACATCGGGCATCGGTTCGGTCTCCTTACGGGCGACAGCGCCCCGGACGGCGACCCGCCGATGGGGCGGCGGGGGCGGCCGCGGCTTTCACAACGGCGCTTTCGGGCAGAACGAGGTTCTGGCCGTACTTATGACAGCGTAATAATCTCTACAAGGGCGGGACCGCCAGGCCAATCCCCTCACGGGCAAGCCAGGCGCCGGCGGCGGCGCGGCGGGCCTCGCGTCGCACCTCCGCCCCGCCGCCCGCGGCGCCCGGCCAGTCCTCATCGTCGAAGATCTCCCGCTCCAGCACCCAGACGACCAGGGTGCCACGGCGAGGGGGGCGCTCAGGGTCGTGTGGGACGTCGATGCCCATCTGGGCCACGCGCTCGCGCGCCCGCGCCGTGTCGGCGAAGAGGCTCGCGAGCGAGAAGTTGTCCCGGCCACGCACCAGGATGACCGCGGCCAGGGGGAGGGGGCGGGGCAGGGCGGGTTCGTCTCCGGCGGGCGCGGGGGCGAACCGCACGTTCAGGATTCCAGGCAGGGGCGCCCCGCCCACCTGCTCCAGAAAGTGCCCCACGGAATCGGCGCCCGCCGCAGCGAGCAGGGCGTCGATATCGGATTCGTTCAGGGCATCGGGCTGCGCGGCGGCGGCGCGCAGGCGTGCCAGCAAGCGGGCGCGCCGCTCAGCCTCGCGCGCGTCCGGGTCGGCGGGCAGCGCCCCGAGGTCCGCTGCGATCTCGGCGTCGATATCTCCCGTCGCGGGCACCGTAAACCGGGCGGACTCAATCCTCCCCGCCACCGGGCGTGTGCGGGCGACAATCGCGCCGCGCCAGAGGGCGTCAAGGTGTGCCGGGGGACCGGACTCGACGCCGGAAAGGACGAAACGGGCCTCGATACGCGGGACACCCCCGCCGACGGGCGAGAGCACTCCCTCGGCCACCACGGGCCGGGCGGCAGTCAGTCCGAGGCGGAAGTCGTCGAAGACGGGCGTATAAGGGCCCTCCAGGTCGGTGGGACCGTAGGCAGCGGCGACAATCTGCGCCAGTGCCGCCTGGTCGAAGAGAGTGTTGCGTGTGGCGGGGTCCGCCAGACGGACCAGTGCCGTATCGACGAAGTCCATTCGTTGACTCCGGAGTTTGAGGCGCCCTGTCCAGAGACGCCCCATTCCCTCTGCGTCGAAACAATCGTCTGTGCAACAAGATGCCACCATTGGACATCTGTCATGCAGCCTAACGAGACATATGAGCGTAAGTGACAGTTTGCCGTCGAATAATCCTCGCAATCTCGGTAGGAGCGCCCTTTGCGGCGGCCTGCTGAGCAGGGGCGCGCGCCCCGGCGCCGAACTTATGGGTGGTACGGATTGTCCCGCCCCGCCCGGGGCGGGGTATCACACGCGCGGTTTTACCGGGAAGGCAATACTTGTGAAGGCAAAGCGATGTAGCTCTTGGCGGCGACGGTGCCTGATGCTCGCCGTCTGCTGTCTGGTGGCGATGGCCGCAGCAGTAGCGGCGGCTCCGAAGGGGAGGGACGCAGGCGTGGTCCGGAAGACGGCGGAGTCGTTCGAAAAGGGAACGGCCTGGAAGATCGCCGACGACAGCATGGCGGGCGGCACGGCAACCGTATCGCCGGAGGTGGCGGCGGAACTCGGGGCGGCTTCGAAGGGGGCGCTGAAGATAGAAGCGCGCTTCTCCGGCGCGGGATTCGAGTTCCTGCGGTGCGCCCCCGACCACCCTCTGGTGATCCCCGGGCGGGCGAAGCGCGTTTCGCTCTGGGTGCGCAACCACGCGCCGTTCGGGTGGGCGTTGACGTTCAAGGACAGCTGGGGCCGCACCGAGGCAGACGGAAAGAAGCTGGAGTGGCAGGTCGCGTCGCCGGGTGGAGAGGCGACCTGGAAGCGGGTAACGTTTGAGGTCCCCGCCGATTGGGTGCCGCCGCTGAGTATCGACGGGATAAGCACCCACAACTGGGAGCGCCGCAACGAGAAGGCCGTCGCCCGGCTGGACATCGACCAGTTGGAGGTGGAGACGGATATCACTGACGTGGACCCGAAGACGGGCCTCTTGAAGGGGTGGCAGGCGCCTCCCGCCGCGCCGGGGCAGGCTCCGGTGAAGCCCCCGGTGACCCCGCTCCGAAGTGTCGTGCTGAACGGTACGGAGCCGCACAACGTCTTCGCCGGCACCGCGCCGCGGTTCGTGCTGTCGGCGCGGAACTGGGCCGAGGGCGAGGTGGCCGGGACGCTGACCTGGAGGGTGCGGGATGCGGGCGGCGCCGTGGTTCAAAGCGGCAACCGGGCCGTTACGGTCGCGGACAGCCTGGCGCTGGACCTCCCGCTGGAGACGCCCCGTTACGGCCCGTACGAATTCGACGCGACGGTGGCCTGGAAGGACGGGGAGACGTTTACCGCCGCGCAGCCCTACGTCGTGGTCCCCGTGCCCCAGGAGTTGACCGAGGCTGAGAAGGACGCGTCGCCCTACGGGCTGAACGTTCACAGCTTCCGCGCGCCGATGGTTCCTACGTTCCGGAAGGCGGGCATCATCTGGTATCGCGACTACGCCTTTAGCCTGGAGTCGGTGCTGCGGGCGCGGGGGGACGACAACAAGTACGCGGGTTGGCCTAACTACCCGAAGGTGCTGCGTCAGTACGAGGACAACGGGGTGCGCGTGCTGCCCGTCTTCCAGAGGTCCATCGCGCCGCCCGCGCCGGGGGGAAAGCCGGGGCCGAGCCGGGCCTGGACCCGGGACATGGCGGGGATTATGGCGGCGTTCCCCTCGCTGAAAGCTCTGGAACTGGACAACGAGTACGACCTGCACGGGGGGAACGCCCGGCTGGAAGACGCGATTAACTGGAAGAACTACGGCCTGTTCCACAAGAAGTTCGGCGACATCGCCGGCATCATCAACGATGGCGAAACCCTGATGGTGGAGAACGGGCGCGCCGGCATCTGGCCGGAGCGGTTGCGCCGGATGGTGCTGAGCGGCGATTTCGACACGATCAATGTGGCGAACAGCCACCACTATACCGGGACGGACGCGCCGGAGCTCAACGTGGAGAACCACAACATGGGCTTCTCCGGCGATGAATCGGTGCTGTCGTTCTACGACCAACTGCGCGCCGCAAAGCGTTCGGCAACCGCCGACGGCAAGCCGCGCCAGCACTGGCTGACGGAGTTCGGGTGGGACACCAAGGCCGGGCCGAAGGTGACGCTGGCGCAGCAGGCGGCGTACCTGGCACGTGCCTACATGCTCCTGATGGCGGCGGGCACGGAAAAGGGGTTCTGGTTCTTCGACCTGGACGCCCCAACGGCGAACCAGTTCTTCGATGGCTGCGGCCTGATGGACCACCGTCAACTGCCAAAGCCAGCGTTCGCCGCGTATGCGGGCCTGACGCAGATACTGCCCGCGTCGCAGTACATCGGCACCATCAACGCCGGGGAGGGCACCTGGGGCTACCTCTTCCGCAACAAAGGCAAACTGGTCGCCACCCTCTGGACCCTGCACGATGGGAAGGGGCCGGCGGTGGACTTCGGCCCGGGCGTGGCGGTCTACGATAGCTTCGCCAACCCGCTGGGGAAGGGAAGCGTGACCCTGGGCATGGCGCCCGTCTACGCCGTCGGCGTGGCGGAGGATAGCCGCTGGGCAAAGCAGGCGGCCTACTCCGTGGAGTCGCCGACGCTGGTGGCGGCAACGGCCGGGGATGTACTTACTGTCCGCGTGAAGGTCACCAATACCCGGTCGACCCCCCTGAGCGGCAAACTGCGCCTCCATCTTCCGTCCGGTTGGGCCAACGTGAGCGACGAGAGCGCGGTTTCGGTGCCGCCGGGACAGAGCGCCGAATATGCCCTGGAGTACCGTGTGGCTCCGGGGGAGGGGCTGGGCGAGAAGTCGCTCCGCCTCGCCGTGAGCGAGGCGGGCGCACCGCTCCACGATATTCCGCTCCGGGTGCGAATCGGGCAGCCCGTCCTGATGACCGTCCAGAGCCTGGGCGCCGAGCCGGGCGAGAGCGACGTCACTATCCGCATCAGCAACCGGTCCGCGCGGCCTCTGAACGGGAAACTTAGCCTGATGCTTCCTGCCGCCTGGAGCACCCCGACCCCGGTCATCGCGGTGGACGACCTGAAGCCGATGGAGGTGCGGGATGTACGCGCGAAGGTCGTCTGGACGCCCCGGTGGGAGCCCGGCGAGGCGGCAGCGGTGCGGTATGAGAGCGCGGACGGCCGCTCGGCGGAGCAGCCGCTGATACCCGGACGCCTGACGATCTACAGCGCACAGGACCTGAAGACGGACGGCAATCTGAAGGACTGGCCCGAGCGAAACCGGATCCCGGCGTGGACACTCGGCACTACATCCGGCCCGGCCGACGCAGACCTTTACGTGGCCTGGTCGAAGGAGGGGCTCCACGTGGCTCTGGACGTTCGGGACGCGAAGGCCGAGGTTCCCGACCCGCGCAGCTTCTGGGTGGGGGACGTACTGGAGGTCTTCGTGGATACCCGGGCAAAGAAGACACCGCGCCAGTACGAGGTGGGGGACCACCAGTTCTGGCTCGCGCCGATCGTGGGGGAGAAGCGCGCCTACGTCGGCCAGTGGAAGCGCCACAACGAGATCCCCGAAACGCGCTTCGACATTCCCGGTATCCGCAGCGCCGTGGTTAAGACACGAAACGGCTACACCCTGGAGTGTCTGATTCCGGCGTCTCTGATTCAGGGATACCGCCCCGAAGCGGGAGCGCAGCTCGGCCTGGGGCTGAGCCTGTCTGTGAAGGGGCTCCAGCAGGAGCGGCAGGTCTACTGGCCTCTGCCGAAATCCGAAGGGGCCGAACAGCCCGCGTCCTGGGGCACCGTGACGCTGGCACCGTAGGGGGCTTTCCTCAGACGACAGGCGCCCCTGCCACCCCGGTCACTGTGCATCGACCGGGGGGGCAGGGGCGCCTGTCGGGATTTGCCGCAGGGCGGGTTGGGAATCGCGGACGGGTGGGTAAGCCAACGCAGGCATGAATACTGTCCGCCCGGGCCGCGCCGCAGCGGCCTCCGAAGGAAACGCCCATGATTCAGCGAATCGATCGTCTGCCCGTTGAACTTCCCCGCCCCAAGAACCCGAACCCCAACGATGCCGCTGCCGTGCAGGAGTTGCTCGGCGGCAAGTTCGGCGAGATGTCGACCCTGATGAACTACACGTTCCAGTCGTTCAATTTTCGGGGCCGGGCGAAGATGAAGCCCTTCTACGACCTTATCGCCAGCATCGCGGCGGAGGAGTACAGTCACATCGAGACGGTCAGCTACGCTATCAACCTGCTGCTGACGGGCACCACGGTCCGCGGCGATGACCCGGCTACAACGCCGCTGGAGCCGGCGAAGGATGCCCGCATCTCGTACCACTTCCTGGCCAGCGGCCAGGCGTCCCTGCCCGTCGATTCTCAGGGGAACTTCTGGACCGGGCAGAATGTGTTCTCCTCAGGCAACCTCAAACTCGACCTGCTGCACAACTTCTTCCTGGAGTGCGGGGCGCGGGCCAACAAGATTCGTGTCTACGAGACCGTGAGCGACCCGACAGCCCGCGCCGCGGTGGGATACCTTCTGGTGCGCGGCGGCGTCCACATCGTGGCCTACGCCAAGGCGCTGGAGGTGCTGACAGGGGTGGACGTCGGCAAACTGCTGCCGATTCCGGACATCAGCAACAAGAAGTTCCCCGAAGCGCGCAAACTGGAAGAGGAGCAGGGGCTGCACCGCGTTCTGTTCCGCTGGAGCCCGACAGACTTCGAACAGATCGGGGCGATCTGGAAGGGGGCGCACCCGGAGGACGGCACAGAACTGCTGGTCTCCGAGGGCATGCCCGAGGGGGCGCCGGCCCCAGACCTGGACCCGGAGCCGCAGTTGACCTCGCCGGACGGGGATATAGACCCGCAGATGATGGCCGATATCGCCAAGCGTCTCTTTGGCACGGCAACGCCCACCTGACGATCCTTCGGAACGTCCGACAGGGCGCAACGGCGGGGCCTCGGATCGGGCCCCCGCCGTTGCGCCCTGTCTGCATCCCGTTCAGCTTCCGCCGCGACGGAGCGTAGCAGCGGGGCGCGGGCGCTACGGCGGCGCCAGCAGCGAATCGAGAAAAGCGTTGCGGAACCGGCCCCGCGGGTCATAGGTCCGGAGCAGTTCGCCGAAGTCCGAAAGACGCGGGTAGAGCGCGCGGAGGCGGACCGGCGGTATCTGCGCAAGCTTTCCCCAGTGTGGCCGGGCATCGAACGGGGTCAGGGCCTCCTCCAGGGCAGGGAGCAGACTCCGAACCGCGGGCCAATCCGGCTTCCAGGTGAAGTGGAAGGCGACCGAGGCACGGCCGCAAAAGGGGCTCAGCCACAGGTCGTCCGCCGCTACAGTCCGCACCTCGGACGTCAGGAGCAGCGGGGCGATCTGCTTCCCCAGGGCGTACACCGCGCGCAGAGCAGGCAGGGCGTTCTCGCGCGGCAGGAGATACTCGCTCTGCAACTCCTCGCCCCGACTCGGCGTGAACTCCAGGCGGAAGTGCGGCAGCCGCTCGTGCCACGGCCCGGGGATTCCGCGCTGCGGGGTGCAGTTTTCGGCGGAGACTTCCGGGATGGGGTGCAGGTCCCGTTCGGCGCGGACAGCGCCGAAGAAGTCGGCAGGAGCGGCAGAGGCGACGGCGTCCGGCTCCACGCGGCTCTTGAGCCATGCCTGATAAAACCGCGGCTCCGCCCAGTCAGTGAACAGGCTGACGCTATAGGCGCCGCCCGTGACGGCGTCGAAGTTCTCCTCCAGCGCCGCGAAGGACAGGTTCTCATAGACGTCCTGCCGTACGGCGAAGGTCGGGACGACATCCAGGGTGAGGCGCGTGACGATGCCGAGTCCGCCGAGCGAGACCACCGCCCCGCGGAAGGCGTCGCCATCGCGCTCCCGATCCAGGGAGACCAGGGAGCCGTCGGCGGCCACGAACTCCAGGGCGCGGACGGGCGCCGCGAGGCAGGCGTTGTCGTTGCCGGAGCCATGTGTCGCCGTGGCGACCGCGCCCGCGACCGAGATGTGCGGCAGTGAGGCCAAATTCGGCAGGGCGAACCCCTCGGCGTGCAGGCGCCGCGCCAGCGTGCCGTAGCGGGCGCCTCCCTCCACCGTCACGGTTCGCCGTTCCGGGGCAATCTCCAGGACGCGGTCCAGCCGCTCCTGCGAGATCAGGGCGCCCGTGGTGTCCGCGACCCCGTTGAACGAGTGCCGGGAGCCCAGCGCCCGAACGGCGCCGGCGCTCCCGGCCACGATCTCCTGCACCTCGGCCACCGTCTCTGGCCGGTGCAGAGCGGTCGCGGCGTACCGGTAGTTGCCTGCCCAGTTCTGCATCACGGATGTGCCCGGTGCGCGCGAACAAAGGCGAGAACGGCGCAGGCAACCGGGTCGTCCGGGTCTCCCCAGTGGCCGGCGACGCTGTTGTGGTCCCGTCCCGGTACGACCAGCAACTCCGCGTCCGCATGTCCCGCCGCGCGCCGCGCCGCGATCATGTACGCGTTCTCCTCGGGCCGCGACGGCAGATCGTCCGAGCCGACGATGCACAGAAGCGGCGGCGCGGGCACGGCAGCGTAGAAGATCGGAGCGAACTCGTCCACGATGGGCTGCTCGGGCGGGATGCCGCGCTCCCCGCGCACCAGGAAGTGCGTCACCATCTGCCCGGAGACGGGAAGGACGCCCGCGAGGGCGCGGGGGGACAGGCCGTGGCGGAGAAGGTACCGCTCGTCCAGCCCGACCATCGCGGCCAGATAGGCGCCCGCGGAGTGACCGGCCGTGAAGACACGGTCCGTGGCCCCGCCCCATTCCGCCACGTTTTTCAGTACCCAGGCGGTCGCCATGGCTGCGTCCTCGATGTACCCCGGGCAGGTGGTCCCCGGCGACAGGCGGTAGTCTACCAGAGCGGTGCCGATGCCTTCCGCCGCCATGCGTTCCGCCAGCAGCATTCCGTCCGCGCGCCCGCCCTCGGTCAGCCCTCCCCCGTGGAAGTACACGAGCGTGGGGTAGCTGTCGGCGCCGGCGGGCCGGTAGAGGTCAAGACGGCACCGCTCGGCGGCGTAGGTATCGGGCGGGTAGGTGCCGTAGTAGGCGACGTTCGCGGCAACCAGTTCCAACGGATTCGTTCCTCTCACTTCCCGGAGCCGGGGGGCACCGAATTGCCCGCGGCAAGTTCCTTCAGCCACGCGTTCAAACGGACGTAGTACTCGGCCTGGGTGTTGTTGCGGCCCTGGTGGTCGGAGTGCTCCATCACCACCAGCTCCCGCTGGCCCTTCAACTGGTTGTAGGCCGCGATGATCCCCGCGGGCGGGCAGGTCTCGTCGATCAGACCGGCGGAGATGAGCGCGGGGCACGTCACGCGCCGGGCGAAGTTCACGACATCGTAGTAGCGGCTGGCCGTCTTCACCTTCTCCGCGTCCTTGCCCCGCGTCTGATAGAACCACATCGGCCAGCCGGGCTGACGCCCAACGAGCGGGCCGGTCTGGTCGCAGCCTGCGGGAACGTTCGCCATCAGCGCCGTAACCTTTGGGTGCAGGCCCGCGATCATAATCGACTGTAGGCCCCCCTGGCTGCTTCCCATGACCACCAGCGTCTTGCCGTCCCAGTCCTCGCGGCCCGCCAGGTACTCCGCGGCGCGGTAGCACGACAGGTACATGCGCAGGAAGTAGCTGGTATCGCGGTCTTCGTTCCCGATCGCGGGATAGCCTGCCAGGCCGTGCTTCTCCTGCTGCTCCTTGTAGAACTCCGCCGGGGCGTCGATAGGCAGGTCGTGGGCGTTGATGTTCAGCGTCAGCCAGCCGTTCTGCGCCTGGTTGGTCGCCCAGTCCTTCGCCAGCGGGTACACACCCGCCCACTGGACGATCAGGAGCGCGGGCCGCTTGCCCGGCGCCTTCGGACGCGCGAGCTGCCCCCGAATCTTCGTCCCGCGGATGTTGTCGAGCGTGATCTTCCAGTAGTCCACGCCCTCCTTGCCGCTCTCCGCCGGCTCCAGCACGGGGTTCGCCGGCACCGCGGCCAACTCCTTGAGCTTGTCGTTCCAGAACGTGTCAAAGTCGGCGGGCGGCGGCGCGGACGGTTCGATCTTCTCCGGCTCCACCACGGCCCCGGCGAGCGCCTTGACCAGCTTCTTCTCCGGCGGGGCGATCACGAACTCGGCGAGCAGGGTGCCCGGGGCGTCCAGCGACGTTTCCAGCGTGGCCGCGCCGTCCTTGAGGGGCAGTTCGCCCTTCGCGGATTCCGTCAGGCCGCCCTTCTTGAGGACGTAGCGGACCGTCGAAACGGCGTCGGCGCCCTCGCCGGTCACGGAAACGGTCCAGGCGATCTTCTCACCGGCCTTGTAGACGCCGCCCGGCTTGGCGGCCTTGACGGCGACATTCTGCGCGAGGCAGGGGGCGCCGAGACTCATCAGCGCGACAGCGAGCGGAACGAGTAGTTTGTGCATCATTGGTCGTGAATCCAGACGGGAGGTAGGTCGTTGGCGCAGGCGCCCGGAAGTCCGGAAGTTCGGCTGACGCAAAGGCGTTACTGCCTTGTACCTTCCAGAAGAGGGCGCTCGGTCGGGCCGAAGCCGATGCTGCCGCGGACGTCCAGGGTCAGGCGGTCCATGCCGTCGAAGCGGAACGTCAAGGTCGGACCGAACGGCGTTTCGTAGAGGCAGAGCTTGCAGACCAGCGTGTTCGCGTCCGGCCAGGCGCCGTACAGAGCGGAGCGGCAGGTATCCCGCGGGGGGAGGATGGGCCAGACGTTGCGCCTCAGGAAGGTGGTCGTGCCGTTCTGCCAGCGGCCCAGGCCGCCGTCCACCGAATGCGTAGCGCCGTCCGCATCCGTGAACGTCAGGTGGCAGGAGTCGCCGGCAAAGTCCAGGGTGACGGATGCGATGCGAAGGTCGTTCGCGCCGAAGCGGTAAGTCCCGCCCGAAACACGAGCGGCGACTGGGGAGGAGGCGGCGCCCTGCGGGGCGGGGATCGCCAGCCCGGCGAGGCGGGCGGTGAGCCGGTCATGCGCGGCAGGGTTCTCAGGCAGCTCGCTCTTGTTCTTCATCGCCGGAAGGAGGTGCTGCCACACGAGGTTCAGAACCGCGCCCATGTCACCGACACCGCTGGTGATGGCGACCACCGCCTCCTGCTTCGGCATCACGATGCAGAACTGGCCGAACGCCCCGTCCCCGCGATACGCTCCATGGCGGCAGCGCCAGAACTGGAAGCCATAGCCCTGCGCCCAGTCGTTGTTCGGGCCGCTGCCGTTACTGACCTGTTTCGAGGTCGCCTGCTCGATCCACTCCTCGGGGAGCAGGCGGACGCCGTTCCAGACGCCCTTCTGGAGGTAGAGCTGGCCGAACCGCGCGATATCCTCGGTCTTGACGTTCAGGCCCCATCCGCCGATGGCGACGCCCCGCGGGTCCGTCTCCCAGATCGCCCCGGTGATGCCCAGCGGCTCCAGCAGGCGCGGCGTCAGGTAGTCCAGGAGACGCTGCCCGGTGGTCTTCTCCACGATGGCGGAGACCATATAGGTCGCCGCGGAGTTGTACAGGAAGTGCGTCCCCGGCTTCTTCTCCACGGTAGCCGCCAGGAACTGCCGCGGCCAGTTGCCTTCGGGCGCCGTCCGCACCACCGGTTCGGTGGTGTGCCCGGTCGACATGGTGAGCAGATCCCGCACCCGCATAGCGCGCAGGTTGTCGCTCACCTCCGCCGGGAGGTCCTCCGGGAAGAAGGAGATCACGGCGTCGTCCAGAGCGAAGCGTCCTTCCGTCACGGCGAAGCCCGCAGCGGTGGAGGCGAAGCTCTTGCTCAGCGAATACAGGACATGGGGGACATCGGGACCGTAGGGCGTCCACCAGCCCTCCGCCACCACGGCGCCGCGTCGCAGCACCATCAGGCTGTGCAATTCCAGGCCGGCTGCCTCCACACCGTCTATAAACGCCAGAATGCCTTCAGAAGACGCGCCCTGCGCCTCGGGGGAACAGCGAGGAAGTGTGCTCATACCTCTCCTTTATGCGTGGGCGCCGACGCCCCCTCCTCATTTCCACCCGCCTGCTGCGCGAGGTACAGCGCCGCACCCAGTCCGGCGCCGAGGCATATGCCGTAGGCGACGCCCCAGAGCAGCATTCCTGCCGGGCGAGGGATTGCCCGGTCGAGGGCGTCTCCGAGGAAGTACCCGAGCGAGTTTGCGGCGAAGATCACAGCGAACAGGCGGGGCAGGGCGCGGCGGGCGCCGAACCCGAAGGCGAAGCTGGTTGCTAGAAGGGCGGAGCCGGCGAGCGAGCCCACCCACGCACCGGCCCACTCAGCAGGCCCGTCGCGGAGCGTGAAGTACGCAGCAATCCAGCCCGCGGCATACAGGGTGAAGGCGAGGCAGAACAGGAGGAGAAAGCGCAGCCCGCGCCAGGGCGGAGCTACGATCAGTTGAAGCGCCCCGCCGCCCAGGAGGATGAAGAGCGTTGTCCAGGCGAGGTAGGCTCCCCACAGCCCGAAGTGGACATACATCCACCGCTCGGCGAAGGCGACGGTGGTGAAGACGGCGAGGCTTGCCAGACCAAAGCCGGTGCCGCCGACCAGGAGGGAGTTGCGAAGGGTCGGCGGCAGCATCGGCGTGGCGTCAGGTCAGGTTGTTCAGCGGGCCATCGCCGCAGAAGTCCGGGTTGCCGAAGGTCTTGATTCGGTGCCCGAACGCGTGCGCGATGGAGAGCAAGAGGCGGTTGTGTGGGACGCGCTCGTACTTGAGTGAGCGGCCCATCTGGAAGCCGAGACCGTTGCCGACCAGGACGAACGGGATGTTGTCCAGGGTGTGCGAGTTGCCCTTGCCTAGCTCGTTGGTCCAGATGATCGTGGTGTTGTCGAGCAGGGTCTCGCCCTTGGCGCCGCCGGGCTCGGGCGTCTCCGCGAGGCGCTTCGCCAGGTAGGCAAGCTGCTCACAGTACCACTTGTTGATCTTCGTCAGCTTGGTCTGCGCATCCGCATCGCTGTCCGGCTTATGCGAAAGGTCGTGCTGTCCCTCTTCGACTCCCAGCCACCGGAAGCGCGCCTGCCCCACGGAGTTGGTGTACTGGAGCGTGGCGACCCGGGCGAAGTCGCCCACGAAGCTATTGACCAGCAGGTCAATCTGCATCTTGCTGAGCTGCGGCATGCGGTCGTTGTCTCGATGGACCCCCGGCTCCAGCACCGGGACCGGGTGGCCGACCTTCTGCGGGGCGTTCGCCCTCAGCTCCTGCTCCATCTCGCGCACCAGGGTGGCGTGCTCCTCCAGAAGCTTCCGGTCTTCGGCGCCGACCCGCGCGTGGACCTTCTTCAGATCCTCCTGCAGGTCATCAAGCACGCTCTTAAGACTCTCCTGGTCCTTGATGCGGCCATACAGCCGGTTGAACATCTGGTACGGGTCGTCGATGGGGGCGACCGGTTTGTTCGGCCCGGCGTAGCACATACGGGTCCAGGTGTCCGCGTGCTGAGGCACCATGACGCCGAACTCCAGAGAGCCAAAGCGCGTGCGCGTGGCGGGGTCCTTCTGGAGGAAGTTCTTGATCTCCTGGTCAATGGAGATGCCGCTCGACCAGCCTGCGGGGGTGTCCGAGCCTCCCTGGACGTTGCCGGGGAACAGCTCAATGCCCGTCAGGAGGCAGCCGATACCTCGCATATGGCCGTCGCCGTCGCCGCGGATGCGGTCACAGACGCCGTGCAGGAAGAGGGTGCGGTCTTTAAAGGGCTCCAGAGGCGTAACGCTCTCCTTGAGAGCGAAGTTCTTGCCAACCTCGGTGGGCCAGAAGGTCTCGGGCACGATGCCGTCCGGGCTGAAGATCACCACCAGGCGCTGCTTCTTTTTTCCCTTCGGCGACTTGGTGTCCACTGCTGCGAAGGACGGCAGGTTCCCGACGAAGGGCAGCGCGGCGGCACTGATGCCCAGGTCGCGGAGGAAGCGGCGGCGTGTGTTTCGGTACGTCATCGTTCGTTAAGGTCCTCGGCTATTTCGCGCTCGGAAGCGCAGATTCAGTGGCGATGTCGACCAGGAGTTTCCTGACATTATACCCACCTGCTTTGAAATTCTGCTTCAGGCGGGGGAGCGCTTGTGGCCCGTAGGCGCGGATGGGCTGCTTGACCGAAAATTGGAAGAGCTTTTCCACGAAGGCAGCGTGCACCTCATCGCTGTCGGCGACGAAGCGGGCCAGGTCCTGGGCGCCATTGAACGTCACGGGCTTGTCCCCGGAGGCGGGGATGTACTTACCGGTGGCGTCGATCGGCTTTCCGTTCTCGGTGTCCCGCAGCTTCCCGATGGCGTCGAACCGCTCCAGGGTGAAGCCCAGAGGGTTGATCAGGGAGTGGCAGGACATGCACGCCTCAGGCTTCGTCTGAAGCGCCACCCGCTCCCGGGTGGTCAGCTTCGGGTGCAGGCTCGCCGACAGCGGCACGAACGCCTCCTGCGGGGGGCGCAGCGTTCGCCCCATCACACTCCGCGCCAGCAAAACGCCCCGGTGGATGGGAGAGCTTTCCCCCACGTAGGCCAGGCTTGCCAGGAGATACGGGTGCGTCAGCAGGCCCGCCCGGACCTTCGGGTCCAGGGTGACGGGCTGGAACGGCGCATCCGGCGCGAGCGGGGCGCCGTAGATCTTCGCCAGCCTGCCGTTCAGGTAGAACTTGTCGGTGAGCATCAGCTCGCGGAAGTCCGCGCGCTCGCTCTTCATGATGCTCTCCAGGGTCAGCTCGAACGAGGTCCTCAGGTCCGAAGCCACGGCGGGCGTGAAGGCGGCGAAGCGCTTCTTGTCCTTGGCCAGGTCGGGCGCCGGGTCTATCTTGAGCCACTGGAGGAAGAACTCGCGCTGCTTGTTCCAGGCGCGCGGGTCGGCGGCCATGCGCTCGGCCTGAGCGGCGACTTCGGCACGGGTGGACAGCTTGCCGGAGGCCGCAGCCTGAAGCAGGGCATCGTCCGGAATCGAGTCCCAGAGGGTGAACGAAAGGCGGGACGCGACATCATACGGGTCTGCCGACTTGCCGGTGCCGATCTCGCGGTACAGGAACCGCGGCGACTTCAGCGTGAGCAGAATGACCCGCTTCACGGCGGTTTGCAGGTCGGAGGTCGCGGCAAACTGGTTCGTTATGTACCGCTTTTCGGTCTCGGGATCGAGCGGGCGGCGCAGCGCCCGGGTGACGAACCGGCGGCAGAAGTCCTTCAGCTTCTCCGGGTCGTCGGGGGAGCCCGCCAGCTCCTTCAGGTGCTCGACCACGTAGTCGGCCGTTTCCAGAGCCGCCTCCGTGGTGGCGTCGTCCCACGCCTTCGACACGGAGTCTCCGCGCTCATAACCCATGCTCCGGTCGTCCGGCGGGAACGGCGCCTCCAGCACAAACCGCTCGGGCGACCACTCCGGCACCAGGCAGCGGGACGGGATTGGCTCTTCCTCCATGCCCGGCGCCTTCCAGGCGAGCACCACCGACGCCTTCACCGGGGGCACGCCCTTCTTCTTCTCCGTATCGTCCACCCCTAGCGTGGACTTCGAGAACTCCAGGCGGAGCGGGTACGAGCGCCCGCCTACCAGGAACATCGAGGCGCGGTACTCGGTGTCGTTGCCGGACTTCACCCAGGCGTCGAGAAGGGGCTTTTTAGGGTCGTTGACCCACAGGCGCATGGCGTGTTCGGTGCGGACCACGAACTCGTAACGCCCGGTCTGGGGTGCGACCAGGCTGCCGTTCCACCGGATCGAGAACTGGTGCGGGTCAAACTCGCCGCCGGTCGGCCCGGCCGTGCCGAAGTCAAAGCGTACCTCGGGGTCGACGCGCTGCATCACGCGCTCTTTTTCCTGGAAGTGCCGGGCCTTGAAGTACTCTGCCTTCAGGCCGCGCTCCTCCTTGGCCCACGCCCCGTTCGGGCGGAAGCCGCCCACCAGGTCCGCGACCGCGTTCCGCATCTGGCCGACGCTCAGGCGCGAGAGCACGATCCGGGCGGGGCGGTTCCGCTCCTGCGCGACGGGGGAGTAGAAGGCGTCATGGATATACGCGGCGACCTTCTGCGAGTCGGGGACGGAGCACTTCTTCGGGCCGGGGGGCATCGACTTGGCAATGTATTTGGCCAGCTGTCCCACGGAAAGGTCACCGGTGAGGGGGCGCGAGTAGGCGCCCGTGCCCTCGCCCTTCGCGCCGTGGCACGGCGCGCACTGTTCACGCCAGACCTGCTCGCCGGTTTTGCCGGTCTTGCCGCCCCCGGTGGACGCGGCAGCGGGCTTGCCACCCTTCTTCTGCTGCTGCGCGCCTGCGTGCGCCCCGGGCAGCGCGACGGCCAGGGCAAGCGCTGCCCCGCCCGTCATCCAGAGGGTAGTGAGAGTCTTGTCGCGGAACACCATTGTCATTGTCGCCTAAAGACGCAAAAACGTGCCCGAAGTTCATCTTCCGGGTGGTTTGCGTGGAGTTGCATTCACGTGTCACGTGTTAGGACAACTAAATCTGCCGAAAGATTCGGTTGAAATCGCTCAAAAAACTCCCGGTCGTTCGGCACCCAGCGGTCGCGCCAGTCCGCCTCCGTGTCCATGCCGTACTCCTCCCGGTCACGCCGAATTCCTCGCGCCGCCGCCACCGCCAGCGGACAGTCTACCCAGACCCTCAGGTCGAAGAGCGGCAGCAGGTCCGGCTGAAACAGGCCCACTCCCTCCACGATCAGGCAGCGGCAGGAGTCGGGCACCTCGCGCCACCCGTCGCCCTCCGGGGCTTCGCGCGGGTCCCGCGGCTGGTAGCGGACGGGATGCCCGGCGCGGGCGGGGAGCAGCACCTGTGCCCGCAGGCGCGGCCAGTCGTAGGAGGCCCAGTCCGAGGAGCGCCCGTCCCGCTCTGGAACCCAGAAGTCGTCCGCAGGGATTACCACGGCGCTGCCTTCGGGGACGCAGGCGGCCAGTCGCCGCGCCAGGGTGCTTTTGCCCGCCCCGCCGAACCCGCTGACGCCGACCACAAGCGCCGGGCGCGCTGAGGCGGCCCGCGCGGCCATCGCGGCGCCGACCGACGCGACCAGACGCTCCCAATCACGAACGCTCTGCATTGCTTCTAAAATGTCCCTCGCGGCTCCGCGCCCGCGCGTCCGCGCGCCCGTGCGGGTGTACAAAGTTGTTGCGTCCTGACAGGGCTTTAGGGTAACATGTACTGTGGCTCTGCGGGACCAGCCCTCTCCCCGCAGATGTAATGTATCCGCAGCAAACAGTGTCAGTCCCCGATGTGGAATGGCCCCCATCACCCCGGCGGCCATCACGCGTTCCTGGAACCTGCTTCTCTGTTTCTTGATACCGTACCGCAGATCGTCGTCGGAGGGCACCGTAAGCGAGACACTCGCTCGGTACACGAGCGGGCGTCGTGAGAGACAGAGATATGCGAATCTACGTGGGGGGTATCTCCTACAGCACCAACACGGACGGCCTGCGGCGTCTGTTCGAGCAGGCGGGCGAGGTGACGGACGCGACGATCGTTGAGGACCGCTACTCGGGCCAGAGCAAGGGCTTTGGGTTCGTGGAGATGCCCAACGACGGCGAGGCGCGCGACGCGATCGCCCGGTTCAACGGCTACAACCTGGACGGGCGCTCCCTGACCGTCAATGAGGCCCGCCCGCGCGAGGACCGTGGCTTCGGCGGCGGTGGGGGCGGTGGCCGCAGTGGTGGCGGCGGTGGAGGTTACGGCGGCGGCGGCGGTGGTCGTGGCGGCGGCTATGGAGGTGGTGGTGGCTACGGCGGCGGTGGCGGCCGTGGCGGCAGCCGTGGCGGTGATCGCTGGTAGGCTCCGACCGGACAATTCGTGACAATTCGTGCGGCAGCGGCGGGGACGGTACGCGGTAACGCGCCGGTCACCGCCGCGCCGCCCAGGAGAAGCAGGGGCTTCTGGCCGAAGCCCCTGCTGCTTTTTTTCGAGTTGTGTGTGCGACATCATTCCTGCGCAAGGGAAAGACCGGAGATGCGAGTTTGAGATCTTCCCCGTTTACAGGGCCGGGAGGGCGCCGGGAAATCACGGTGGTCTGTCCGGAGTGCCAGTTCCAGTCCTCCGTGCCGCCCGCGGCGGTCATGCGTAACTCCTATTTCTGCTCCCGCTGCGGCAAGGCGCTCGACCTCCAGGCGCAGCTCTTCCGGCCGCAGGGGCCGGGCGCGGGCCCCGGTGGCGGGGCCGCTCCGCCCCCCCGGTCGGGCGCGCCGCGCGACCGCGGCAGCTCGAAGTACAAAAGCTCGCGCAAGGGGCGGCGTTAGCTGCGCACCCGGATCAGTCGCAGCGGGGGCGGCGCCGATACCGGCGCCGCCCCCGCCGGTTGTTCCCTAAATACAGGCCCAACTCGGGCGAAGCCCGGGGAAGGAGGCAGCCGCGTTGGCGCCCCGTAAACTTTATCTGCCCTATGGCACTCTCCCGGGAGTGTCAGGCACGCACGCCCTGATGGTCCACTGGTTCCGTGTGGACCGGGAGGTCCCCCTGGACCCTTACGAGCGGCTTCTGCTCGGCTATCGCACCCTCACTGACGAGGCCCGCTCCCGTGCGGAGGCGATGGTGAACGAGTTCCTGAGCGAAGACGAGTTCCACGAACTGCGGGAGTACCTGCAGCGTCAGCGCGGGACCGATCTGCGCACCACCGTTCTCGTCGCCCCGGTGAGCGCTACGCGTCCAGACGCCGCCACGCGTACCGGCGGCCTGCGCCCCTTCGCCCAGTGCGAGGAGGACCCGCACTCCGGCAGCGGCTTCTTCCGAATGTCGGAGCAGGACGGCTACCCGCTTTCCTTCGCCGTGTGGGGGTACCACGCAGGGGTGGATCAGCGGTACCACCCGCCCGTCTCGCCCGCGCAGAAGCTCTCCGTGCCGGACCCCCGTCCTGAGGTGGGGACATGAGCGCCCCGGAGGTTGGCGGCATAGATAGGGCCAGCACTGGCAAGGCACAAAGCGGCGGACCTGCCGCCGGCACCGTGCTCTGGCAGCGCCTCGTCCTGGCCCTGATGCGGGGCGCCGGCAGTGCGCTCTCTCGTATCTCTCGCCCGGCGTCCGTGCGCTTCGGCACGCGCCTGGGCGGTCTGGCGTTCCGACTGGCACGGCGGCAGCGGCAGCGCGCCGACGCGAACCTGCGCCTGGCCTATGGGGAGACTCTGAGCGCTCCCGAGCGCCTGCGACTCGCGCGCGGCGTGTTTGAGCACTTCGGGCGCTCCGTGGTCGAGTTCCTCCGCGGCCCGCTGCTCTCGGCCGAGACGCTGGCGGGATTGGTGGAGGTGGACGGGTGGGAGCACGTCGAGCAGGCCCTCGCCGAGAAGCGCGGCGTGGTTCTGGTGACGGCGCACCTGGGCAACTGGGAGGTACTGGGCCGCTGGCTGGCGACCGTGAAGGGGCTGCCGCTGACGGTGGTCGCGCGCGAGCCGGAGAACCCCTCCTTCGCGCGCTACGTGCGGGGGCTGCGGGAGAACGCCGGGTTCCGGGTGCTGAACAAGGGCGCCTCGGCCCGGGAACTGCTCCGCGTCCTGAAGCGCGGGGACGCGATCTGCCTTCTGCCTGACCAGAACAGCGGGGATGTCTTTGTGCCGTTCTTCGGCGTCCCTGCGGGCACGGTCGCGGGGCCCGCCTCGCTCGCGCTGCACACCGGCGCCGCGCTGATTCCTCTGTTCTGCTTCCAGACCACGCAGGGCGACTTCCGCATCGTGTGCCGCCCTCCGCAGCCCGTGGAAGCCTCCGGTGACCACGAGGCGGATGTCCGGCGCATCATGAGCGGGGTGAATGCGGAACTGGAGTTGGCGGTGCGCAGCCACCCGGAGCAGTGGCTCTGGCTCCACGACCGGTGGAAGTCATCGTTCGAGACGAAGAACCGCGGCCGGGCGTGGCCGGTCGAGACCGGCTTCGAGAACGCCTACGCCCTGTGGCGCAGCGGCCGCTCGCGCGCCTGAATCGGGATTTTTTCCGCGGGGGCGCCAAGCCGGTGTACAATCTCCGCAGATGAAGGCCGCCCGCGGGATATCCGCCCTCCTGCTCCTCCTGGTCCCCGTCGTGATCGCGTCGGCGGGGCGCCCGGCTCCACCTGCGCCTGTACCGCCCACCGCGAGTCCCGAAGACCTGGAGTTCTTTGAGAAGCGCGTGCGGCCCCTGCTCGCCACCCACTGCGTCTCCTGCCATAGCGGCGCGGAGCCCGCCGCGGGCCTGCGCCTGGACCGCCCGGAGGCCCTGCGCGGCGCTGTCACCCCGGGCAAGCCGGACGCCAGCACACTGATCCATGCGGTCCGCTTCACCGGGCCGGCGCCGAAGATGCCCCCCTCGGGCAAACTCCCCGCGGAGCAGATTGCTGCCCTGGAGGAGTGGGTGCGCCGCGGGGCGCCGGTACCGAAGGCGACGGCGCCCGCCGCCCGGCCCGAGGCCGGCTTCCCGCTTGAAGCGCGGCGGCGGCACTGGGCCTATCAGCCGGTGAAGGCGCCCGCCATCCCCCGGCCGAAGGGGGCGGCAGCGTGGGGGCGCAACCCCGTGGACGCCTTCGTGCTCGCCAAACTCGAAGCGGCAGGACTGAAGCCCGCGCCGCCCGCGGATCGGCGCACTCTCCTGCGCCGCGTCACCTTCGACCTCACCGGTCTGCCCCCGACCCCCGCGGAGACGCGCGCCTTCCTGGCCGACACGCGTCCGGACGCCTATGAGCGGGTGGTGGAGCGCCTGCTGGCCTCTCCGGCCTGCGGTGAGCGGTGGGCCCGCCACTGGCTCGACCTGATGCGCTACGGCGAGTCGCTCGGCCACGAGTACGATTTCGACATCCCAAACGCCTGGCAATACCGCGATTATGTGGTCCGCGCCTTCAACGCCGATGTGCCGTACGATCGCTTCGTCCGTGAGCACATCGCCGGCGACCTGATGGCAGATCCCCGGCGCGACCCGGTCACCGGCCGCAACGAGTCCGTGCTCGGGACGGCGTTCTGGTGGCTGGGGGAGGGGAAGCACTCCCCGGTGGACGTTCGCCAGGAGCAGGCCGATCGCATCGACAACCAGATCGACGTCTTCGGAAAGGCGTTCCTTGGTCAGACCGTCGCCTGCGCCCGTTGCCACGACCACAAGTTCGATCCTATCCCCACGAAGGACTACTACGCCCTCTACGGCATCCTGAAGAGTTCGCGCTACCTCCAGGCGCACCTTGATGCCCCGGAGACGTTCGCCCGTCCGGCTCGGGAGCGGGATGCCCTCGACGCTCACCTGCCGCGCCGCGCCCTGGCCGACCACTGGAAAACGGCGCTCCGGGCGCTCCCGGACGCCCGGCTGGCAGCGGCGGTCGCCCCGCTGGCGGGCGGCCCGGCCGGGACTCCGCTGCCCGCGCCCGCCTCCTGGCGGGGGACCGGGGCGGCGTTCGCCGGCCCTCCGGCTGCACCGGGCGATCTGGTAGTGTCGTCGGACCCGGCGCGGCCGGTTTTGGGCCTGATTCCCCGGTCGGGCATCGCGCACAGCGCGCGGCGACTGGTCCGGTTCGAGGGCGGGTTGCGCTCGCCCGCGTTCGACCTGAACCGGGACTTTCTACATCTGAAGGCGAGCGGGCGGCAGGGGCGCCTGCACCTGATTGTGGATAACTTCCAGGTGATCCGCGACCCGATCTACGGCCCTCTGGCGCGCACGGTGAACGCACCGGCGCCGCAGTGGGTGACCATCGACCTGCGTCTATGGAAGGGGCGGCGAGCGTACATCGAGTTGCTGGACGGCCCGCTGACCTGTTTGTCGCAGAACCCGCTCGCCCCGCCGGATAAGCCCTTCGACGGCTGGGTGCGGCTGGACGCCGCGGTCCTCTCCGACAGCCCACAGGCCCCGTCCGAACCGAACGCCCTCCACGGAAAGCCTGCCGGAGAGGTGCGCGCGGCCCTGGAAGGCGCCCTGGATCGGTGGGCGACGGGAGAGAGACAGCCCGCGGACGCCGACGCTCTGGATGCCCTGGACCGGCTGATCTGCGCCGGAGACCTGGGTGCCGCGCCCGCTGCCGTCGCGGAAACGGCGCGGCGGGTGGCCGTGCTGGAGAGCGCCGTCCCATCCCCGACCCGCGCCCCGGCCCTGTGTGAGGGCGACGGCGAAGACGAGAAGGTGTTTGTGCGCGGCAACCATCAGACGCTGGGGGAGACCGCACCGCGGCTGCAACTCGCCCTCTTTGGGCGCGAGGCCGCCCCCGCGGTGTCGGGGGGAGGCCCCTCCGCGGGCAGCGGGCGCCGCGAACTGGCCGTCTGGCTCTCCCGCCCGGACCACCCCCTGACGGCGCGAGTAATGGTGAATCGCCTGTGGAAGCACCACTTCGGCGCCGGTCTGGTCGCGACGCCCGACGACTTCGGGCACATGGGCGCCCGGCCCACACACCCGGAACTGCTGGACTGGCTCGCGGTGACGTTTGTGAAGACGGGGTGGTCGATCAAGGCGATGCACCGGCTAATGGTGCTCTCCTCGACCTACCGCATGGACAGCGGCGGGGCGGGCGTCGATGCGCGCGCCGCCAAAAAAGACCCGAACAACGCCCTGCTGCACCGTATGCCGGTGCGCCGCCTGGAGGCCGAGGCGATCCGTGACGCGCTGCTGGCGGTCTCCGGACGGCTCGACCGGCGGATGGGGGGGGCGCCGGTGCCGACCCACCTGACGGAGTTCACCAGGGGGCTCGGGCGCCCCGCCTCCGGCCCGCTGGACGGCGACGGTCGCCGCAGCCTGTACCTCTCCGTGCGCCGCAACTTCCTGTCACCGTGGATGCTGGCGTTCGACTTCCCGACCCCGTTTACGTGCATGGGACGGCGGACCACCTCCAACGTCCCGGCGCAGGCTCTCGCCCTGATGAATGGCCCATTCGTGCGCCAGCAGGCGGGAGTGTGGGCGGAGCGCGTCCTGCGGGAGATGCCGGACGCGCCGCCCGCCGCGCGCGTGGATGCCCTGTATGCCTCTGCGTTTGGGCGCCCGCCGACCGCCGCGGAGCGCGCCGAGGCGGTTGCCTTTGTGGGCGACGGGCGCGACCTGGCGGCGTGGGCCGACCTGTGCCATGTGCTCTTCAACGTCAAGGAGTTCATCTTTGTCCGCTGAACCACTCTTCCCAATGCCGCACCGCCTTTCTCTCCGCGGCGTGACCCGTCGCGAGATGCTCTCCTTCTGCGCCGGCGGGTTCGGCGCGCTCGCCCTTTCCGCGCTCCTGAACGGGGAGGCGTCCGCCCGGGCGGGTGGCTCCGCGCCGCCGCGGACCCACCACCCGGCGAAGGCGCGCTCCGTCATCTTCCTGTACATGGACGGCGGACCGAGCCAGGTGGACACGTTCGACCCCAAGCCGAAGCTCGCCGAGTACCACGGCAAGCCGCTCCCGATGGAAACACCCCGGACCCAGTTCAACGACAACGGCAACGTTCTCCGCTCTCCCTGGGCCTTCACCCGGCATGGCCAGAGCGGGCTGGAGGTCTCGGAACTGTTCCCGGAGGTGGCGAAGCATGCCGACGACCTGTGCGTGATCCGGTCGATGACGTCGAACTTCTCGGAACACACCAACGCCAACTACTTCCTCCACACGGGGAACGGGGCGCAGGGGCGCCCTTCGGTGGGGGCCTGGGCGACCTACGGGCTCGGGAGCGACTGCGACGACCTGCCGGGCTTCATCGTCCTGAATGGGGGACTGGTTCCTCCGGGCGGCCTGGACTGCTTCGGGAGCGGGTTCCTGCCTCCCACATACCAGGGCTCGCTGTTCCTGCCCGGCGAGCGGCCGGTCGCGGACCTGAAGCCGGCGGAAGCTACCGAGGCGGCCCAGCGGCGCAAACTCGAACTGATGCGCCGGCTGGATCGGAGCGCGCTGGCGCGCCTGGGGAACGACGCGGCGGTGGACTCCGCCATTCGCAACTATGAGATGGCGTTCCGGATGCAGAGTGCGGTGCCCGACCTCATGGACACGTCGAAGGAGACCGAGGCCACGAAGCGCCTGTACGGCCTGGACCACCCGTACGGACCGACGCGCACCTACGCGCTGCAATGCCTGGTGGCGCGCCGGCTCGTGGAGCGGGGCGTCCGCTTCATCGAGTTGACCTGTCCGGCTACCGGGCGCGACCGGTGGGACCAGCACTCCGCCCTGAAGGCGGGGCATGAGGACAATGCCCGGGCGGTGGACCGGCCTATCGCCGGGCTTCTGGCCGACCTGAAGCAGCGCGGTCTGCTGGAAAGCACCCTGGTACTCTGGGGCGGTGAGTTTGGGCGTACGCCGATGGCGCAGGGGGCGGACGGCCGCGACCACAACCCGTTCGGCTTCACTATGTGGATGGCGGGGGGCGGCGTGAAGGGCGGCACCGTCTACGGCGCCACCGACGAGTTCGGGTACCGTGCAGTGGAAAACCCGGTCGAGATGTACGACCTGCACGCGACGATCCTGCATCTGCTGGGGGTGGACCACAAGCGCCTGACCGTCCGCTTCGGGGGGCGCGACATGCGCCTGACCGATGTTCACGGCAACGTCCTGCGCCCGTTGCTGGCGTAAACTCGGCCCCGGCGCGGGCTTTGACAAGGCTACCTTTCTGTGCTATCGTATCGAGTAGCAAGGCTGTCTTACGCCGGTCTGAACTGGGAGGACGCGCCCGTGGGCTACGGCAGCCTGCATCAGGGGCGTCCTTTTTTAGCGCGATGCCGCAGTCCGAACCTGACACGATAAACAGCGTTCCCACCCCCACGGGGGACGCTCCTCCTGCCGTGACCACCGCCGTGGTGCCGGCCGCCGGGTTCGGCACCCGTCTCCGTCCCCTCTCCGAATCGATTCCCAAGGAGATGCTTCCTGTGGGCCGGTATCTGGCCCTGGAGCGCATCGTCGGGGAGTTGGCCGCGGCGGGCATGCGCCGCGTGGTGTTTGTTCTCTCCCCGGCTAAGGAACATTTCATACGGGAGCGCTTCGGGGACGGCCGCGAGGGCGTTTCGTTCATCTACGTATTGCAGCCCGAGATGCGCGGCCTCGGGGACGCCATTCTGCAGGCGGAGTCTGCGCTGCGGCCCGGGGAGCCGTTCGTGGTCGCCCTGGGCGACGCGGTATTCGAGGAGGCGCAGCCGGGGGATCTGGTTCGGCGTCTGGTGCGCGCGTGCGCGGAGCAGGGGGCTGGAGTCGCCCTGGCGGTGCAGCGCGTGCCGGAGGAGCGCATCTCCCGGTATGGCGTGGTGGCGCCTGCGCCGGATTCGCCCGCGGATGGCCCGTTTCTTGCCATCACCGATATCGTGGAAAAGCCGGCGCCGCATGAGGCGCCCAGCGCCTTCGCCGCCGCCGCACGGTACGTGGTCCCCGGCGAAGTGTTCGACGCGATTCGCGCGACGCCCCCCGGGAAGGGGGGAGAGGTGCAACTGACCGACGCCCTCCGCGCCCTGCTGCGGGCGGGAAGCGGCGGCGTCGCGGTGCCGCTGCAGGTGGGGGAGGCCCGCCACGACATCGGCGGACTGGATTCGTACTTCCGGGCGTTCGTCACGTTCGCTCTGGCCGACCCCGAACATGGGGAAGGACTGCGCGCTCACCTGGAGCAGATGCTCCGGGGGCGCGACTGAGGCGGCGGGCCGAGCCCCCGCAACTGTGGTTAAGGAGTAGTCCGTGGAATGAAGGGTATCATCATAGCCGGCGGTGCGGGCACTCGCCTTCGGCCTCTCACCTATACACGCCCCAAGCCGCTGATCCCTGTCGTCAACCGGCCCTTCCTGGAGTACCAGGTCGCCCTGCTCAAGCGCCACGGCATTGAAGAGATTATCTTCTGCACGAACTACATGGCGGATAAGATCGCCGGGCACTTTGGCGACGGCTCCGCCTTCGGCGTGAAGATGCGCTATGCGCTGGAGGAGAAGCCGCTCGGCACCGCTGGCGCCATCAAGAACGCCCAGAACATCGCCGGCCGTGACACGGTAGTGGTGCTCAACGGCGACGTGCTCACCGACTTCGACATCTCCTCGATTATCCGCTTCCACAAGGAGAAGAGCGCCCTGGTCACCATCGCGCTCAAGGAGGTGCCCTCGCCGAGTCCGTATGGGGTCATCATTACCGACGAAACCGGGCGAGTGAAGGAGTTCCGCGAGCCAAGCGAGGCCCAGAAGAAGATGCTGGCGGCGAACCCGGACGTCGAGCACACCGGGGTGGACGCCATCAACGCGGGTATCTACGTGATGCAGCCGGAGGCTCTGGACGCCATCCCCTCCGGGCGGCCCGTGTCGATCGAGCGGGAGACCTACCCCAAGCTTCTGGAAGAGAACGCCCCTATCTACGGCGTCGCGCTGGACGGCTACTGGCTCGACATCGGCCGGCCCAAGCAGTACCGCATGGCGACCGAGGCGATCCTCAACCGGGACATCGCCGTGGAGGTGGTGGGGGAGTGGACGTCGAGCGGCTACTGGGCCCAGTCCGGCGTGGAAGTGGACCCCACGACCCACGTCGCGCCCACGGTGCACATCGGGACGAACAGCCGCGTCGGGGCCAGCACCTCGATCTCGGGCCGGACGGTCATCGGGCCGAACTGTCGGATCGGCACGAACGCCACGCTGACCGACTGCATCTTCGAGGACGGGGTCATCGTCGGCGACAACGTCACGCTGACCGGCGTTATCCTCGACAACTCGGTGCGGGTGGAGGACGAGACGGTGATTACCGTTCCCTCCGTCTTCGGCGCGAACAGCCTGATCGCGCGCGGCACCAAGATCACCGTCGGGCCGGGCGATTAGCCTGCCCAATAATATCGGAATCGCACCGTTGGGAGCGCTGTCTTACACGGCATGAAGGTTTCTATCGCGGACCTGCCCGCGCAGTTCGCCCCGCTGCGGGAGGAGATGACGGCCGCCGTCCTGGCCGTCCTGGAGAGCGGGCACTTCGGCCTCACCGAGGGTGTGGCGGCGTTTGAGCGGGCGGTGGCCGCGGTCTGCGGCGCGAAGCACGGCATCGGCCTGAACTCGGGCACGGATGCTCTGATGCTCTCCCTGCTGGCGCTCGATCTGGAGCCCGGCGACGAGATCGTCACCACGCCGTTCACGTTCGTCGCCACCGCCGAGGTCATCGCGCTGCTGGGCCTCAAGCCCGTGTTTGCGGACATCGACCCGGTCACCTACAACCTCGACCCGGCGAAGGCCGAGGCGGCGATCACCTCCCGTACTCGCGCCCTCCTCCCCGTCCACCTGTTCGGGCAGATGGCCGACATGGAGGCGCTGACCCGCATCGCCACCGCCCACGACCTGCCCCTGATCGGGGATGCGGCCCAGGCTATCGGCTGCTCGCACCGGGGCCTGCCGGTGGGGCAGTGGTCGCTCCTCACCACGCTCTCGTTCTTCCCCACCAAGAACCTCGGGGCGGCGGGCGATGGCGGTATGGTGCTTACCAACGACGACGCGCTGGCCGAGAAGCTGCGCTGCCTGCGCTCGCACGGCTCGTCGCAGCAGTACCAGTACAAGTACGTCGGCATCTGCTCCCGCCTCGACGCCATCCAGGCGGCGGTGCTTTCCGTCAAACTCCCGCACCTGGACGTCTGGAACGAGAAGCGGCGCGAGAACGCTGCCTACTACGACGAGCGCTTCGCCGACCTGGAGGGGCTGGTCACGCCCTGCCGCGCGCCTGAGAACGTGCATACGTACCATCAGTACACCGTGCGCGTCTTAGACGGACAGCGGGACGCGCTCCGCGCCTACCTTGCGGCGCACGGCGTTGCCAGCGGCATCTACTACCCCGGGCCGCTGCACCTGGAGGAGGCGTATCGCTATCTCGGCTACGAGCCCGGCGATATGCCCGAGGCCGAGCGGGCAGGACGCGAAGTCCTGTCTCTGCCCGTGGTGCCGGAACTGACCACCGAGCAGCGCGAGTGCGTTGCCGATAGCGTCCGGGCGTTTTTCGGTAAAGAGGCGTAGAAACCGGTAGGCTGCTCGCTTCCGGGCGGCCGGTTTCCTGTACAATGGGTGCATGAAGGCTATGATCCTGGGAGCCGGCATCGGCTCCCGCCTCGACCCGCTCACTCGCTCGCTCCCGAAGCCCGTCGTCCCCGTCGTCGGCAAGCCCGTCATGGGCCACCTGATCGACCTGCTGCGCCGCCACGGCGTCACGGACATCGCCGTGAACGTCCAGTACCTCGGCCAGAAGATCATCGACACCCTGGGCGACGGCAGCGACTACGGCGTCCGCATCACCTACAGCCGCGAGGACGAACTGTGCGGGGACGCGGGCGGCCTGAAGCGGCTGGAGTCGTTCTTCCGCGATGGTTCGGACGACACCCTGCTGGTCCTGGGCGGCGACGACCTGACCGACACGGACATCTCCGCCGTCGTTAAGGCGCACCACGAGAAGGGCGCGACGGCGACCATCAGCGTGACCCCGGTTGAGGACCCCAGCGAGTTCGGCATCGCCGTTCACGACGATCAGGGCTTCATCACCCGCTTCCAGGAGAAGCCCGCGAAGGGCGAAGCCTTCTCCAACCTCGCGAACACCGGCATCTACGTCTTCGACATGAAGGTGTTCGACTACATCCCCGCCGACACGTTCTACGGCCTCGGCAAGAACGTCCTCCCGCTGCTGCTGGAGAAGGGCGAGAAGATGCTCGCCGTCCCCTCCGACGCCTACTGGAAGGACGTCGGCAACCTCACCATCTACCGCCAGGCGCAGCGCGACTGCATCGACGGCAAGGTCCACGTCGAGTTCCCGAAGGGCGCGGAGGTCGCGAACACCTGCGTCGTCTGCGCGGGCGCGAAGGTTGAGGGCGAGGTGCGCGATTACAGCGTGGTCGGCGCGGGCGCGGTCATCGAGAAGGGCGCCACCGTCGTCAACTCCGTCCTCTGGGACGGCGCGGTGGTCAAGGCGGGCACCTACCTGGAAAACTGTGTCGTCGGCAGCGGCGTCACCGTCGCCTCCTCGCACGGCATCTTCCAGGGCCTCTGCGTCGAACCCGTCCGCCCGAAGTAA
>CALEKU010000200.1 GCA_937902745.1 uncultured Armatimonadota bacterium
CAAAACCGGAAATGGAATCAGGCGAAAACCGCAACGCACTAAACTCCATAGCCACCTCGCGGGGCACCTTCCAGAAATATTACTCCCAGGTGGAGCTGCGCGCCTACATTGAGGGGACACTCGAGGTGGACGCACTACCCGCTGCCCCAGGTGTCTTCTACGGCTTTCGCGACGAGTCTTTCCGACAGAGATTTCTTGCTGACCGATACCGGCGTACCGTGTCCGTGCCGCCGATGCGCACGCTGGAGCGGCGCTTCGCGGAGCATGGCGCGGTATTGGAGCCGTTTATGGCAGCACTGGCACGGCTGGGGCGCATCCCTGGGCCGGAAGATCTGCCGGAGTATGCGCAGGTAGTGGAGCGCTTTGGGTCGGCGAAGCGGGCGCTCATGCTGGTTAACCGCGTGACCGGGGCGGACGCCTGGACCGAGATTGCGGCGAAGCGGGCGGAAGACCTTCTGGTGTACCTGGCGCTGTCGCGCTTCCCCCGGCGCCCGCCGCTCTCGGCGTTGCCACTCCCGACCCAACGGGACGCTCGGGCCTTCTTCGGCTCCTACGCTCGGGCGTGCGCGGAAGCCGACGCGCTTCTGTTCCGGGCAGGGGACGCGGCGGCTATCGATGCGGCGTGTCGCCAATCGAAGGTCGGCCGACTCGTGGACAATGCGCTGCTGCTGCATCGAAGTGCGCTTCCCGAGACCGCGCCGCTGCTCCGCATCTACGAAGGCTGCGCCCGGGCTCTCGTGGGTGAGGTTGAGGAGGCGGACGTGATCAAACTGCACCGGCACTCGGGAAAAGTCTCCTACCTGGCGTACCGTGATTTCGAGACCGAGGCCCACCCGCTCTTGCGCTTCCGTATAAAGGTAACGCTGCCAACGCTCTCGGTCGAGTTCTTTGACCACTCCAGTACGAGGGAGGCGTCGTACCTCAAAACAAAAACGGGGCTGAACATAGCCGTCGAAGCCACATCGAGAGAAGACCAGGCGACGTCACGAGATATCGTAGAGTAGGTCACGGTCGAACTGGCGGTACTCGGCGTCGAGTTGGTAGAGTTGGTTCCACACCAACTGACGCAACTCAATAGCCGGGTCCACACAGTAGCGGGCAAATTCCTCCTGGGTGAACTGCCCGTGTGGAAAGAGGATTTTGGTCAGTCCTGAAGCTATGGCTCGGACCGATTCCTCGTTCCGCCGATACGCCCGCGTTCCCAGCAGGCGGACGCGCTGGGCGCACATCTGGTCGATCGCCAGATCCTCGCGCAGAGCTAGGAGGGCATCGCCGAAGAAGTCAGATTTCAACCCGGTGGAACTCGCGAAGGAGGCCCCGCTGAGCTTCCGGATCTTCCACCCGGGAAGAATGCCGCGCATCCGGTCGAGGAAAGCAGTCTCCTGAAGGAACGGCGGTAGGTCCCGGATCAGGGGGTCGGCCACCGGATTCTGGTGCTCGTCGAGCAGAACATTTGCCAGAAGGACCAGGCCGCAATCGCTCGCCATCTGATGCAGTCCCCCGCGCGTGAGTTGGCCGTTCGCAAGGTAACCCTTAAGGCCTCCAACGATCTCCTCCGGCTTTTCGAAGCGCAACGTCTGCACCTCATCCAGAACGACGACAGCGAACCGCGCGAGCAGGCCCGGCAGACCGTTGGCATTGTTGACGAACAGCACCGCAGGCGAGATGTTGCCTCCGGAGACGAGACGTACGCGCGGGCTGATGTTCTCGTAGAAGAAGCTCTTCCCCGTCCCCTTAGGTGCCAGTTCGATCAGGTGCATGTTCTTCTGCACCAGGGGCAGCAGACGGCACAGGATCAGAGTCTGCTCCTCATCGGAGAACGCGGAAGGGAGGTAGCCCATAGACACCAGAAGTAACGCCCGCCATTCGGCTAGGGAGAAACGCGCGCGCGCTTCCCGCCACAGAGACAGGTCCACAGACGCTTGCATGGGCTTGAAGCCGGAGAGTACAACTCCCTCCTCCGTATTCAGGAGTTGTGCGATGCCCCACATGCCGCCCTTCAAGAGTTCTGGGTAGCTGCGGGCCAGATCCTCGCTGACGTGCGCGTCGTGGATCCCGAGCGAGGCAAGGCGGCCCAGTATCTCCTGGCGGCTGCGGTTAAGGATGATGTCTATCTGGAGAGGAGTGAGGACCTTCACCATCTCGCCAGAGAGCAAGCGCGCGCGTATCAGGTTCTGGTCGTCCGGCCGCGGGATAGCGCGGCTGGCCCATTCCTGGATGCGCTCTACCTCGTCCGGGCTGAGTGGGCCGGTTCCGGGGATGATGGTGTCGAGTGCCCATTCGGCCACGTATCCGGGGACACCGCGCTTCAGCAGACCACTCGCCTGCAGGCGGCGTTTGTCAATAGCCAGATCGCCGAAGATATCTCGCACCCGCGCCGACAGCGCCGTAATGTCTACCGGTTCGGAGGAATAGTCGTCCATTCTCACGTCCGCCTTAGAAGTCGAGGTCCCGCGCATCCAGTGTGCGCCGGTAAAGGGTCTCGCTTGAGATCTCGACGCTGCACTCCACCGCGAACGGGAGTCCGTTGTCTAGCAGCGCGCACTCCAGGGTGGCGCGCAGGCGGGTCTCGGGACTAGGCCAGGGCGCGAGCGCGAGGGAGCATTCCCCCTGCGACAGCGGACCAACTACGTCCTCAATGACCAGATGTTCCGGGCCGGACCAGCCCCCGTCGCCCCAGAGCCGAGCGCGCAGAAGGCGTACGGCCGTTGGTCCCGGGTTTTCGACGGCAAGGACGAGAGTGGCCGCCGCGCCCGCCCGCCCGCTGCCCGATAGACGGGCCGTAAGGCGGGGGATGACCACGTCACGGGCAAACTCAATCCAGGGGCAAACGACCTCTTCGGGCCAGAGACCACCATGCGCATAAGGGGCGCGCCCCCCCCTCCCGTCCGATTCCAGGAACGCCCCGTCGTCCAGGTGCACCAGGACATCCGTCGGCACACCGAAGCGGTCGCCGTTCAGAAGGGCACAGGGAGCCGAGTCTGTCCACTCAGGGGGGGGGAGTTGTACTCCAGACTCCTGCGGCTCCTTCCAAGCGGCACGGCCCTCCGCGCGCATGCCCGGCGGGCATATGGTTCGGCGGGGTACGTCCGCCGACAGCATCCGGCCGTGGTCGGTGGCAAGGACCAGACGCAACCGGCGGTCGTTCGGTACCGCTCGAACGACCTGGAGGATAATCTCCACCAGTCCTTCCAGCATTCCCGCGGCGCGCTGCTCTGCCGTTGCAGCGGGCGGGTCGTGGTACGCCTTGTCCGGCTGACAGTGGCTGAAGACCAGGACCGAACCGGGCGGGGCGGTAGCAGCGACCGTAGCGGCGTCCTTCTCAGTGACGCGGCGGGCGCCTTCGAAGCAGGGCTCCGGCGTGTCTGTGAACTCCGCGGCGTTACGCGGGGGCATTCCGTTCATCAGAGCGGGCTTGGCGAAGCGGGTGATGGTAGGAAGCGGAGCGAAGACTGCGGTGGCGCGGACCTCGGTCAGCCGCGATTCCCGCCGGCACAGTTCCCGCCGGAAGAGATCGGCATTCGGAAAGGGGAGTCCATCCAGGATAACCCACAGGGTCAGCGTCTCCGGTGTCGCTAGGCGGCTTTCGCGAAGGCGCCGCGCTTCGGACGTGGCCAGCGCATCGTGACCAGGACCACCTGCCAGGGCGGCCGGATAGGTGGCCAGGCGCCACTGGGCGAAGGAGCGGGCTGCCGCAGCGATGGTTGCGTGCGCCGCGGTGTCGCCAAATCGGCGTTCCCAGAGCCGGTACGGCAAGTAGGCATCTTCAAACCAGCGAATCGCTTCGGCGGAGGTGGCATTTCGCGCAAGGGGGGGCGGAGCGGGCGGCGGGCATGCACGGCGGAGCGACTCCAGGCGATGCGCCGGCAGCGCCGCGGAAAGGTCGCGCAGGATCGTGGGGGTCAACTGTTCCGGGTAGGCACTATAGTAGTCCGCTTCCAGTTCCGCGGCGATGGTCCGGAGCGCGGGCGCCAGCGGCACCTCCGCGAGCCGCGCCCGCAGTCCCGCTATGCCTAGAGACGGGACAAGTGCCGACCATCGTTCGCGCGCGCGCGCCTCCCACCGCGGGGGAATCGCTGCGGGGAACAGTTCCGAAGCGGCTCTGTTCTCTTCGGGGGCGTCCTCTACTCCCTTCTCCGGGGGCGCATGGCCGAGCAGTAGCTTGTCCAGGGCCTGTGTTGCCGCTCCCGGAATGCTAATCCCGGAAATGTACGCCAGGCGCGTCAAAGGACTGGTGTCCATCAGGCCACTGGCCCGCGCGCGTCCGCGCCAGATCTCAACTTGACGCTGGATGAGCGGTGCGAATTCGGCCCATTCTGCGTCGGTACCGCCCTCGTCTGTCCCGGCGTCCAGCCACAGCAGGAAGCGCGCGGCATGGTCCGGCGAGGGCGGCGTATGCCAGGGGCCGTCCGGAAAGAGCGAAGCAAGAACGTCCGGAAGCCAGGCGGCCACCCGCTCCCAGAACGTGCCCCCTGCTTCCCCCTCCGCTGGCAGCGCGGGTGATGCGAGCGTGAGCGCCGTGAGATCGACGCCGGCGTCAGCGAGTCGGCGGGCGAGGATGGCAAGTTCCGCACCGTCAGACTCGGGGCAGAGCATGCGTAGTGTGTCGCGCGCCGAGACCGCCGCGCGCGTGTCGAGTCCACGCGCGGCGGCGAACCGAGCCGCCCAGCGGCACAAGGCCTCGCCGCGTACCAGGAGGCCCGGCGCCGGGCGGCCGTGCCAGTGCCGTAGAGTTGCCAGCAGGGTCCGTTCATCACTCACGAGCGTGACACCCTCCGGCGGCACGGCATCGCCCGTCCAGTCCAGCAGGATCATCTCGCCCCCACCGTATCCGCTACGAGGGATTGGAGGCGCGCCAGACAGTGTTGGCGGTGCTCCGGTGAGGACAGCGCCAGGAACCGGGCGACGATGGCCTCGATCTCGTCGGCGTCAATCCGCTCGCGGATCTGGGCACGCAATGCGACGAGCCGCGGCCGCTGGTTCTCCGGCAGGAACGGCAAGGGCACCTCCAGGCGCCGCTGGAGGTCTGAGAGGTTCGTATGGTCCGCCGCGGCTCGCCGCTCCAACTCTTCGAGGGCGGCAATAGCCCGTTGCGCCTCGCCGTCACTCAGGGAGCGTACCCGCGCGACCGCCTTTGCGAACAGGTCCGCCTGGGGAGGGGAGAAGTGTGGGGTGAACTGAATGCGGGCCTCTTCTAGCCCCCGAATCAGCGCGTCGGCCTCCTCCGGGGAGGTAACTGTCGGCACCGACGCACGCTGCAGCGCGGCGAACGCCCCCGCGATACCCTCTGCTCTCTCAGTGGCGGCAGCGAGCAATGCCTCTTCGGGACTACCATCGTACCGGCTGGCCTGCCGGTTCAGCTGAGCGCGAAATACTTCCAGGGCGGCGGGGGTGTCGATTGCATCCAGGCGCGCCGTCATCCCCTCGGCGAACGTTTCGAGGTCAGAGAGAGCGCATTGGACTGCATCGCGAAGGCTGCCGAGTTCGGCCTGCACCAGCGGAGTCACGGGCCGGCAGCTCTCCAGCTCAGTCGCCAGGTTCCGCAGATTTTTGATCGACATGGCGTCGAAGGACTGGTGGCGGAGCCCGCGGAGGTACTCACGCAGTTCCGCGTCCTTGCGCTCGTCCTCGCGCGCCTTCTTCGCCTTTTCCAGCTCTCTACGGGCGGTTACTACATGGGTGCGTAGGGACGCATTGCCGTGCTCGACGGCAAGCTGCGCCAGCTCCTCGAGTTCGCGATCCTGCTCTTTGAAGTCTTCGAGTTGTTGCAGGTTGGCGAGTGTCCGGCACCGTTCGAGGACGCGCGCTTCCAGTTTCTGGGTGATTCTGGCGCGCAACTGCTCTTCGCTCAGGGCGCTGCCACGCTGGATATGCGAGAGCGCGGGGAGCGTGCTGATGCGCTTGTAGAGGCGCGCCACGTCGTGAGGCGTGCTGCGCGGTGCGTCGAGTGCCGACAGGATATCCTGCTCGATCGTCTCGTAGGTGGTGAGCTCCTTCAGGTTCTGCGCCAGGAGGTCGGCGAGACGCTCAGCATCTCCTGCGACGGTGGAGTCCAGTTCGGCCTGCCCCGCTATGGCGCGCAGGTCGGCAATGGTCTTGCGGGCGTCCTCGGCGGAGAGGCGGTTCTGGCGCACGTGGTCGAGGAGCACGCGAACACGCCGCGCCTCGGCATCGCGGTCCGTCCGCTCGATGCGCACGTCCGTCCGCAGGTAGCACAGGGCGTCGATGAGTTGATGCTTCTCGATATCCGGTTGGAAGTCACCGATACTCCGGGGGAGGCCCGCCTCATAGATCTTGATCTGATCCCGGTTGCGGGCAAACCATGCGCAAAACAGCAGCGTAAGATGATTCAGGTCGTAGCCGAACGGCGGCTGTAGGAGGGGGAGCAGGGCGTCCTTCACAGACACCCGCTGTTTCTCTGGGGCGAAGGCGTCGTCCAGATGCGCCCAGCCCTTCTTGACCTTCGGCTGCGTGGGCTCCTGGAGGTGGTTGGAGACAGATATCAGGGTCCAACTCTCTGGCCGACCGTCGCGCAGGTAGTGGAGGTAAATGTCGTTCGCGATGGCGTTGACGCGGCGGTCAGGTTCGGTGAGCTTCGACTGGAACAGGAGGAGATTGGCAATCTCCTTAACCGCTGCCTTGAGCCTGGGTGTCGAGGCAGGAAGGTTGCCCTTGAATCCGGGAACTAGGCCGGTGTACGCGTACTTGTAGCACTCCTCCAGCAGGATTCGCAGCCGCGTTTGAGAGGAGGAGGCGATTTCGGCTGCCCGCGCGACCGCCCGAAAGGCGGGCGGGACGTGCAGTTCCAGGCCAGACATCAGCAGGTTCAACTCCTGCACCACAGCCTCTTCATACTTCGCGCGGGCGGCGCTGATCGCTTCGGAGCCAAATTGGTTCTGCTCGTGCTGTGGCATCTCTGCCAAGGTGCGCTCCTTCAGCGCGTGCAGGAGCAGGTTAGGGCGTGGTTCGCTGGGGATAGCGAGTATGACCGGCAGACACAGATCGGTTCCGAACGCCTCCTGGAGCAGGGTATCCGCGTTCTCTCGCAGGCGGCGCAACTCCTCCTCGGTCTGCGCGAGGGCGTAGATTACGACGCCCCGCCGGAGCCGGATGCCGGCCCTCTCGATACGGCACGCCTGGGCCAGTCTCTTCAGGTTTGCCGCGTTACACATCGTGCGCGGGAGTATCCAGCGTTGCGCCGCGTAATCCGCATCGTGCATCGCGGGAAGCGGCGCGACCGGTATCGGTGCAAGGCGACCGTTCTTCTGCCATGTTTCGTTGAGCCGCATGCAATCTGCGGCCTCCAACTTCGGCGAGCCCACTCGACGCTGGACCTCATTGTCCAGGTCCTTGATCTTCGTACCGCCGCCTGGCGGGAAGAATCGGTAGAGGGGTTTCAGGACGTCGCGGTCGATAATAAGCCGGGCGGCCAACTCGCGCAGAGCGGCATCGCACTCGGCCTCGGAGTGCCCCGTCAGGACGGCCACAAGGCGCGCATAGGCGCGCTCGTCCTGCCCCGTCGGCTTGAGCGCCGCAACGGTCTGGAGGAGGATGGCTTTCAGCGTATCGGCTTGCACCGCGGGGAGCGCGGGGCCAGCATTTTGCACGGCGGCCTGATACTGAGAGAACGCCTGCCCGGTGAGGTCACCGGTGATCGCGTCGCCGAACCAATCGACCAGAGCGGCGGCATGGACCCAATTCGGCACCGGTTCGGCACGGGGGCCGCGGGTGGTCAGCACCTCTTCTCCGCCATGCTCTTCAAGTACCTTGCGGACGAAGCCCAGAACGGAGCGAACCACGGTGCCCTGCTGCAACTGGAGGGTGCAGAGCAGACCCGTAGTGACCGGGTGCAGTGGGAAGCAGCCCTCGGTGAGTACCTGGTCCACCCTCTCCGGCCCCCAGCCGTTACGCAAATCGTAGCGAGTCGGGAGCAGTTGGACCGTGAGATCCGCGGCCATGGCGAGCGCGTCGGGGGCCTTCGCCCGCACCTGAGCGAAGCGGGTCGGGTCCTGGTCGAGGTAGGAGTCCAGCACCATCTCTAGCGAGGAGTGCAGCCGAAATCGGTTGCCGGGAGGCAGGCGGTTCAACTCCCGCTTGAGATCATCCAGGCCACGTTGCTCCTCCTCGCCGAGGATACCGCGCCCGGCGCGGGTGAAGACGCGCTCAGCCACCTGGTCCGGGTCGAACTGGGAGAAGGCGAGGAACGCGGCCTTGCCCCGGCGGCTGTTTATCCCGTCGAGGAGCTTCTGGAGGGCGGCCCGGTTGCCCCGTCGTGCGTGGGTGGCGTACTCCTCAACAAAGACTGCGAACTCGTCGAAGAGGACGATCAGGCCGGCGTAGGGCTTGCCCTCTCCGCAGAAATCGTCCACAGCGGACTCGACCGCCTTCTGCACGTCCACCTCGCCGCCGAAGTCCGGTGCAACGCCATGAAGGTGCCGGAACAGCTCGCTGCATCGGTCGTGAATCGCCGGCTCATTCGTCTTTACCGCCGCCTTCAGGGAGGGGACATCCTGCCCGTGCGCCTCCAGGAACGTGTTTGCCTCTCGTAGCGCGTCTCCGGCAAGACGATCAAGGAAGGCGATAGCCTTCTCCGACCAGAAGGGTAGGTGCGCCTTCTCCGTCTCGGCGTTTTCGTGCAGGGCGGTGGTGAGAGCGGTCACGAACTGGGCGGGCAGGCTGGAGGGCGCAGTGCCGTCGAGGCGCACTACGAGAAACTTGCCGCGTGCCTTCTTGAACTCGGCGATCCCGTGGGTCTTTTCATCGCCCGCCGCGTGCCGTATGTTGGCGAGGATATTGGTGACCTCGCCGGAGTCGGGACCCTTGCCGAAGAAGTTGGCGAGGGCGAGGGCGAAGTGGGTCTTGCCATGGCCGTAGGTGGCCTGCACCACGAAGCGCGACTCTCCGGCGTTGAGCAGCGCGTCACGAACGGCGATAAGAACATCTACCGATGACTTCTTTTCCGGTTCTGCGTTGGCCGTGAATTGGTAGCGTTCCGCCAGGTCCGCGTTGAACGGGCTATGCGGATACCAACCTAACTGTACGTCGTTGAGTCCGGCGATCCGGCTGTTGTAATGGACGATCTCCTGAATCAGCATGATAGCAAGGAACCTCCGTCCGGCGCGAAGCATGGCCGCTACCGGAGCGATTTTTCAGTTTACAGTACAGGTTGTCGGCAGTCGGTAGGTGGCCGCTTACGGCGCTTTCAGAGCGAGGCAGGTAGCACTGCCAACCGGTGTGCGGATTTCAGGCGTTGCTCGGTCTCAGCCTCTGGCAGGAGCGCCGTTGCGCGCATAGGGAGCGCGATGAGCAATCCGTGGCGCGGGCGGATGATATGTTCGGTGAACGCGCGCCAGAAGTGCGGGCCCTCGTCTGCCCGCAGCTTGGCCAGGATGACATCGGCGTTGACCAGGAGCACAGGGTCACTGGCGAAGTCGCTTTCGCGACCGAGGCGCTGGAGGCGGGCGACCTCAGTGTCCGCCGTCAGAGTCACGAAGCGTGAGCCCACAGGCATCTCCTCCTCGACACGCCGGGCATAGTCTAGCGTGTCAAGGTTGAAACGGGCGGCGATGGAGGGCAGGCGTGGTATCTGATCGGTGTGGACAAGCAGTACCCCGGTGCGCAGGCGGTTTTCCGGATCGCGCAGGGTGGCGAGGAGCCGGTTCACCTCGTTGCGTGCGGCGGCCTCGCGCTCGCTCTGTACGGCTAAAGGGGGCGAGGGCTGCGACGGTTCAGGCGTCGGTATCGGCGTCGGCATAGACGGCCTCCAGCAGAGTGTCTTTGCTCTTCCAGTTGCGGGCAACGGTCCATGGCCGTGCGACCCGGTGGACTTCGATAAGATGTTCCTGCCGCATGCGGGTCAGGTGCATCCCCATGGTGCCGCTATCGAGCAGGAGTAGGGCGGCGGGGCCGTCAGCGGCCATGATGTCGGAGTAAGGGACCTGATTCCGGTCTCCCCAGACGCCTTCCCAGAAGTCCGCGAGGACATAGGCGACGACCTGCCACGGCACTTCCACAGGCTTCTCGACAGTGAAACTGTCACTGCCCTTGTGAAGCACGTTCAGGTCGCCCAAGCCTTCCCGTTGTGAATATGCCGTCAGAAACGAATAGGCTGCGACCTGATACGTCTCGTCTTTGACTGTACCAAGTGACTGAGCAGCCGAATACTGCTGAATTAGGTCTGTGACATACGCTACAGTGAGTTGATTGCCAGGTGTTAGGCTATTCAACGCGAGGTATGACCAGTATAAAGGACCAATCCGTCCAGGTGAAATTAAGTGATAGTGGCATAGCCACTGTGTTCGCAGGTCATTTAGCCCGGGATCCTTCTCTAAAAGGAGGCGTCCAAACTTGGAAATTTCACCGGCGCTATTGACAAGGTCAAATGCCCTCGCCCACTGTGCTGCAGCTTGTGCATCAACCGAACCGAGTGAGGTGTTCTGGTAAAGTCGCTCAAAACGATTGCCAGTTTTAGGTAATTCTGTCTCCGATTGAGCGGCAACACGAACGACCTCCGCGACACTAGCCCGACGTAAAGGGAGCCGGCGAGAAAAGGAGAAACTCAGTTTCTTAGAAGCGTCTGCCATGGAGTTGCCTTACAGTTCGCAGATGAGGCAAGCCCGCTCGCCGTCCTCGTCGTCGTCAGCAATCATTTCTGCAAGTGTAAGATTCGCTTTGAACTGCTTCCCAGCAAAACGACGGCGCTCCTCATGTTCACGTGCGAGCCGGCGTGCGGTTTCTTCCTTGATTTGTGCAACGCGTTCCGGTCGACGTAACTCCGCGAGGCTTTCACGGGCTACCCAGGTATACCGCTCTCCTGTTTCCTCATCCGTCTTTTCATAGTTTTGAGCCGCGTCATAAAGGTCAGGATGTCGTTCCAGAAGTCCTACCCATTCAATTTTTTGCTGAAAGAAACAGAAGTAACATCCGGACCGCGAACGCCACTGATAATAGTCAGGGAAACCTAATCCGCTGTCTTCAAGAATTCGCTTTACATCTTCCTTGCCAATACCATCCTCTTTGAATGGATAGCGCGCGGTTATATTAGGTTTTGTGGTTTCGTAGCCCTTACGGTTTTCGTCAGCGCGAATCCCTACATAATGAACAACTTCATCATTTCCTATGTACTTTTCGAAAGGTTTGATTTTAAGTAGCTCTGTACACCAGCGCATTCGTGGAGATGGCAGGAAGCCCCTCCGGATCTGCAGAAGGCGGTCAAACGCATCGGCATCTTGCTTAAGGCGGATGATTGGTCTGCCCAGATAGGCTTCAAGCTTGTCCAGGTAGTCGTACGTCTCTGCTAACTCTTTTGAAGTGTCACAAAATACGTACTCCATCTCCGGCACCCTATCGCGCATGTAGACGGCTAGCGCACTGCTGTCTTTTCCGCCTGAGAGCGAAAGAATATGGCGCACGGGCTTCTGAGGGGCGGGGCTGGACGCACCGGGAGCGTCCGAAGTGGCAGGAACGTCCGCGTTCGCGACCTGGGGGGAAAGCATGCCCTGTAAATCTCCTCAACACACAAATCGCCGCCGCACCCGACGCGACGGTCATCCTTCCTAATTCCGGCGGGAAGGTCGCTTTGTTACCGTCTTTTGCAAGAACCATGCACAATCCTGCAAAACTGGCAAGTTTTAGAGGGGGTAGGGACAAACATTCCGGTTGCTCTCCCGAGGAGAGGAGAGAGCAACCGGTCTACGGAGCGGGGGATGGAGGAGCGTCGCCGTCTGCCGCGGCGCCGAAGGAGTGCAGCAGGTCGAGTAGCGCGGCGCGTACCACCCGGGGAGGGGCGGACGCCGGCAGCACGGCCCGTAGGGCCGTGGTGATGTCCTCGCGCTGGGCGACCTCTGCCGGGACCAGCGCTGGCGCAGTGAAGGCGGACGCCTCCGCCACAGCCTCGCGATAGAGCGCGCCAAGGGCGGCGGCCTGCTCGGCAAAGCGTACCGCGTCCGCATCGCCCCACGTCCGCAGCGAGCGACTGCCGACCTGCGACAGGACCGTGTCCACGGAGGTTCGAAGGTCGCCCGGCAATACGGCGCGCCGTAGCAGCGGGATAAGCGCCGGAGGCAGGAAGCCGCGCTTCTCCAGCAGGGACGCCGCGCCCTCGCGCAACTGGCTCCATCCCACTTCACCCGTGGGTAGGCCACACGCGTCCAAGAGCATGTCCCGGCAGCGGCGCTCCAGATTCGGGAACGCCGCTGACCACTGCCGGATCGTGCCGTTCAGCGCCTCGAAGAACGCGTCCACAGCGTAGGGGGGCGCATCGTCACCGTCTCGCCCCGCTTGTGCCGGGATCGGTTCTAGGCCGAGCGCCATCGGCAGGTCCGCGAAGAGTAACTGCTCCGGCGAGCGCGCTCTTTCGAAAGCCGTACGGACCGCCGAGACCACTTCGGGGACGTCCCGGGTCTTCCAGGCGTACTCTTCCAGCGAGCGGACCATCCGCAAGAGTCCGCGGACCACTGGCACCACGGCGGCCTCCGTCTTCAGGCCCTTCGCCAACCGTCCGACCACAGCCGCCCGCGCCCCCGACACCCGGCACCCGGCCAGCGCAAACATCTCCGGGCGGCGTACCAGAACCTCGAAGTCCGCGATGCCTGGCTCCGGGACAAACGTGCCTTCGCGGTAGAACGTCGTTTCCGCGTCGTGGACACGCAGGAAGACAGCGAGCAGCACCGGCGCGACGCCCTCCGTCACGCCCAGCGGCGGGGCCGCGAGCGCGGCGAAGAGAACGGGTACGGGAATCGGCGCCGGTATGCTCCCCTCCGAGGGGTGAAAGATTAGGCGCTCCAGCGTGCGCCACGCGGGCGCGAGCCGCGCCGGGTCGGCGTTCGGGTCCGGCGGGCGCAGGTGCCACTCGCCGGCTGGCGTGTGCGCCGCGACATGCAGTCCTGCCGCTTTCAGCAGGGAGATGTACAAACATCGCTCCGGGGGGTAACCCTGGAAGCCGAAGTCCTCAAGGGCGACACGAGCTGGGTCCAGAATCGCTTCCAGCAGCGTCCGGCGCGCGGCCGCCGCCGAGGACGACAGGGAACGCCGGTTGATAAGTTCGTTGCGGATCAGCGGGGAGTCTGGGTAGGTTGCATCGGCCATCTCTGACAGGAAGGTACCCTCCCAGCCCGATCTGCCGAACCGCGTCACCGGGTCGGCGATGGTCTCACCGCGGTATACGAACCGCGCTGCATTGGCAGCCGTAACGCTGGGGGCGAAGAGGCGGTCCCACTCGGCCCGGAAGGCGCTCTCAGCCTCCGCCCGCCGCGCGTGCAACTCGCGCCGTGCGGCGCGGTCTTCTCCCAGAGCGGGCGTCTCACGCTCTACGCGGTCCGCGGCCGTCAGCTCCAGTGCCGCCTCGCGCAGCGCGTCGGTCTCTACCGAGATCACGGTCAGGACGTTAGGCGCGTCGGAACCGGTGAGCCGTGCCGTGGCCTCTGCCTCGGCGGCGTCAGCCAGACTTGGCACGGCGCACAGAAAGATCGACAGATCACCCGACGCCTTTGCGGCAGCGACCATGGAGGCTAGTTCCGTGGCGTCGCAGGGGACGACGCGCGCGGCACGCAGTGTCCCGGTGCGGTGCGAGTGCCGGCGTGCGATGCGAAGGGCGGGCGGGCAAAGGCGCTTCGCGGCGAACAGCGCCGCGCTCGTCTCGGACAGGCCGATTCGGGCCGCCGCGATCTCCGCATCGATGTCAAGATCTCCCCCTTCGGTGATCTTCCAAACGCCGCGCGTTCGGCGGAAGGCGATCAACCCGCGGCGCTGCAGTTCTTCGAACGCTGCCGTCGCCGCCTTTTCGGAGAGTCCTAGGGCGAGACAAACCATCTCAGGAGTCGCCGGAAGCCGGGCGTCTTCCTTGAGCAGATTCAGCAGCCCGATGCATTTGAGGACGCGTAGCGCCGTGCAGGAGACGATCCCCTCCACCCGCTCGATCGTCTCGCGCGCTTCCGCCCAGGCGCGCGCGGCGCCGCCTCCCGCAGCCGCTGCGCCCCCACTGCCAGGGAGCAGGGTGAACGCCGCGTAGTCAGACAGGCGGTCGAGGCGGTAGAACGGCAGTTCCCCGTCCGTACCGGCCGCTTCGGGCGCGGGCGTTTCCCGCAGGAATCGTCCAAGCGCGTCCGGCTCCTCGCCGGAAAGAAAGGCGAAAAGGCTGCGGTGACTCTGTCCAGCACGGCGGAAAAGCGCCGGCAGCGCCAGCAGGGCGACGGGATGCAGCGGGTAGGCAGCCGTAGCCCACTCGGCCAGCTTCTCTGGAGAGGCTAGCAGCGGGGCGCCTCCCCGCCGCTCCTGGCACAGCGCGACGTACCGCGCGCACTCGGCACGGACGGCAGAAGCAACGCGCACGCGCCACTCCATCGCGGCTGGCTTGCTGCCATCGCGTGCTTTGCTGCTGTCGCGCCCGTCCGCCTCGGTCTGCAGGGCGCGCCCAACGAGGTCGATCCGCTCCCGGTCCGACGGGAAGAAAGGAATCTGCCGGAACCGCTCCGCGACCTTAGACCATTCAGCCTGCTCCCGCCGGGAAAGCAAGCGGGCGTATGCGTCCAAGTTCTGGTGCAGCACGGTGAGGGCGATCAACGGCGCTCCCGCCGGACTGCGCACCGCCGCCTCCGCCAACTCCTGCAGGGCGAAGATGTCGCTGTCCTGCGGGCTCTGTGCAGCGAATTCGAGAAACTTGCCCGCCTCGTCCAGCAGGAGGAGAATCCCGCCATGCCCCTCTTCTGCGAGGAGGGCGGAGGCAGTGACGAAGCTATCGGCGAGGTGTCGCGGCGTGATAGGTTTGCCCCGGGTAAGCGCGTCGAACGTGCTGCGTAGCGCTCCGGTGGTGATCTTACGGTGCAGCGCTTCGCCGCCCGCCCGCCGGGCGGCGCGCTCCAGACCCGCCAGCAGGGCCGGCCCCAAAGGGCGCCGGCTTCCCACTACGGGCACGCAGAGAAGTCGGTCGCCGCCCTCAGCGTTCCCCGAGAAACGGCGCGTCAGGTAAACACAGAAGGCGCTCTTGCCACTCCCGTAGGGGCCAATCAGCGTGAGGGCGCGGCTCTCAGGCACCTGGAGCGCCTCCTCAACCGCACGTAGCGCCGTGGCTGCAGATTCGGTGACCACGTAGCCGGGGACGGCCGCCGACGCCGCGGCGTCGGTTAGGTCCCGCTCCAGGTGGACCGAGCGTGTGAAGCGCGAGCGGATGCGCACAAGGTCGCTCAGCAGGCGCGGCTCAGCCGCGCCTGCCGAGGGGCGATCCGGACGGGCGGCGGGTCGTTTAGCGGGAGCGGTTGTCATGGCATTCGTAGCAGACTGAGTAGAGGATTTCACCGATAGCAGTAGGCCAGTAGGCGGACGGAGTCCGCCGGTGTGATGGGGCGCGCGCGAACAACCTGGCGGACCTGAGCGGTGTCGTCGAGGCGCAGCAGACCCTCGCTCTGCTCCTCAATCTGGTCCAGGTAGGTGTAGACATCCTCCTCGCCGAGCTTGAAGACCATTCCTGGAGCCCCTTCCCGGTACGCAACGTCCTGCAAGGGGAGGGTGGTCGCGCGCGGGTGCATGCGCTCCCAATATTCGACGAGCGTGAAGGTGAATACTTCCGGCGTCAGCGAGTGCCTCGGGCCAACCATCATCCGAAAGGTCCGGTCGAAGGCAGGACGAATCAGCCCCAGGCTGCGTAGCGGGCTGTCGAGGGAGTCCAGGTCTTCCTCGCGCACGGTAGAGCCGGTGGTTGGGGCGCTACTGTAGGTGTGCAGGAGGCAGTCTACGTCGCGCGCTACGGTCTCCTTCGAAGGCACCCGGGAAAGACTGCTGGCAGAGCGCAGCACTGCCTCCGCCAGTGAATCGCGCGAGAACTCGACCGCGCGGAACAGGCTGAACATGTACGCCCAGGTATATAGGGCACTTCCCGGCCCCGCGAGGCGCCAGTGGAGCAGGTAGAGCGTTGCCGCCGCCTCCAGGTACGGATCATATCCAGTGTCCGCGAAGAGCGCATCCCCAAATGCGGTGGGCATCAAACCTGCTGCTCGGTTGCCCTCCCGGGTCTCCCGCGCTACTCCTGTGGCCACCAGGTAGTGCCGAATGCTAGTGACCATGTTCTTGCCGACCCCGAGAATCGCCAACGCATTCGGACGGCTAAAGACATCCGGGCCGTGGGTGCGGAGGGCGTCGTACCCCTTTTTCAGCCAGCCGGACCGAAGCGCGAACGTCTGATGGCCGGCGAACGAGGGGCTCGCGGGCAGGAAGGAGGGCGGCGCGGTCGCGGTGCGCGGCGGGAGAGTAGTTGGCTGTTTCATGGAGTCCGTTGCGACGGCAAACAGGGCCATCGCCATAGGTGTTGTCGGGTCGTCGAAAAAAAATCTACAGGCATGCCGAGCATGCTGGTAACAACCGGCCACGCTGTCTGCAATACAGGAAAATAACCCGGCCGACCGGGGCATACCGGAGAGCGTGATGACGATTGACGACCGCTGCTGGATGATACGCGACGGCGCGGCACTCCTGCCACCCTTCATCAAAACCGCGCACTTCGAACGGCGCCAGGCGCAGCGTAAAGTCAGCGATGCTGCCATCGCGCTTGCGCTACGCTGCGGGGACGTTTTTTTTCAGGGTGAGGATCGCGTGTATTTCCTGGGGCGCAAGCACCTTCCCCCGTCCGTTCGGGACGCTGATGTCCGCCACTTGGACGGCACGACGGTTGTTCTGGGGCCTGAGAATGTCCTCGTGACCACGTTCCGGAATCCGGCCGCCCGCCGCGCCCTGAAGCGGCGCTCCAACGGTGTCAAGAATCAGACCAGAAACTAACCTGGGTCGCGCGCGTGTGCGACCGAATGGCACGAACGGAGCGTCGTGAGGAATACCACCATGAGCGTGAGGGGAGAAGAGGAGGCCCGGGCCGGGGGCGCGGCGGGTGTCATCTGGCGCTGGCTTGATGCTACTCCGGACCGCGATCCGCACCTGATGAACGTACTGCGCTCGCTTGCCCGGCCACTGGGGCTGACACCGGAGGAGCGCGAAGAGGCGGCCCGTGAGTTATTGACGATGGCTGCGACCACGGCCCTGGAGAAGGAGCGATGTGGCGAGTACGACCCTGCCAAGGCGCCGCCGAAGCACTTCGTGCTGGGGATCGCCCGCAATATTGCGCTCCGGAAAGGGAGTGAACGGTTCCGGAATCGGTCGGCGGATACGTTTTCGCCGGATGGTGAAGATGGGGCGGCGACAGACCTCTGGGAGCGTTGGACGCCGCTCCGCCCGGGCTTCGAGGAGCGGGTACTCGACCGCGCCTGGATCGACGGCCTGATGGCTCAGTTGAGCGAGGAGGATCAACGCACCATCAGGCACGGCCTGTTCGAGGGCCTGACAGGGGATGAACTGGCTACGGCCCTCGGCGTCAGCCCCGGCGCGGCGCGTACCCGGCTGAGCCGCGCGCTGAAGCGCCTGGCGCGGCTCGCTCGCGAGGATCAAAACCTTGATCCGGCGGCGGCGGCGCAGCAAACAGGGCTGCCTAAGGGAGCAGAGCGGTCCGCAAGGCAGGGATGGGACTACGGGAGAAGCAGATGACCTCCGACACCGAATACAACAGCCGGGATGACCGGTTCCGGCGGGAGCGTCTGCTCCTGCGCTACGCCGAGGCCATACTGGATGGCGACCTGGATACACAGGCGCGCCTGATGGAGGAGGCTGCGGCCTTCGGGGACACCGAACTCGAAGAGGCGATCTGGGAACTCCACGCCGCGGACGGTGAATCGTTGCGTACGGAACTCGAGAGCGAACGGGCGGGGGCTATGGAGCAAGACGCCGAATTAGTTCGCCATCTTCTGGACGTCCACTTCCAGGGCCGCGTGCTGCGGTCGCCGTGGGAGGCGGCGGCGCTGACCCCGGATACGGCCGATACCCCTCCGCTCACCGTGGGCGATGTCGCCGCGAGTCTGCGGGCGGACCTCGCACGCGAGTTCGGCGTAGTCCCGCCGCGCGAGCGGGAGGCCGTGGACCGGGCTTTCTTTCAGTTGGAGGCGAATGCGCAGGAGCCGATCCCGGAGCGCGTGACGCCCCGCGGGATTCGCAGCCTGCTGGCACGCCTCGGCGCAGACGCAGGGCGCTGGTTCGAGCGCCAGTTCCACGAAGCCACGGCCCACCTCACAGCCGGGCGCTCCGGGCACGCGCGGCTCGCTGCGGCCCGCCGCGCGCGCGCTGTAGCACCTCCTCCTCTGCCGCGTCCACCGCAGGCTCCGGAGGAGAAGGAAGGAACCAATGGGACCAGCGGGGCTGAGCAGGGAGGCGCGCAATGAATACTCAGTCCACGACACCGGCGCTGACTGTGCCCGATTCACGTCGCATAGCGGAGGAGGTCGCCGCCCTTTACCGCACTGTGGATCTGCCGCCACCGTCGATTTCGTACCCCATCGCGCCGCTCGGTCCGCTGCTGGACGCCCTACCGCTCGTTTGCCGGGAGATCCCGGGGCTCACCAGTCGTGCCGCCGAGGCCTATCTCCTCCGGCGGGGCGGCCTGCCGGAGTCGTTCGCCCCAGGCGTCGCGACCGACGAGCCTCTGGCGGGGTTTCTGTACGCCGGCGACGACCAGTCGTTCGTCTTTCTCCGCGCCGACGATCCGGTGTTTCGCCGCCGGTTTTCCCTGGCGCATGAACTCGGTCACCTCGTACTCCACCTGCCTGGCTGGCTGGAGGGGCAAATGGAGTCGGGCACGGAACTGCTCGACCACTTCACGCCCGACCAGGCGGAGAGCAGGGGGGCGGCAACGGACACAGGTTCTCACTCCTTCCGCGAGAGCGAGGCCGATGCCTTCGCCGCGGAGTTGCTGATGCCGGCCCCTCTCATGCGCCATCTAGTCGCCGCGGCGCGCCGAGACGGCCTTTCGGGCACGGGGCTTGCGGAATGGGTGGCCATCACACTGCTCGTGAGCCGCGCCGCCGTGGGGCGGCGTCTCGTGGCGCTGGGGCTGGCCTCGGCGGACGCGGCACCCGGAAGTGGAGAACTGGAAAAAGAACTGGAGATCGCGCTTGCGGAGCCCGCGGCGTGAGGGAGATAAATCGCATGGCGCAGGACGACTACCCCGCACCGTCCATCGCTCACGGCGGGGTACCAGGAGGGCACGACGCGACGGGCGGCGGCACGGGGCAGACGCTGGCGGAGGCGTTCCTCCGCCGCTACGGGGGGCGGCGTTGCGGCGATATGGGCGCTCCGCCGTCGCTCTTCGGAATGGGGGGCACCGACGAAGAGACGGGCGAGGCGGGTGGGGAGGGTGTGGAAGCCCCAACCGTGCTGCTGGATTACGAAGTGGCCCGGTCCCAGTGGTCGGCGCGCCCGCTGTCGCCTGTGCCTTCCGCCCGGGAGGAGCAGCCGTTTGAGGCGCTGTTGCCTGTCCGCTACGTTGACGGAAAGGACGTGGGCCGTACCGCGGCGTGGCTCGAAACACCCCAGGGATTCCCGCTCCCGGTGCGCGTCGGACAGATCGGAGCGGTGGCCCTGCGCGTTGCGCCGGACCCACTCTGGCCGGGCGGGCCGCCTCGCCTGGAGTGTGAGCAGCGCGTGGTCGAGCGGGTGGTCGCGCTGGAGGCTAACTACTTCCCATGGGACGAGATTGAGGGGGTCGCCGCCGCGCTACACGCGAACGGCTTCCGCTTCCTGATCCCATCAAAGAGATCAGCCAACACCGGTGCCTTTGACTTCGCCGCACTCCATAACATCGTCAATAAGCGCACGACCGAGGAGATGTTCCGGCTTGAGGGGCGCGTCGCGCGGGGGAGCGGCTCGGTGGAACCTGGGGCGCCGTATCCCACCGAGCCGACCGTACTGGATGGCCGTCTGGAAGACAAGATCGGGCCGGGAGTGGCCACGTCCCTGCCGTTTGGCTTCACGGTCGACGCACCGGTTTTCGGAGTCATCAAGAAGCACGCGACGCTGGACTATCTGCATCCAGAGGGGGGACGCGTCTTCTTTAACCTAAAGGCCGGCGAGCGGACGCCTGCATTCGTTCTGATGCGGAAGCGGCTCGCCGTGGTCACGTGGTACGTCCGCACCGACGCGGCGGATCGGACAGCGCCCAATGAAGGCGTCCTTCGCGTCGAAGTCTCACAACACTTCTTTGAGCAGGTGGTAGGTGGTGACTTCGGCTTCCTGGACAGCCTGTCGCGGCACCTGATTCGTTGCCGGACCCGTGACGCTACCTATGGCCGGGCGGCGGTGACCCTCCAGCCGATTCAGCGCGCCGAGGAGTTGCTGGCCGCTCGCTTCCTCGAATTAGACCGGATCGTCGGAGACTTTTATCGACTGGTGCGTCTGTGAAAGGCGGGAAAACGGTGAACAATGGGGACACGAACGGAAGCGCGACGGTGGCGAGTGCGTGGAGCGGGCTGCATCCCGCGCCACGCCACCGCGGACCGGTGCTCCGGAAGGATGGGCGTACGTGCATCGGCAGAGTAGGGGCACCCCCCAACCAGGAGGCGACCAGCCGGGAGTTCTATTTCTGGGTGCCTGACGAAGCGCTCGTGGAAGTTTCGCAGATTGTTACGGTAGAGAGCCGCGTCCGTGACGGTGATGGCGGCGACCTGACTCTTACCTTCCATGCACTTGTGGAAGAGGTACGGCGCACCAGCCGCCGCAAGGGTATGGGGCATGAGTTCGACGAGGCGGACGGTGACCTGACAGAGCAGCCGCCGTTTGGCGCTGAGGGTATGACGCACGCCCAGGCAAGTATTCTGCGCGTCGTGCCGCCCCGTATGACGCCCCCGCGCGAGCGCAGCGAGGTTTTGATCGCCTCCGAGAGCGAAGCGCGCGCGGCCTACGGGGCCGCCGACGGAGAATTGGAACATCCGCTGGCTGTTGGGCTGATTCGTAACGGCGGCGAGCGTACCGCAGGGCCGGGCTATATTGACCTGGACTATCTGCTCGGGGCCAACGGTGGGCACCTGAACGTCAACGGAGCGGCAGGTCGCGGCACCAAGTCCTCGTTCCTGCTGTTCGTCGTGCACCAGCTTCTCCACGAGGCACGGCGGCGGCGGCGGGAGAACCCGGCGGGCGGAGAGCCGCTGCTCATCGCGCCGATCCTTTTCAATGTCAAGAACTTCGACCTGTTCTATATTGACAAGGCCAGTAAGCGGTTCCGTCCCGAGGAGCATCTCGCCGCCTGGGAGGCGCTTGGGGTACGCGACCCGCAGCCGTTCGAGGGCGCGACGTTCTATGCTCCCCAGCAGCCACACACCCAACTGCCCCAGATGACGCAGCGCGAGGGCGTACAACCCTACTCCTGGAGCCTGTCGGATATCATCGAGAACGATCTGTTCTCCTACCTGTTCTCGGACGAGGATGCAGGCAACGACAACTTTGGGGTCCTGCTACTTGACCTGGAAGCCTGGCTGACCCGCGAAGTGCCGCATCCCAGCGGGGGGGGGCGATTATCGCTGGAGCCGCGCACCGGTAGCGGCGGCGAGACGATTAACACGTTCGACCGACTGCTCAACTGGCTGAAAGACCCGAATGCCGCCTCCGCCCTGCCCGGTCAGCACCACCCGGCCACCGTTCGCAAACTGCACCGACGCCTACAAAAGATCCTGCTGGAGAGTCGAGGGGTCCTGCGCCGGGACGAAGTGTCGGGCAATCCGCTCAAAGTGACCCGTGATGATATCTCTCCGCCGCAGGTCATCGACCTGTCGGTACTGGCGGGGGCGTCGTCGCTGCAGCGGTTTGTTGTCGCCACCGTACTCCGGCAACTGGTCCGGGCGCAGACCGAGCAGCCTATTGTCGGCATGCATTACCTGGTCATTCTGGACGAGTTGAACCGCTTCGCCCCGAAGGGCGCGGGCGATCCGATCACGCGTCTCATTGAGCAGGTCGCCGCGGAGATGCGCTCACAGGGCGTTCTTCTATTCGGCGCGCAGCAGCAGGCTTCGCAGGTGTCGGAAAAGGTGATCGAAAACGCGGGTATCAAGGCGCTCGGCAAGACGGGAATGTTGGAGCTCGGCAACAGCGTCTGGCGCGGCCTGTCTGCAGCCGCGAAGGTAAAGGCGGACAGCCTGTTGCCCGACGAAAAGCTGATCTTGCAGGACAACTTCCGCCAGCCAATGCAGGTGCGTGTCCCGTTTCCAGCCTGGGCGATGCGCCGCGCGGAGGCCGTTCTGCTTTCGCCTGCCGGGAGCGAGGAGGGCCGCGATGCCGCTGGTGACGATCCCTTCATCGATCCGTGAGTCGAGATTTTATCCGGAATCTATCCGGAAGCGGTAACGGGCAAGCGGCGCCGCGAGAATAATGTGAAACCTGCGCGGCAACGCCCCATGTTCGGCACAAAGAGAAAGAGGAGAGCGAAACATGCGCATTGTGCATACTGGTGACTGGCATCTCAACCATCGCCTCGGGCGGATTAACTTCAACGAGTTCCTGCAAACCGCGGCAGCGGGCGTGGTGGAACAGGCGCGGACCCGCCAAGCGGAGGTGCTCCTGATCGCAGGCGATCTGCTAGCCGGGCGGGAGGGGCGCGAGCAGCTCAAGGGCACGGTCCAGTTTCTGAAGAAGACGCTACGGCCGTATCTCGATGAGGGCGGCACCGTGCTGGTGATCAGCGGCAATCATGACAGCGAAGCGTTCTTCGAAACACTCCGCGACGCCTTCGATCTGGTCGCGCCCGCCACAACGGGAGACGGTAGCACCCATGCCCCAGGGCGCCTGTACGTCGCGCCGAACCCTACCGTGCGCACAATCCGGGGGCGGGACGGACTGGAGGTCCAGTTCGTCCTGATGCCCTTTCCCACGCCGCGTGCCTATATCGAGGGCGAGTCCGCAAGCTACCGCAACAGTGAGGAGCGCAACGCCGCCGTGGGGCAGAGATTTCGCGAGCGTCTCCAGCGCATCGTTCGCGGTCTGGACCCGACGCGACCTGCGGTGTTGGTGGGACACTCCCTGGTGCGCGGCGTCAGCGTCTCCGATTATTTTCAGCCCTCGGACGCTGAGGATGTCATTCTGGAGACGACTGACCTGTTGCCGAACTTCGCTTATGGTGCGTTCGGGCACATCCACAAGGCGCAGCCGGTGGCAGGGGGCAATCGGTTCTGGTACTGCGGTTCGCTGCTTCCGCTTGATGCCGGGGAGAGCGGGCAGGAGAAGTGCGCGCTGCTGGCCGAGGTGACGCGGGACGGGCTGGTGGGGCCCCCGGAGAAGCTGCCGGTATGCGGTGGACCGAACCTGTATTCGATCACGATTCACCCGGACGATATCGAGAGCCTAGTTGAGAAGTACCCCGACCACGCACAGGCCATCGTCAAGTACTGCCTGCGCTACTCGCCCTCTGAGCACCCCGATCCATACGTCCTGCACCGGCGGGTACGGCAGATCTTCCCGCTCTGGTATGACAGCGAGGAGGAGCGGACCGGATTGGAGGAATCCGCCGGCCAGCCCGTGGGACCCCGCGACCTTGGGGATGTGCGCGGCACAGTGCTGAATTACCTGCGGGACGAGGCACCGTGGGGGGCAGACGACGGGGCGCGCGAGGAGGTTATCGCTCTGGCGGAGAGCCTGCTCGCCGACGCGGAGTTTGTCGCAAGCCTGCGTCAGCCCCGCAGAGTGCATGGCGGGCGTCGCAACTGACCTCCGTCTCGCCGCACTCCCTGCTCTTGTCTCGTCATACCCCGATCCCAAGGAGGTCTCTATCGCCATGGTTCCCGTCCGCGTTCATCTCGAAGGTTTTCTCTCCTACCGCGAGCCGGCCGTTCTCGACTTCTCCGGCCGCAACCTCTGGCTCCTGTGGGGCCGCAACGGCGTCGGCAAGTCTACCGTCTTTGATGCCATCACCTTCGCCTTATTTGGCGAAGGGCGCTTCGGTGGTAGGAACGTCCGCGAGTATTTGAATCATCACTGCTCCCAGATGTCCGTCGCCTTCGACTTCGACCTCGGGGCGGAGCGGTTTCGCGTCAAGCGGACCGCGGGGAGCCAATCTACGTTCCAGGTATTCACACTGGACCCAGAACGAGAGGATCGGGCTACGCCAGTGCCCGGTACCCACACCGCCGCCGGGTTCAAGAGCTGGGTTGAGGACAACTTTCCGCTCGACAGCTTTACCTTCAGCGCGGCGGCTCTGCTGAAGCAAGGGGGGGCGGAGGTGCTGCTGGCGGCCGACGCGACTGACCGCCGCAAATTCATGGCGAAGGTGGTCAATTTGCGCCCCTACATCAACCTCCAGATGGAGGTGAGCGCGAAGGCTGTACGACTCAAGAACGAAGTCGCGACCCTGCGCGCCATGTCAGCCGACGTAGAGAAAAAGGCGACCGGACTGGTCCGCGCAGTACGGGCCGAGTTCGCGCTCCCCGAGACGCAGTATCCTGACGCGCCGCTCTGGACGACCGTGACGCGTGTGCGCGACCGTCTGGCGCGGACGACGGAAGAGCTGGAAGTCGAGATCACTGGGCTGGAAGCGGCCCGCGACGGATTGGTTGGGCTGGTCGCACCGGGTAGTCTGCTGTCTCAGCAGGAGCGCGCCATCATTGAGCGGGCAAAACTCATCCAACAGAGTGTTGCATTCGACGACACGCTTGGTCGGGCGGAGGTGATCGAGGAGCGGGCGGAGCGGTTCGCATTGCTCACGGCGGTGGCCGACGCAGCGTCGCGCTTCGTCGCGGCCCGCAACGAATTCCTGGAGGCGGACCAAGACGCCGCGCGCGCGCGCGCGGAGGCAGAAAGAGCGCAACAGGAGGAGGAGCGCCTGACTCAGGAGCGACCCGGGGCGGAAAAGGCTGTGGAGGCTGCCAGGGTGGCGCGGGACGCGGCGCATTACGAACTGGCACGGGCGGAGGCGCGCTGCACGGAGATCCAGAACCGTCTGCGTCTCCTCGAAAGCAACAAGGACCGGCCGGAGTGCGCGGCCTGCGGCCAGCCGCTGAGCCCCGGTCACGTCGCGGAGGAGCGCCAGCGGCTGCGGGAATCGGAGTCCACCGCTGCTGCCGCCTGCACGGCTGCGGCCGCTGCCTTCGGGACACGCGAGACAGAATTGGTTACTGCCGAACGGAACTTGAACGACATAGACGCCGGCATCCGGAGCGCGGGAGAGCGCCGTTCGAATGCCCGGGCGGCACAGACCGTGGCCGAAGCGCGGCGCGAACGCGCCGGCGCCGACGCTCAGGCGGCGTGCGGCGCACTGGCGGAGATTCAGGGAGCGGCGAAAGCCGCGCCCTGGGCAGCGACCCTGATCGCCGCCGCTACTACCGAGAGTGAGGCGCCAGATAAAACCGCGCCTTCCTTGATCTCGCTTCTGCGCAGCGGCGAACCGCCAAGTGCGGGCGCTGACCCTGGATCCGACATCGCGCTTCTGCGAGCCGAACTGGCAGCGCTGGCGGGGGCGGACGCCGAGAAGGAGACTCTGGACGCGGCGCGGACGGAGGCCGAGAAGCTCGCCGCGCGCATCGCTGCGCTGGAGGCCGACATTCGGTCTGCGGACGCCCTTCTCGATCCGGGAGGGGATGGGAATGCCCGCCTGGAAGCGGAGCGAGCACGCTTGAAGGCACTCCGCGACGAGATCCGCGAAAGCCTCAAGACCGAGGAGGCTCGGATTCGCGAAGGGGACGGCGCCGCGGCCGCCCTGCGCGGCTTCACGGCGCTGGCGGGGCGGGTGGTCGCGGCGGCAAAGGCTGCGCTGGAACGGGTCCGGTCGGAGGAGGCATCCGCGCGCGAGCGGCGCGAAGCGGCGCGGGAGTACGGCGGGACGTTGGCCAGTCTACAGACCGACATGGAGGCTCTGGAGGCGACGCTGCGCGAGACCCTGCGCGCGTTTCTGCTGCACGATACGCTCGCCCGGAAGCTGGATGAGGGCAACCTACAGGCGGTGCTGCGGGATCGCGCGGAGGCGGCCATCGTGGCGAACGCCGACGTAATTCTGCAGCGGCTATCGGGTGGCTCGCTGCGTCTGGAGCGCAATGCAAACTCGGACGAAGCGCTGGACCTATGTGTCCGTGACTTCGAGAAGGGAGATCGGGCGATGCGCCCGGCAGCCCTCTCAGGCAGCCAGAAATTCCGTCTTGCGGTCGCGCTCGCTCTGGGCATCGGGCAGTACGCCGCAGCCGGAAGTGCGGGAGGCGTTGAGTCGGTGATCGTGGACGAGGGCTTCGGCAGCCTCGACCGCGAGGGGCGCGAGAGGATGATTGAGGAGCTTAGCCGACTGAGCACCCTCCTAAAGCGCGTGGTGGTCGTGTCGCATCAGGAAGAGTTCGAAAACGCCTTCCCCAATCAGTGGAACATTGTTCTCGAAGGGAACACTGCGCGTGCCGTTCTGCGCGGCTGACCACAATGGACCGTAACCGCGGCGAGGCGCAGGACGGGTTCTGTACGTGTCCCGTCCTGCGCCTCAGTCGTCCTGCGAAAGGATGAGGAGCGCGTAGGGGCCGAGGCCGACGTCGGCGGCGAAGGGCAGGCTGTGCGCGCCGGGCGGGAAGGCGTCCGTGTCGTACCCGGGCGTGTTGCCGAAGTCCGGCCCGTAGGCTGCGGCGTCGCTGTTGTAGCGGACGCGCCAGCGGCCCGCGCGCGGCATCCCGATGCGGTAGGCGCCGTAGGAGCGCGCCGAGAAGTTCGCCACGACGACCACATCATCGCGCGCCCCGCCCCGGTCCCAGCGGTGGTAGGCCATCACTTTGTCAACCGGGTTGACGTGGAAGACATTGACGTGCGGGCCGCGCAGCCCGCGGGTGTTGTCGTGCCAGTTGCGCCGCAGCTGGATCGCCCACCGGAACGCCTCGATCAGGGGGCCGTTGTGGGCCGCGTGGCCCCAGTCCAGGGCGATCTGCTCGCCCTTGGCGGTCTCGATCCCCTCCCACTCGCCCCACTCCTGCCCCTGGAAGAGCATGGGGATGCCCGGCGCCGTAAACAGGAGGCCCGCCCCCAGGAGCGCCCGCTTGCGCGCGTGCCAGGAGTCGGCGTTGCCCTGCCAGATGGTGTCGGTGACGCGGCGGCGGTAGCCGTTCTCCTTCTTCGGGGTCACGTCATCGTGCGACTCCAGGTAGATCACGCGCTGGAACGGGTCGCCGTTGTAGCGGAACTCCAGCGCGCGGCGCACCGCGTCCAGGTCGCGCGCCTCGTCGGAGGGCGCCGCGAGCGCGGCGCGCACGGCGTCGCGGAAGCCCGCGTCCCACTGCGCGTCGAAGCCGGCGCCGCCCTGATCCGTCGGGCGCGTCAGGGACGGGTCGCCCTTCAGGTCCTCCGCGATGCTGATCTTCCAGGGGTAGCGCCGGTTCTTCTCGTCGTTCAGCCACCGCAGCAGGCTCCAGCCGTCGCCCATCGCCCCCGAGGGCGGGTTGTCGTTGCCGTTGACCCCGCGCATCCAGGCGGTGGCATCGTAGCGCAGGCCGTCCACATGGCGTTTGTCCTGCCAAATCTCGGCGTTGTCCTTGAGGTAGGTGCGCACCTCGGGCCGCCCGTAGTCCGGGCGGGAGTCGTCGCCCCAGTCGGTCCAGGCCCGGAAGTCGTTGTAGAAGTAGATGCCCCCGCGCCCGTTCTCATGCCAGCCGTCGAAGCGGTACATGTCCAGAGCGGGCGGGCCGAGGTGGTTGTAGACCACGTCCATGACCACGCCGAGCCGGTGGGCATGGGCCTGCTCCACGAACCACTTGAAGCCGTTGATGCCCCCGTAGGCCTCCTCGATGGCGAAGGGGTAGGCGGGATTGTAGCCCCAGGAGTGGTCCGCGTTGAACTCCCCGACCGCCATGACCTCGATCATGTTGATGCCGAGACCTTCCAGGTGGTCCAGGCGCTCGATCACGCCGGCGAAGCGGCCCGGGGCGGGGGTGACGTCCAGGTCGTGGAACGTGCCAACGTGCAGCTCGTAGAGGACCATCTCGTTGCGGCCGGGCTGCTGAAACGCCGGACCGCTCCACGCGAAGTCGCGCGGGTGGACGATGGCGTTCTGGGCGACCGCGTTCCCCTTCGCGTCCCGGTCGTCGGAGAGCTCGCGGGCGTAGGGGTCGATGCGCCACGCGCCGTTGGGGTCGAGGTGCGGGCCGAACAGGACGTACTTGTAGTGGTCGCCGACCTGCAGGTTCGGCACCTCACCGTACCAGTAGCCGTTCCCTTCGTGCCGGAGCGGACACTGGCGCTTCGCCCAGCCGCAGAACTCGCCGCTGACGAACACCCCGCGGGCGAACGGCGCCCAGACCCGAAACCCCGCCCCGCGGCTGCCGTCCGGGCGTTCGAAGTACTTCGCCCCCATTCCGTCTTCGGGCATCTCCCGTCACTCCCTTCCCGGTTCGGATAACGGCGCGCCGCCCCCGGCGCTCGGCAGTACCTCGATATCGCGCAGGGTGTAGGTGCCGTTTACCAGAGTGTGGAACTGCCGCTCCCACACGTCGCGCGCGGGGACGGCGCCGTCCCGAAGGAGCAGTTCCGCGGTAGAGCGCTCCACATCGGGGAACGGCTTGACCCGCTCTACCCCTTCCAGCTGGCCGAGGGCGACGTACGCGCCCGCCCAGCACGCCCCGATGCCGTACGGACAGCTCCCCGTGACGCCCACGCGAACGAGCGGACCGGCCGAAGCCGCCACCGCCGCGTCCCACTCCCGTTGCTGGTCCGCCAGGCGGACCGCCGCCGGCGCGGCAGTGTCGGCAGCGTCGGCCGTCGTCAACCGGATCGGCGTCCGACGCCGCGTGGCGGCAGCCGCCGCGGGCGCGGCGGTCTGCCGGACCAAGACGATCTTCGCCACCGAGGGTATCCCCGCGCGGTCGATCAGAAAGAGCATATAGTGGCCCGGGGGGCACGCTGCCGGAGACGCCGGGGCGGTGACGCGCAGCCTGTCGCCGCCGCCGTTCGCCGCCACCTCGCACGCCAGAACGGCGACATGCTGGTTCATGTCCTGCGAGTGGGTGACGGACGGCAGGCGGATCAGCGTCGCCCGCGCGATCTGCTTCGCCTGCGGGGTAACGACCTCGAACACGGCGCCGTAGTCGATGGCGTCCGGAGCGGAGACGATCTGCGGGCGCGGCCCGCGGAACAGGTACGGCGGGGAGAATACCTGCGCGCTGCGGTGGCTGTCCTCGGGTGGGTTCGGGTTTTGATTATCCGGTCGGTACTCCCCGCCGCCCGCGCTGAGCACCCGCCCGTCCGGCAGCAGCACAGCCGTCGCGTGGTAGCACCGGTCCACCGCCTCCGCGGCCAGCAGCGTCCACTTCCCGGTCCGCGGGTCCCACACCTCCGGGGAGTGCACTGGCTGCCCCGCCTCCATGTCGTTGAAGCCGTTGCTCGGGCCGCCTCCGCCGCGCGTGCCGCCCGTGACCAGCACCGAGCCGTCCGGCAGGACGCAGGCATTGTGGTGCCGCCGCGGGATGTTCAGGGGATCGGTCTTCTCCCAGCGCGGGGCGGCCGCACTCAGGTCGATCGTCTCCACCTCGGCAGTGGGGACGCGGCTCCCCTGGTCCTGCCCCCCGCCGATGAAGAGGATTTGGTCGGCCGCGTACTGCACTGCCGGGCAGTAGTCCCGGAAGGCCATCGCCCGCGTCCCGGTGGGCGTCCATCCGCCGCCCGTGGGTGCGGGATCGAGCCGGTAGGTGCCGCCGAGCGGCCCGGACAGGAAGACGCCCCCGCTTGAGACGACGTGCAGACTCGGGTACAGCGGCAGTATCCCCTGCTCCCCTTCGGGGAACCGGGGAACCCCTTCGCGCCAGGCAGCGCCGTCCCATATCTGGGCGACCGTGTTATGGACGATGCCGCCGCCTTCGGCGTAGCTGCCCGCCATCACCAGGGCGTGGCCGTTTGGCAGGGTGATGGCCGTGGGGTACCAGCGGCCCCGGTTCATGGGCGGGAGCGGTGTCCACTCGCCGGCCGCGTCGGTTCCCTCATCCGCCTCGCGGAAGACCGTTGCCTGGTCGATGCCCTGGCTGTCCTTCCAGTGCCCGCCCACCACCAGAAGCTTCCCGTCCGGGAGGAACGTGTGCCCTGCGCAGAACAGGTTGACCGGGGTGACGCCGTCCTGCGCCGTCGGCCGGGACGTGGATCGGTCCTTGCCCGTCGCCGGATCCCAGACGAACGGGGAGCAGAAGTGCTGGTCCAGGTCCCCGTCCGGCGTGTCGCGCCGCCCCCACATCAGCACGCGCCCGCTCGGGAGAACGCTGGCGTGGATGGCGACATTGGGAAGCGCGAACACGGGACTCCAGGCCCCGGTCTGCGCCGGGTCGGCCAGGGCGAACGCGAACGGCGCGGCCTGCGCCGCGTCCTCGTCGGTGGTGACCGCCGACGACGTGCCGTTGCCCTGGTGCACGAACGTCCGCAGGCGGTTTGCGTAAGGAATATCGAAGTAGTACTGCACGTTCCGCGTTTCTTCCGGGAAGGACGACAGTTGGATCGAAGCGCGGTAGTACTTGTTGTTGCCGACCTCCCGAAAGAAGCGCATCGGGACGGGCCGCCATTCGGCCTCCGTGTCTGGCCGCCAGAACAGGAGGCTCCCCTTCTCCTGCTGGTCGCCCTCGTCGGGGCCGCCCCGGAACTGGTTTCCGGTGAAGAAGGTGACCTCCGTTTCCGGGGGCAGGGGACCGGCGGGATGTCGCATCCCGCCGGTCCCTCGAATCTCGGCGCTGTTGGGAAGGTGCCAGACGTTCCCGGGCTTCATACTGCCTCCTTTTCGTCCACTTGCCGCCAGGTCGGCTACTCGACCTGGACGTCGATGCGCATGCTGTCGGACCCGGCGCCGTCCCTCACCCGGATCGTGATCCCGGTCCAGTGGTTGCCGGGGCCGGGCAGGTTGAGCGGCGGGGTCGTGTCCCGCCCGATCTCGCGGCGGTCGCCCTCCGGGTACAGGTCGGTGCCGTCCCCGCGGTTCCCCAGGCCGAACCGGCGGGCGAGGTCGCGGCGCCCGTCCGCCTGCATCAGCTCGATAGCGAGGCGCGCTTCGTTGTTGACGTTCGGCAGCGACTCGTCCACCACATAGACCGCCACCCCCTCGTCGGGCAGGAAGGCGTCCTGCCCCCGGCGGCGGCGGTACTCCACGAGGACGTACTGCCGCGCGTTCATCCGCGCCGGGTTCTGGATGATGACCGGGGCGCCCCCCTCCGCCGCCGGGCGGAGTTCGATGCCTTCGCGGCCTTCTTCGAGGACCAGCGGGTCCGTCCACCCATGGAACACCCGCAGCATCCCGTTCGGGAACACCGGGGTGATGCCGCCGTCGGCCCAGGAGCCGGAGGCCATCAGGCAGTAGCCCCCGAGTCCTGCGGACCTCGCCGCGCCCTCGTCGGTGTCGTAGAAGTCGGCCCACTGCGCGGCGAGGTGTCCCCACTCGTGGGCGCAGACTCCCATCCGGCAGTCCTCGGGAACGGTGAGGAACGTTTCCGCGGTCAGTCCGCCTCCGACCTCGATGCCGCCCGGGATCACCCACTTCAGGCTCCAGATGTCCCCCTTGCGCCCCGTCTCCTCCGCCCCGTTGCCGGCGTGCACGAGGAACAGGGCGGTGACCGTGTTGGTGCCCAGGCTGTCCGAGCCGGCGAAGTCCACGCCCGCCGCCCGCGCCGCCCGAACGGCGTCCCGCGCCATACCTTGTGCGTTGCCGGGGAACGGCCCCATGCCGGACGCCTCCCCGGCGTACTGGGCGAGCGTGCCCGGCAGGCGGAACCAGCCGTGCACCGAGCCGATCACATCGATCCCCGCGCCCGGCTCGCCGCCCCCGGCCGGGCGGAAGCCGCTGACGTCGCGGTAGTACTCGCGCATGCTGCCCGTGGGGAAGACCCCGGGCTCGCCGAAGAGCATCTGCTCGTAAAGGGCGGGGGTGTGGGCCGGGTCGTGCGGCCGGTCGTCGAAGTCCACCAGCAGGACCACCGTCCGGATCTGGCCGCGCAGGAGGACGCGCGGCCGGTCGATCGGTTCGGGCGCGGGACCGCCCGGCGGCCTGGGCGTGGCCTGATCCTTCGCGGCGACGGTGTCTGCGATCCCGTCGTCGAGCCCCAGCTCCTCCGGACTCCGCCGCCCGGAGGCCCAGACGGCGAAGAAGTCGGCGAACGAGGTGGTCTCGGGCAAGACGCGGGACTGCGTCAGCTCCTGGTAGCGCGCAAACAGGCGCGAGATCAGCGCCGGGCTCGGCGGCACCCGCCGCGGGGAAGTGGCATCGCTGCTCATAGTCGTTATCTCCTTACTCTCCACAGCTCCTGAGGTCCGGTCAGAGGGCCTGCACCGGCGCCTGTACCTGGGCCTGAGCCTGCTCCTTCATGTCGGCCAGATGCGCCCCTGAGGGCGTGCCGAACTGGAGCAGGAAGGGGAGGGAGGGCGTGAAGAAGAACCCGCCTCCCTGCATGGTGACGACGTTGCCGAACGCGAACTCCTTTCTTGGCTGGTCCGCGTCGTTGTATACGGGCGCCCACTCTTGCGGCGGGCCGCCTGCTGCCCCCGCCTGGCCGATGATCGGGTCGAGGCCCGTTCCCGCCGCCGGGAAATCCGGTTTGTTCGCCCAGGCGGCCTGGATGAAGCCGAACTGGTTCGAGATGCTGCGCTGGTAGCACTGGAACAGGAGACCGACCCCGCCCGCGGGGTGCCTGGGCGTAAGGCCCGCTGCCGTGATCTCGTCGTCCGTTGGGAGAAAGCCCGAGGTATCTCCCTTGTCTTTGATCTCCAGAAGCCGTCCCCCGCCCCCCGTGCCTGATCCCTCGCGGCGATACAACTGCCGCGTGCCGAAGGTGATGCCCCGGCGCGCGATGCGGTGTTCGCGCTCCTGGATATCCGTTTGCTCGGTCGTCTGTCCCGGAGTCGGGTTTGGGATCTGCGTGAAAAGTACGCGGGCCGTGTCACCGCGCGGATTGGTCTTGCGGATGTGTCCGTGGAAGGGACAGCGCCGGTATTCGATAGAAGGAGGCACGGGAGTGTTGCCGTCCGCATCCTCCTGCGTTTCCCCCGCCGATTCCGTTGGCGTCAGGGAGGCAGGCGGCGGCGGCGCCTGCTGCACTTGCTGCGCGGGCTGCTGCTGCGCGGGCGACGGAACGGGCGGTTTCAGGTCGGTATGGTAGTTGAAGTCGTTGAAGTTGCGGAACGCGACGGCCTGCTCCGACCCGGCGGTCTCCAGGGGAATGCCGTTCTCGAAACGGCCGACCGCCATCGCCCCCCCGCGCGCACCGAAGCCGAGGTTCTTCTCCAGAGTCTTGAACCCGACCACGTTCTGCTCCAGCTTGCGGAAAACGAAGTAGGAGCCGTAGGAGTCCTCCTTCTCCACGAGCGGGTCCGCGACCAGAACAAGCGAAGGGGCGGCTGAAGGGTCCCAGGCGTCAATGCCGTACTTCTCCCGCTCCCGCGCGACTTCGTCCTCGAAGAAGAGCGGCTGGCTGATGCCGTCCCGATAGCCGAAGTGCTCCAGCGGCTGGTTCATCTCGTCGCGCAGCCCCTCGCCCTCCACCTGCTCTATCGAAGCGATGGGCTTCAGGTCCGCCTTGATGCGGTCCAGCACCTGCTGCAGCCGGGTACCGGTCCCCAGCGGGGCTTCGTCCGCGATCAGGATCATGGCGTGCGCTGCTTCGTTCGTGTTGACCGTCCAAGCGGCGGGGTCGGGGTCATTCAGCGACGACTGTGCTGCTGCCATGCCCGTGGCAAAGCGTATCCCTGCCGTGAACGGGTTTAGCTCTTCACGGAAGGCGTCGAGGTCGAAACCGAGGTAGGCGTATCCCTTCGCGCTGAGCGACAGACTGGCGAAGAGGCGCCCCGAGATGCCATTCGCCTTGAACTCCTCAGACTCGTGCATCTGCCGCAGCGCGGAGGTGACGTAGCGGCGGGTGAAATCCCCGATCCACTCCTTCACCTGATCCTGCTTGTCGTCCTCGAACGTCAGGAACAGGTTCACGGTATAGTTGCGCCCGTGCGACTTGAGGATGTTCCCTTGAAGGTTCGCCAACAGCGGAGTAAAGCTGGGATCGGTGGGGGCAATGGGGCCGTTGATGCGGTCCAGATTGATGGGCATTATGGTTTCCTCTCCTGAAAATGCAGTTCGCCGTGCCCGCCGCCGACCGGCTCCGGTCGGCGGCAGCGGCTCACCTCGCGCCGGTGATATTCGCCCCCCTCAGAGGTTGAGGGCGAAGCTCAACCCCGCGAACCAGTCGTTGTCCCAGACCTTGCCATAGGTGGGGTCCGTCGCGTTCTCCCCCGTGGTTCCGGCCTTGACCCGGCGGTTCACCCGGCCGAACTCCTGGCCGAAGGAGAGGATGATGCGGTTCTCGCGGCCGTAGACCAGGGACGCCCCGACCAGGAAGCGGTCCAGTTCCGTGTTCTGGCTGATCGGCGCACCGAGCGTGAGCGCCAGGGCGTCCGCACCGAGGGCGCGGGTGAAGCCCGGGGCGCCGGTGATGTAGTAGTGCCCGAAGGCGGTCAGGGCCACCGTGGCCCGGCTGCGGCGGTCATTCTGGTCCTCGTCCTGCAATCCCGAGGCGATCAGGCCCGCGCTGAAGTCGAAGACCTTGCGCCCCTGCACATCGAAGCGGGCGCGGGAGGTGAAGGTCGCCTCGGGCACCGGCCGCGAGCCGTCGTTGCCGGCTCCCCCGGCGGGGGGCGTGGCCGGCACCGTGGGTCCGCCGGCGGCCGGCGGGGCGTCGGCCGCCAGTTCCACCAGCGCCTTGAGGTTTGCCGAGTCGGGCGTCTGCTGGATCGTGACCTCGAAGACGTCCGCGCTCGACCCCACCCCTCCCCGGTCTTCGATGACGCCGGGCGTGTAGGCCGTGTCCATCACGCGCTCGCACAGCGCCGCTGCCGCCGTGAAGCCCGGTGCCAGCTGATCCAGATAGGCCATATAGGCCGTACTGAGCTCTGTATTGGCCTTCTTAATCGGCTGGATATAGTTCGTGTGGAACGTGGTGAATTGCTCCCGCTCCTTCGGATTTACGGGATTCGTCGCGACCGCCGCGCTCCAGAGGCGGACCATCTCGTTCTCGGCCAGGTGTACCTCCCGGTCGGCGACCTTGACGAAGTACAGCGCGTTGCTGATCGGCTTCCCGACATTCGCGGCCAGGCGGCGCATCGCGGCGATCTGCGCGCCCGTGAAATCGCCGGTAATCTCCCGGCGGTACTGGTTGCGCCGGGGCGCCGGGCGGGCGGGCGCCCCCGGGAAGACTGTTGTCATGGCCTGAAAGTCCTGGGCGTTCAGGAAGTTTGCGTACAGTAGTTTCAACTGGCTCACCGGCAGCTCGCCCTTGACTCTACTGCCCGAAACGCGCTTCAGAACGTCGCCGTTGTGGAGCGTCGGGTCCGCCTGCGCCATTGTCGCGTAGTAGTGCCACAGAAACTGGATGACCTCGTAGCGGATATCGGTGTTGGTCGGCCGGGTGGCGACGATCTCCAGGATGTCGCGGTCCATGTGCTGGATCAGGGCGTAGTAGCGGGCGTGGGCGGCCAGTTCCAGCTGGAACTGGTACCCCGCGCGCAGGCGCTGGTAGAGCGCCTTCATCCGCGGACCTAATGCCTTCCCTTCCACCATCTTCATATTCTGGAAGAGCGGATCGGTATCGGGCGGGGCCAAGGCGGCGAACAGCTTCGTATCTAGCTCGGGCATCTTGTCGAAGCCGCTCGTCTCCGTAGCCTTCGACGACGCGAAGAAGGGCTTTAGCGCGGTGGGGACGGAGGCCGTGTGGAAATCGGTCTTCGTATATTTGATGCGGTACTGCTCGCGGAAGGTGTTCGGGTTGACGATGGTCACCCGCACCGTGTCGCCGGCGCGCACGGTCTTCGGCAGCGTACCCGTGAACCGGCGCGTCGCGGCGTCGTACTGGAGCGACTGCGCGCGGGTGGCGGGGGCGGCGAGCGCCAGAGCGAGCAGCGGGACGAGTGTCAGCGGGCGCCACCATCGGCGCCGCGGTGCGAGAAGAAAGGCGGCCGCGCAGGCCGTCCGTGAATGCAACATCCGGGTCTCCTTCCCTGTCCAGCGGCTTGCACGCCGCTCGTGCGTAGAGGGTCGAACACCCCCTGAACGCGGGCCGCGCACCGTATCTATCACCGGGCCGCGGCCCCGATGGCACATTTTCTGCGGAATCTCGCGGCACCCGTGATGATTCGCCGGGGCCCCGATCGTTCACCGGGTAAAGGCCGCTTCCGGCGCTTCGATGGAAAGCCGAAGCGCCGCCGGGATAACGGGGAGGTGACGCGGCGGGCGGCCGCCGAATGTAACGCCGTTTGCACGCCGCTGCACGCCGGGAGACGTGCGAGCCGCGGCGGGAAGGGGAAGGGTCGGCGCATGGAAGGGGAAGAACCCCTCGGGATGCTGCAGCCGCGCAAGGAGCAGGAGGTACAGGCGCCGCCGCGTGGCGCCGCCGCGCGGCGGCGCCTGCGGTGGCGCAGCCTGGCGTCCGCGCTCACGGCGTTCACCCGGGCCAGCGCGCCGGGCCTGAACGAGGACGAGGAGACGGCCCGCGCCGCCCTCGACTACCTCTTCCGGGAGAGCGTGACGCCAGCGCGCCAGTTCCTCGCGCGCCGCTTCGAGGTCCGGGACGAGAGTCTGGCCGCGGACCTGGTCCAGGGTGTGTTCGTCCGCCTCTGGGAGCGCCGGGCCACGCTTCGCTTCGATTCCCAGGCCGCCTGGTTCGCGTTTCTGCAAACAGCGCTTCGCAACGCCTTCATCGACCGGGTGGTCCGCCCCCGAGACGGGACGGCGCCCGGCGGCGACGCGGCCGAAACCGCCGCCGAAGCCGCGGGCGATTCGGGAGCCGACGCGGCCCGCTCGCTGGTCGCGGCGCTGCTGGACGCGGCGGAGGCGGGCGCGCTGCGGACCCTGGCCGACCGCGTGTTCCTGGAGATCGACGCCGCCGTGCCGGACGAGGAGATGGACCGGCGGCTGCTCGCGGCGCAGATGTTCTACCTGGACGGGGTGCCGTGGAACGTTGTGCTGCGCCGCCTGGGCCCGGCCCGGCGCCTCGCCGGATCGGGAGCGGCGCTGTCGCGGGAGGCGCTGGATGCGTGGATCGCGGACCCCGGCACCCTGCGCCGGCTGGCGTACCACGCCCTGTACTACGAAAACGACCGCCTGGCGCTGTTCCTTATGGACGCCCCCGACGGCGCCGGGACCGCTGCCCTGGACGCCCTGGCGCGCCGGGCGGAGAGCGCCTGCGCCGGGCGCGCCGCGGGCGAGCCGGCGGAGTGGGGCGGGGGGCGCTGGACGTGGGCCGAAGCGCTGGTGCTGCTGTGGCGCTGCCGGAACGCCCTGCTGCGCGAGCAGATCCTGGCGCGCAACGACTGCCCGCTCGATGCGGCGGGCGTGGACGCCCTGAGTGCGCGGCTGCGGGACGCGCTGCCGTTCCGCGGCGAGATGGAGGCGCTTGTCCAGCGCCTGGGCGAGGACCGGGCGCGGGCGTCGTGTGGACATATCGGCCTCTGGCAGCGCCTCGCCCTTCAGTATCGGCTGTTCGACGATCTGCCGCACCGGGACATTCTGGACCGCACCGCTCCAGCGGCGGCCGTGGTGGACTACCCGCTCAACCTGGGCCGGCTCAATGTCTGGCTGAGCAACGGCCGCCTTCAAGCGCGGCTCGCCCGCTACGCGGCCCGCAGGGACGGGGAAGAGGCCGAAGAAGAAGCGGGACGGCAGCCCGCCGGAGGTCGGCGATGAGCACCCCGGACGACCCGGACGATCGCGGCGACGGCGAGGCGCAAGCGCATGGCGAGGCGCAAGCGCATATCGAGGCGGAGCATCCCGTCGAAAGCGGTCGCGACGGTGGCGGTAGTGGCGGCGATGATGACGGGTTTGTTCTGAGCGAGGAGGGGCTGCGCCTGCTCTCGGAGGCCCTGCGCGCGGCCGAGCGCAATGCCGCCGGGGAGCGGGAGCCGGCGCCCGCGCAGCCGACGGGCGATCTGTCCCCCAGCGTGGACGAAGCGGTGCGCTACCTGTGCGGTGCGCTTTCGACGCCGCGCGCCCGCCGCCTCGAAGCGCTTCTCGTGCGCCGGCCCGCGGCGCGCCGCCGCCTGCTCGCGGTCGGGGACCTGCTCGACCAGATCCAGGGGCGGCCCGTCGGCGCGCTCCTGATTGGGGGGGCGGTAGCCGGCGCGGAGGCTCCGGAAGCGGAGGTCACGCGCGCGTTCCTGGGCGTTGCGCTGGAGCGCGTGGGACGGGACACCTGGGAGCGGGCGGCGGAACAGCTGCGCCGGTCGGGGCGGGAGGGATGGCGCTCCCTGCGCGCCGCCGCGGAGGCGCTCGCTTCTCCCGAGCCGGACGCCGCCACGGCGCGGGCGGCTCAGGTGGCCTGGGAACGTCTCGTGATGCTGGCACGGCGCCCGGAACCCGGGGGTGGGGGCGCCCGAAACCCGGGGGCGCTCGCCCTTACGCGCGGTGGACCCGGAGAGGGCGCGGAAGACGCCGCGGGAGACGCCGCGGTAGTGCGCTTCCCCGCGGAGGCGGGCGCTGCGGCGCCCGGAACGCCGGGCACGCTCGCGCTGCGCACGTCGTGGGGCTACCTGCCGCTTGCCACGTCCGCCACTGCGGAAGCGGCGGACGGCGGTGGCGCCTTCTGGGAGTGGCACGTGGAGGAGTTCGCGGACCTGCTCCCGGAAGGGGAGGACGCCTGGCGCGAGCGGCTGGTCCTGTTCGCGGGCGAGTCCGCCGCCCACGGTCCGCCGGAAGGCTGGCTGGCAGTCGGGGAGGGGACGCCGCTGCTGCTGCCCACGCGTGCTGCGTCGGGCGCGGAGGCGCGTGAGCCCGTGGCCCTTCGCGGCCTCGCGCTGCGGCCCGGAGCGGGCGCGGTGGAGGAGGCGCAGGTCGTGCTGGACGTGGAGGTGCCCGCGGCGCTGCGGCTGGCGGCCAGGCGGCTGCAGCTGGAGTTGGTCCTGAGCCCGGACACGCCCGCGCAGGAGCCGGGAGCGGACGGCGCGCCGGCGCTGGTGCTGGGCGCGTGGCCGCTCCCGGAAGGCAGCGCGCCGCTCCGCCTTGACCTGTCCGCCCCCTGGCCAGCGCAGGCGGCGCCGCCGGACCCGGCGCTGCTGCGCGCCGTCCTCGGGGAGTAAGTATGCTTATTCGCTTCCGGAGGATTATCCGGGGACTCCCGTGAAAATACCGGTGGGAGATCGGCCGCGCACGCAGTCCGCGCGGCAGCACGCCCGCCGACCCATGATCGACCTGCGCCTTACGCTCAGTACGGAAACAACGGCGCACGCCCCGGCAGACTCGCCGGCAGCGGCGGCGCCGACGGCCCTGCGCGTTTCGCTGCAGGAGCTGCCGGCGCCGTCGCGCCTTCTGGCGGTGGAAGAGGTGCCCCCGCCCCTGGCAGCGGCGGCGGTCGCGGCGGTGCGGCAGGCCACCGGCCTTCTGGCGGCGGCAGCAGCAGCGGGGGGCGACGCCGCATCCCCGGGCGCACTCGAAGAAGCGGGTCGCGTGCTCGGCGCCCTTCTGCTGCCGCCCGGCGTCCGCGCCGCGCTCGACGGTGTGCTGTGTGGCAGCGGCGGCGGCGACCCACTCCGCCTGCACCTGGGCGTGGGGGATGCAGGCGTAGCGTTGCCCCTGCGCCATGCGCCCTGGGAGATCGCCGTGCCCGGTGGTCCGCTCGGCGGGGAGTCCGGCTGGCTCGGCCTGCACCCGCGCCTGCGGATGGTGCGCGAGTGCGGAGAAAACACGGGGGCGCACCCGGCGGGCGCGGCGGCGCCCCGAACTGCCGGCCCGCTCCGCGTCCTGGTCGTCACGGCGGACCCCGCGGACGCCCGCCGGTACCCGCACCTGGCCGGGATCGGGCGCGAGGTCGACAGTATCCTGTGGGCGCTGCGGGACGCGCCGGAAGCGCGCCGCGCCCGGTTCGCGGTGGATGTGCTGGCCCATGCGACCCCTGCCGGGCTGGCGGCCCGGCTGCGCGAGAACGGCGCCCCCGATGTTCTGCACTTCATCGGGCATGGCGAGGCCCGCCCGTCCGGCCCGGCTCTGATCCTGGAGCGCGGTGACCGCGCGGGCGCGAGCGCCGCGGTCTACGCCGAAGAGCTGGCGCAGTGGCTGACCGCCGCCCACGCGTCCCGGGCGGCAGAGAACGGCGGAGGGCGGCTGGCGGTGTTCTCCTGCTGCGGCGGGGGCGAGACCGCGCGCGTCCTGGCGGAGGCGCTGCTCGGGACGGGGGACGGGATCGCGGACGTGGTAGCGATGCAAACGCCCCTGCGCGACCGGGCCGCGCGCCCATTTGCGCGCGCCTTTTACGCGGCGCTCGCGGAGGGGGAGCCGCCCGAAGAGTGCGTGTACCACGCCCGCGAAGCCGTGCACGGCATGGGCCGGGACTGGGCGGCGCCGGTGCACTACCGCCGTCGCGCCGGCCCCTACGGGCACACCGGCTCCGCCCCGGCATCGCCGCTTGCGCGGACGGGCGAGGCGGAGCCCGCGCCTCCCGGGGACGACGGGACCACGGATGTCGTGCCGCCTCCTGCCGTGGACGGCTTCGCGGGCCGCGGCGCGGTCCCTGCGGACGAGCGCCCGTTCATCGGGCGGGAGCAGGCCGTCCGCGACGTGCTCACGCTGCTGACAGGGGGCGGCGGCAGCGACACAGCGGCGGCGCGTCTGGTGACGGTGACGGGGATCGGGGGGATCGGCAAATCCACCCTGGCGCGGCGCTGCGCCCGGCTTCTGGCGCAGGACGCGGGCGGGGCGTATCCCGACGGTGTCCTGTACGTGGAGCTGGACGCTCTGGAAGACCGGGATCAGATCGTCTCCGCGCTCGCCGCGGTCCTCGGTGTGCGCCGCGAGCACGGCCCGCAGGCCGGGGCGGCAGCGGCGGGCGCGGCCGCCAACGATGCCAGCGGCGCGGCCGACCAGGAGCGGGTTTGTCGCGCGCTCGCGGGTCGCCGCCTGCTGCTGATGCTGGACTGCTTTGAGCGGCACGTGGCCTCCGCCACCGATCTGGTCGCGGCGCTGCTCGCCGCCGCGCCGGGGGTGCGCCTGCTGCTCACGAGCCGGGTCGCCCTGCGGCTGCCTCAGGAGTACGAGTACCCGCTCGCCCCGATGGAGGGCAGCGAGGGCGCGGACGCCGTGGCGCTGTTCTTGGCCGCCGCCCGCCACGCGGCGCCGGGCTTCGCGCCGGATGCGCCCGGAGTGGCCCGCGCGGTCGGTGCGATCTGCGAGCGTCTGGAGGGTGTCCCCCTGTCGCTCGTCCTGGCGGCGGGACGCCTGCGGATGCTCCAGCCCGAGGAGCTGCTGGCGCACCTCAACCGGCAGCTTCTGCCGCTGCTGCGCCGCCGGCACACGGGCTTTGTCGGCGCGGACCGACACGCGGCGCTGCGGGACGTCATCGCGGGCTCGTTCGCACTGCTGCCCCCCCCGGAGCGGCGCCTTCTGCGCCAGCTCGCCCTGGTCTTCGCGGGCGGCTGCACCGTGGACGACGCCCTGCGGGTGTGTGATGCCGGCCTGGGCGGAGACGTGCTGGAGGGGCTGGACGTCCTGCGGGACCACTCGCTGGTGCGCGTCGTACAGCAGCGCCCGGCGAACGAAAGTGATGACGCCGGGGGCGCCGCCGCCGCGCCCTCTCCGCGCCTGCACGTCCTGGACACGATCCGCGAGTACCTCGGCGAGGACGCGGGAGGGAGTGGCGAGGGAGCCGCGGAGGCGGAAGCAGAGCTCCTGGAAGCGTGCCGTGCGCGGCACGCCTAGCGGTTTCTCGCCTTCGCGCGCGACCTGCGCGCGCGTGTCCGCGGGGGCGGCCCGGCCTACGCCTATGCGCTGCTCGTGGCGGAACTGGGCAACCTGCGCGCGGCGGTGCGGTGGGCCATCGCGCGGGAGCGGGACGACCTGGTGGCGGAGTTCGCCGCGGAGGTGGCGCGTGAACTGGCGGAGGCGGGCCTGTGGGCGGACTTCGACCTGCTGACGGACGCCGCCCACCGGGCTCTGGAGCGTTTGGACAGGCCGGAGAAGGTCCAGCGGCTTCTCTCGTACCGCGCGCAGATGGCGCAGCGGCGCGGCGCGGATGCCGAAGCGGACCGCCTGCTGCGCCAGCTTCTGAACCACGCCCGGGCGCGGGGGGACCTGCGCTGCGCCGCCGACACGCTCTTCGAGATCGCCAGCCACGAGGCGGCGTGCGGCGCGGCGGACGCGGCCCTGGAAACGCTGGAGCGGGCGGCTCAGGAGGCGGACGCGGCGGGGTTCGCCGACCTGCACGTCAGCATCCGCGCGATGGAGGCGCGTTTGCGCTGGGACGGCGGAGATTCCGCCGGGGCGGCAGCGGCGGCGGATGCGTCCGCCGCCGCGCTCGGCGGGTGCCAGGACCGCGACATCCGCCTGTTTGGCCTGGTGACGCTGGGCGTGCTGCACCGCGACCGGGGCGACGGCGCGCAGGCGGAGCGTTTGCTGCGGGAGGCGCTGATGCTGGCGCGCGACGGGGAGCGCACCTTCGCCGCCAGCCGGACGCTGCTGGAACTGGGGGCGCTCTACGAGGCATGGGAGTACTGGCCGCAGGCCGCGCGCGCCTACCGGGCTGCCGACCGCATCCATGCGGGCCTGGAGGGCGCGCGGCGGCGGGAGCAGGCGTCCCGCGCCCTCGCCCGCTTCCGCCGCCGGCACGGCGCCCGCCCGGAGGTACAGGCCGCCTTCGCCGCCGAGCGCGCCGCGCCCTGGTACGAGACTGCCGCCCGCCTTCTGGCGGCGGCGCCCGTTTCCCGGGGCGCCGCTTCCCTGAGCCCGGCGCGTGAGCCATTGTACGTGGAAAAAGAGAAAGGAACACTCGAAACGTGAACAACAACATGCCGCCACCAAAGGACTACCTGACCACCGTCGGGAACTACGATCCCTGGTCCAAGGTCCAGTCGGAGCGCAAGGGGCTCGAGGTCCCGAGCGCGAACGACGACCCCTTCCGCATCCGCCGGGTGACCCGGGAAGAACTGCACACGAAGATGTTCGATGTCCGCCACTGGCTCGCGGACGAGCACAACGCCGACGCGGACCCGGAGAAGCACTGGTACAAGGAGCTCAAGCGCAACAGCGTCGTGGCCCTGACGTTTTCCTACTCGAAGCGGGCGGCCTATCCGGCGGCCGCGGGCGAAGACGCGCCCAATGAACTGGACGTAGAATTCGTTTTCGGCCGTCCGGCGTTGAACTTCGTCGCCTATCCCTATTTGCCACCGCTCCACACGGACATCAAGATCGAGGATTTGTCGGAGCCGATCCGCGTTGCCCTGCGCTCCAATGGGGGTAAGCCGGGGGCGGGAGAGTTGGACGGAGGAACCGCGTACTGCCATTTTCACATCTCCAGCGAACAAGCGAAGATACACCGCGTTGTCCACGACCTGACCCTTAGCCCCGCGCGCTTCATGGGACTCGTCCAGACCGTCAACGCGGAAAATACTCTCGTCGAAGTAGAGAGCGGCCAGAAGATGGTGCCCGTCGGGGATGCAAAGCGCACCTTGTATACCAAAGACTTCGATCGTTCTGTCAATCACATAGAGTTTGCCGCCCCACGTGATGGCGAGCGGGCAAAAGTTATCCTCAATCTCGGGGCGAACGTGCGGGGCAAAACGGCCGTGTCCCGACTCCCCAAAGAGTTGTTGCCGCCGGGGCTTGTCCCCGACTCACTGCCCGACGCGTCGGGCACACAGGACGTCACGCGGGATGAATTGGCCAGGCTTCTCGCAGCCGATCTGGATAGCCTGCTTGACGAAGGGACTACGGGCGACGACGAAACGGATCTTCCATCCTGCCTGCTGTTCTCCGGGCCGTACACCATAGACAGTCAGGGCTGCGTGCTCATCAACGGCGAGGTATTCTGGGTGGCAGACTGGCAGAACCCTGAACCGCCGGAGGAGGGGGAGTGTAAACGGGAGCAACAGTCCGAGGCAAATACGGGCAAACTGAAGGTGAGCAAGCGCCGTCGCCGCTGAAAGCGAGCGGGTTGCGGCGGGCCGGAGAAAACGAGGGCGGGGGAATCTCTGATGGGTGAGAGATGCCCCCGCCCTCGTTCGTTTGAAGGGAGAAGCAAGCTACGGCCGTGGGGACTGCCCGCGCCGCGAGGAGAAGGAGAGCAAAGAGCCATGGCAACGCCGGGGTTTCCACTACACTGCTACCTGCGTAATGCAGGCCGACCGGTTTCCGGATCACAATCTTCTGGCGCGAACGGCGGCGCCGGAGCTCCGCCGGCAACGCGGGTATTTCCGCGGTGGCACGAGATCGCAACGCGGGACCCGCGCGTTCGGCCGGCCGAGGTAAACCTGGGCCGACACCCGTTTGACCGGGCGCGCTCGCGCCTGCTCAGCCGTGATGAACTGCTGCATATTCTCCCGCAGCCGCACCGCTGGCTGGAGGAGGAACACAATGATGTGGACGGAGTCGTGCTGCGGGACGGTGCCGCGGCGGACGGAGAGTGGTTCCCGGGCGTCGTCGACCCGGCTCGCCGCGTCCAGCTCACGCAGATCTTCACCTACGACCCCGCGCCGCCGGGGCCGGAAAGCGAGGAGGCCGATTTCCTCGTCCAGGTGGTGCGCCGCCGTCCCATCATCTTCTACCGCGCCCTGCCCGCGGGGCGCGAGTTCGGCAGCACGGAGTTCCGGTCGGCGCGCCAGTTCTTCCGCGGGGCGCTGCGGGACGCGCTCGGCCCGGCCGAGTCCGTGCTCGCCGACACGCTCCTCGGGAGCCGTGGGGCCGCGAGCGACGCCCAGGAGGCCGACGACCTGCCGGGCGACGGCGTCGAGCCGATGGATGTGGTGGTCCGGCTGACCGGGCAGCGCGACGCCGACACACTGGTCGGGTACGCCTCGTGCCACTTCCACATCTCCGCTCGGCCCTTCACTCTGGGCGAAGCATCGTTCGCCCTCGCCTGCGACCTGCCGGGGTTCCTGAAACGGTTGAACGATCGGGCCAAGGCGGGGAGTCTGGACGTGCAGCTGACGCTCTCGGCCTCGCCGGGGGAGCCGGTGCAACTGAGTCCGGAGAGCCCGGTGACGTTCTCGATGCCATCGCGGGTGCTGCCGAACGGCACTTCGGTGCCCGACCTGAGCGGCGCCCGATTTGTCCTACAAACGAGTGTGGCGACGTCGGTGGCGGCAGTCGACGGCGGTGGAAGCACCCCGGATGGGCCCTCCTGCCTGATCATCCAGGGGCCCGTGGAACTGCAGCGCCAGCCGAACGGCACCTACCGCGCGTTCGTCAACGGCGTCGAGGTCGCCTGGCAGGCGGACTGGCAGCAGGTCTGAGCCGCGTGGCGCGGCGGCAGGAGGTGAGGGCGCCCCGCACCGGCGGGGCGCCCGTTTTTTTCGCCCGTGATAGATCGCCCGGTGGCCCGTCGTTCGAAAAGCAACGGCGCCCGGTCCGGCAAACGAACGGCTCGCACGTGCGGCACGCGGGATCATCGAGATAAAGGAGATGACGGGCCGGGCCGAGTGCCGTCAGAAAAGGAACCGGAACCATGTCTCTGCCCTTTCCCGCACGGCTCCCCGTCAAGCGGGCTGATACCGGCGCCACGTCCGCCTCCCCGTCGGACCTTACCCACAGTCCGTACGTGGATCTGCGGAATGTGAATTACGCCCTGACCTTCCTGCTGCTCGTGGGGACGTTCGTTCTCGTCCTGCGCTCGTGGGGCTGCCCCGGGTCGTGCAGACCGGGACGTTTGCCACGGTCTTTGCCACCTGCCTGATATGGGCGCTAAAAGGTTCTAGCCTTCCCCAACAAAGAATCCTTGAAGCCACGGCAACGCTTTGTAACGTAGTCAGGAGAATATAACCATTATGAGAGAGACGATCGAAGACGCCCAAAAATCACTAGTCAACAAAATAAAAGAGGCTATCGATAGAGGTGACCATGCAGCAGCAGCAGCATATACACACGCTTTGGGGAGACTGCATGATTTCTCTCCCCTTTCTCTGCAACATAACTCTGGCGGCTTTCCGAAGCAAGTCGGTGAGATGGGAATGAAATGGCTTCCATTGATCATAAGTGTGGTTGTATGTGGCACCACCTATTTCAAAACAGTAGCAGATATAAGATCCGCTAATTCTGCCATCCAAAGAAACAAGGATGAGACGAACGCGCAGCAGCAAGAGCTAGCTCAGAAGCAGGCCGAAATTATCAACAACCAAATGAACCAAAGCCGCGAATGGAATCTCAAGGCGATCCAGTTCCTAGATTCTAAATTCCCAGTATTGCTAGGACCAGAATCGAAACAGCGGACTGCGCTGATTAACTTGATACGTAATGTCTATCCTCCTGAACTGAGCACTCCTATTCTTAACTACGCGGTGAGCATACAAAGATCTTCTGGAAAACCAGATTCTGCAAAAGAGCTTGTCGCAGTAGCTGGCCAAATAGCGCTCGGGGACAGAAATACTACAGTGAATATTATTGTGCCTGAAGGTACGGACAGCGAAATCGGGCTTTGTTGCATGAATCGGATTGCGTGACGCTCCTGCCCCTGGAATCTTAATC
>CALEKU010000201.1 GCA_937902745.1 uncultured Armatimonadota bacterium
GCACCAGGTCCGCCTCCTGACCGTCCCCGCGCTCGACGCGCATGCGGAGGGGCGCGTGCCGGCCGGCTGCGTCTTCGTCGCCCGTGCTGTGCCCCCGGAGGATGCCTTGCAGCGCCTTGCTGGAGGACTCGGCAAGCCGGACCTCCTCTTCGGAAAGGGGCGATCTGTCGGGTCGCGTCACGGTACTCATAAAAGAATTATACGAAACGAACGAAACGAACGCAACCGTTGACCCACGTCCTTAATTCGAGCCGAACGCCCCATCTTCGTGAGCGTGCCGCGCCGGGAGTGGCAACCCAACGCGCCGCCGCGCGTCACATGGGTAAGCGACGCGGCGTGCGGCGGCGAGCGCCACGAAGGGAGACGACGCGATGGCAGACCGGTACACAGAACTTAAAATCGAGGCGGCCCGACACCGCCGGAGGCAGGCGCGCGAAAGTGTGTTCCTCGCCTACGCGCTGGGACTGGTCTTCGCGCTCGGGGCGGGCTACGGCGTGTACCACGCCCTGTTCGGCGACCCCGCGCACCGGGCGGACTACGCCGTCCTGGCGCTGGGCGGCGTGATCGCCCTGTTCACCACGCCCCGCGCGCTGCTGCGCGACGCGCGGAAACTGCAAGGCCCCTGATAAATCGTAGTTGCGACAGGCAGGTGGCGCCGCCGCAGGGGCGGAAGGGGGAAGATAGGGTGAACCAGCACGCACTCTTTGCGGCGGCAATGATAGTCGGCTTACTGATCGGCGCCGTGATCTGCGGGCTGCTCGTTACCGTCCTCATCTTTCTGGCGCGTTGCTTCCCCGGGTTTCGTCTCGGGGACACACACGGGCTTCTTCTTTCCCTATTCGTCGTTTCCTTCTCGATGGTGGCAGGTCAGATTCTGGCCATTCGCTGGTTCAACGCGCTCGACAGACCGGAGCAGTAATACCTTGACAGCCCGCCAATATTCGGATGAGAGGGTAGATCGCACCGCCAACCCCATTCTGGCCGCTCTGGCGGCGCTCCCGCGGAGGCCCTACCCCGCGGGGTTTGATACGTTCGCCTCGTGCCACGAGTCGTACACCGAAGCAAAGAATGTCGATGCCGATTACCTGGGAAAGACACTCGACAAAATCCGAGTGGAGGAGATTGCCGAGGCCCTGGACACGCCGTTCCTGCGCGTCGAACCCATGGCCTACTTCTGGCCCAAGATACTGGCCGCCCTCTACCTCTACCCGGACTACCCCGACTCTGACTTCGCCCTGTGGATGTACGCCCTTACATTCCGCCGGTGGGGGCGGACGGACCCGCTGACCGGCCGGGCGTCTGGCGGCACACGGCTATGCTGCGGTTCGTCAGCGATACTCCCGACTGGGAAGCCGCCTCGGCGTGGCTGAGGAACGTGCTCGATCACTTTCGCCACGACGA
>CALEKU010000202.1 GCA_937902745.1 uncultured Armatimonadota bacterium
CCCGCGCCGGGCGGCACGCCTCCGGCCGGAGCCCCCCCACCCCCGCCGCCGCCCGGGCGCCCCTCCCCCGCGGACATGGCCGCCCGGCTTGCGCCGCAGATTGCGGACGCCAATGCCGCCTTTGCCCTGGTCCGCGCCAACGCCGCGAAGTGGCGCGTCGACCCTGACCGCATCGGCATGATCGGGTTCTCGGCCGGCGCGGCGCTCACGATGGCGACCGCGCTCCACAACAAGGACGCCAAGCCGGCCTTCCTCGGCAACATCTACGGCCCGCTGTCGGCGATGGAGGTTCCGGCCGACGCCCCGCCCCTCTTCGTGGCGCTCGCGGCCGATGACCCGCTGTTCCCGGTGAACTTTGGCCTGATCGAAAATTGGCGCAAGGCCAACCGCCCGGTCGAGTTCCACTACTACGAGCAGGGCGGGCACGGCTTCGGCATGTACCCCAAGGAGACCACCAGCACCGGCTGGTTCGACGCCTTCGCCCAGTGGCTCCGTATGCACGGCTACTTAAAGCCGAAAGGCTAGGGCGGGAAGGAACGGCTGCCCGCACCCAGAGGGGTGCGGGCAGCGTAAGCGTGCGTAAGCGTGCGTAAGCGTATGCTTTAGCAGGGCGTGCTTTAGCGGGGCGGCTTCTTCGCGTCCCGCGCGAGGTCGGCCAGCGCCGTCCGCAACCGCGCGACGGCCGCCGGACTCCCCACCTCCTCGCACAGGGCCAGGCTCTCCCGGTAGTACTGCTCCGCCTTCGCGAAGTTGCCCTCGGCGCGGGCGGCGTCGCCCAGGACCCGCAGCGGCAGCGCCCGGCGCGCGGGGCCGTTGGACTGCTCCAGGCGGCGCAGGCCCGACTCGGCAAGCCGCTTTGCCTCCGCCAACCGGCCCTGGCTCAGAGCGGCGTCCGCCATCCGTGCCTCAAACACCCCGGTCCAGAAGGCCTGCCCGCGCGCCTTCCAGACGGCGAGGCCCTCCCGGTAAAGCCGCTCCGCTCCCGCGGCGTTTCCTTCGCCCAGAAGCGCGTCGCCCCACGTCCCCAGCACGGCCGCCCGTGTCTCCGCCTCGGTGGGGCCGACCTTCGCCAGGAGACGGGCGGACTCGGCGAGCTGCGCCTTGGCCGTGTCGTAGCGCCGCAGCTCCACGTTGAGCGCTCCCAGATACCGAAGGGCGTGCCCCGCGCCCCGGTCGTCGTGCTCGGCGCGGTGCAGGGCGAGGGCGGTCTTCAGGACCGACTCGGCCCCGTCGTAATCTCCCAGAGCCTGCCGGAAGCTGCCCGCGCGGGCGAGGAGCCCGGCGTCCTTTCGGGTCTCCGGAAGCGTAAGCGCCTCGTCCCAGGCCGCCTTTGCCATCTCCCGTTCGCCCCGGATCAGGGCCGCGTCCGCCAGGTCGGGCAGCGCGGCCGCCAGACGGCTCCCCGCCGCCTGTGCCCGGTACACCGTGAGTGCCTCCTCATAGGCGGCCAGGGCGACCCGCCCCTGCCCCCGATCGCGCATGTGCGCCGAGAGGCCGACCTCGCGCAGTTTATCCGCCAGCGCCAACCGTTCGGCGTCGGTACGCGCCACCGCCAGGTCGGCGCGATAGCGGCCGAGCGCCGCCTCGTAGTCGCCCGCCTCCATCGCCGCGGCGGCCGGCGCGGTGAAGAGATTGGTGCCCGCCGCGGCCGTGCCGGTCAGGTCGCCGGAGCCGGGGGGAGCCGCTGCCGGCGTCGCTTTGACGCCGTGCGCCGGAGCGGGGGGAGCCGCGGGAGCCGTAGTCCCTCGTGTCACGCGCTCGCGGATTGTGCCGTAGAGGAAGCCGCCGCAGGCGGCCAGGCACAGGAGCGCAATGCCCCGGCGTCCCGCCCGCGCACGCGCGGCCCGATGATGACCCGTCCTCTCGCTTTCCATGCTGTCTGGTTCTCCTTAGTTCTGACTGGTACTCGTCCGTTTTACGGGCTTCGCCAGGGGTACCCGTGCCTTTCTACGCCGGGGCCTCTTGCTCCTCCACCAGACGTGCGACGACCTGCTCCAGGGAGGGAGCGGCCTCCCCCGACCGCGCCGCTTCGTACCGGGCGGGGAGAAACCGTTCGGAAAGCCGTGCCAGGAGGCAGGCGCGACCGGCGCGCTCGACCGGGGGGACGGGGATGACAAAGCGCTCTCGCTCGGCGTCCGCAATCGCCAGGAGTTCGAGCGCGGACGCCGCACGCCCGCGTAGCTCTTGCGCGGCCGCAATCGCTTCCAGCGTGGGCAGCAGGTGACGTCGCCCGGCGTAGCGCCGCTGGAGCCGCAGAGCGTCGATCAGATGGTGAAGCGCCGTCTCCGCATCTCCCTGGCGGAGGGCAACGTAGCCGCGCAGGTACCGTGCGGTCGCGGCGGAGGTAGGAGAGCGGGTATGCTCCAGGTGCGCTTCGGCCTGCGAAACGTGGCACAGGACGCCGGCGTCGTCCCCTTCATACCGACAGACCTCCGCCAGATGCAGCGCGTAGACCGCCTGCCAGCGTCGGTGGCCGCGCTCGCGCCACGGGAGCCGGCCCCTCTCCAGCAGCGCGCGCGCCACCGCCAGATTTCCGGTGTGGAGGTGCAGGAGCGCGATGCCCCGGTCGGAGTCGGCGGCGGTATGCAGGTCCCCCGTGGAGAGCGCCATCTCCCGGCTGCGGTCCAGGGCGAGGCGAGCCTGCCCATACTGGCCCCGCGTGATAAAGAGGAAACCGAGGTGGCGCAGCACGGCCTCGCCGAACCCCGCGTTCAGGCCGGGCGTGTCGGCCGTCGTGGCGCGCTCCAGCGCGTCCTCCAGGTACCGCTGCGCCGCAGGGCAGTCGCCGATAAAGTGAAGAAAGTCCCCAAGCCGGGCCGCGGCAGCGATGGCGACGGCGGGGATGCCGGTCTCTTCCGCAGCCTCCAGGCTCTCCTCAAACGCACGACGCGCCGCCGCCAGATCGCCTTGCACACACAGCGCTTCCGCAAAGGTGGCCAGGACACGGCTCCGTTCCCGCGGGGCTGCGAGAAAGGGAAGGCCCAGGGAGAAGAGCGCGTGCGCGAAGGTGTCCTGTTCCCGGTGGTGGGCGTCGTGCGCCACTTTGCAGAGGTGGAGCCCCACCGCCTCGCATACCGGCGCCACCTCCCCCGTGGGCAGACAGCCCGCCACCGCTTCGACGAACCGCACCAGGTTTCGCGCTTCGGCGAGGTACGTCTCCTGCCGCGCTTCGAGAAGCCGGTTTTCCATCAGCCCGAGGCGCCGCTCCAGGAGGGGCGTCAGGCTTTTATGATCTCTTTCCACTTGCCTTCCTCTACACGTGCTATCCATCCGGGCAGACGGGCCGTTTGTGCGCCTGGCTACCGGAGTTTCCTCCGGACGGTGAGGCGGCGAATGTAGACCGTGCCGGGCCGGTCCCCCACGAAGAAGCTGGGAATGCGCACCGACCTGCCGGCCACTCCCGTTGCGCGGAACGTGAGCGTGTAGCGCTGCCACTCCGTCCCGAGGGCGACGTTCTTTTCATCAAGCCCGGCTGGCGACCAGGGCCGCTCATTCAACTCGGCGAACACCCACAGGCGGCGCGTCGCGTCCGCCTTCGCCTCAAACGAAATCAGGTACTCCCCGCCATCCTCCACCGCTGCGGAGGCGACCCAGGCGGCGTGGCCCCACGGCTCCCGTCCTACCTTCGTGGTTGTGAGTTTCACTGCCCCATCGGGCAGCACCTCCATCGTTCCTTCGGCCCCCTCGACCGCATGGGAACGCCACGCCTCCAGCGGGACCGCGCGTGTCCGGGCGAAGTTTTCATACCGTATCTGGAGCACGGGCGCGCCGTCGGTCCCGGGGTATCCCGTGTCGAACCAGGTAACGCCGTAGCCGACATCGAACCCCGGGTACGGACCGGGCACGATCTCCGACGCGGGCACCCCGGGGCCGAAGGAGAGGCCGCCGAGGAGATAGCTGCGGTAGGTCCCGTTGTTCAGCCCCTTCAGGTCGTGGTGGACCGGTTCCACGCCCGCCTTCGGAAGCCCGACGCTATCCAGTGCCTCCTGCCAGGTGAGCCGCGCGCCCTTCGGAAAGAACACCCGCACCAGGGTGACGGCGCCCGGGGATTCCGGAATCAGTTGGTACGCGGACAGGTGGACTTCGGTGATCCCACGGGCGCGGAGCGCCGCGCCCGCGTAGGTGCGGTTCTCCCCGGGGTTTCCGCTCCGGGTGTCCACATCCACCGAAGCGGGCTTGCCGAGCGTCTTCTCGTAGGCGGCGAAGCCCTTCCCGATGCACGAGAGCAGCTCCAGCGACCCGCTACGCTGTGCCTGCGTCTCGGTCGCGCTGTGCTCCAGCGCGGGCGCGCCGTGCTCCGGCGGGGGCGCCGCTTCCCACAGAAGCAGCCGGCGGGCGGGGGCGGACCGGCCCCGGGGAGCGTTCGCGGGCACGAGGGCGCCGACGCACTGGTCGCGCGGCAGCTCCCGGAGGGCTTCCGCGCCGCCGGCCGCCGCAACCTCCTCGGGGGTGAGCGTCACGGCGACCCGCTCCGGCGCGACCGCCACTTTCACCACGCCCTCCGCGCCGCGGCGCGCCACCAGCAGGAGCGTCAGGATACGCCGCGCCGGGTCGAAGGCGCGCGGGCAGCCGAGCACCAGGGCCTCCCCCGCCGCCGGGCGGTAGGCGGCGGGCAGGGCGGAAAGGCCCAGGTCCGGCGGCTTCGGCGTGGAGAGGGAGCGCGCCTTCCGAAGCGAGGGAACGGGCGAAACGAGTTCGCCCTCCGGGGTGAACAGTTCAAAGTGCAGGTGCGGCCCGGTGGCGTCGCCGCTGTCGCCCACATAGCCGATAAGCTGCCCCTCCACCACCCGATCGCCGGGACGCAGGTTCGGCGCGAACATGAAGTCGGGGTCGGCGCGGTTGTCGCCGGTGCCGGGCGTGTCGTCGTTCAGATGGGTGCCCAGGCACCGGTAGCCGTTGTCGCCGTAGATCCAGAAGGTGTTCGGCTTGAAACCGAGCACGCCCGAAAACGGCGCGACGATGGGGCGCATCTTCGGGGCGCGCAGGTCCTGGCCGGTGTGGCGGTGCGAGCCGCGATCCGTGTTGTAGTTGGGGGAGTAGGCGGCCATGCTCCCCCCGAGCAGCGGGAAGGTCATCGGGACCACGACCACCCGCCCCGAGAGCGGCGCGGTGGTATAGGGCGCGATCGGCGGGCGCGGCGGCGCGCTGGCCGCCGGCTCTTCCGGCGGCGCCGCGGCGGCGGCTGCCACTGCCGCGATACCGGCGCCCAACACCGCGGCGAGGACCGTCCGGAACCGGGCGGTCCTCCCGGCAGAATGGAGACGGGACATACTACCTCCCCGGGCTGGGAAATGAGCGAAGGGGCGCCCACACGCGAACGTACGGGCGCCTCTTCCCTGTTATCGGGTCAGTTATTGGGGGCGATCAGGACATCCTCCCAGAAGACCGCGGTGCCGCCGTCCGGCAGGAACGGCGCGCTCTCCTGGTCCAGGGGCGCAAACACGCCCGCCTTGTAGGAGAAGCGGCGCACGCCCCGCGAAGTGGTCGCGAAGAGGATCTCGTCGCCCGCTTCCAGGATGTTGCGGCCCACGTCGATCCGCGCCGCGCCGTCCCCGACCGGGGCCGTCGAGGCCAGCGGGAGGGCGCTCGCGCCGCTGACGGAGTACAGGCGCAGGGCCTTCGCCGTGCGGTCCAGGACCGCCAGGTTGCCGTCGCTCAGGAAGCGCAGGCCGGTGAAGCTCACGCCGGACTCCTTCCGCAGGATCGTCTCCTCCTGGATGGTCCCGTTCGCGTTGAGCGCGATGCGGGCGATGACATCGTCACTGCCCTGGCCGTCGCGGGACCCGGCGACCAGGTAGATCTTCCCGTCCGGCCCCAGGGTCATGTCCGCGACCCCGTTGAAGACCGGGTGCTGATGCTTGCTCTCGACCAGCCCGGTGTACGGGTTGACGATTGAGAAGCCCATCGTGGTGTGGACCAGGACCCGGTCGTTCAGCGCGAGCAGCGCATGAACGCCGTTGGAGCCGTACCCGAAGGAGGCCGACGCCGCGCCGACAGTGCCTGTGGTGCGGTCCACCAGGGCGACTTTGTCGCCGTAGTTCACCACCAGATTGCCGTCCTTCAGGAGGACCACCCGCTCCTGAATCGCGGTGAACGCCAGCGCCGTGGTGCGGGTGGCCGCCCGGGCGGTGCGGGAGTTGAACCAGAAGAGGCTCTTGCCGTCCCGCACAAACAGCGTGGGGGCGCGGTTCAGGACCGGCACGGTGAGGGTGCCGGACGCGCCGCTCTCGCTGTCGGTCGCCCGGATCTCCACGGTCCCGGCGCGGATGCCGCGCACCAGAGCGGTCGGGCCGGAGGGCTCCACGGTCGCCACCGAGGGGTCGGAGGAGGCCCACTGCCAGTTCGTCGGCACCGTGGGGACGTTCTGCCCGGCGTCGTTGCGTGCGACGGCGTGCAGGGTCGCCCCTTCGTCCGGGTCGACCTGCGGCGCCGAGGTGGTGATGGCCACGCCCGTGATGGTCGAAGCCATCGCGACCTCGACGGTGGGGCCGGCTCCCGTCCGGTTGGAAACGACCTGCACCCCGACGGCCAGGGGCGTCCCGGTCCCGGTGGGCGTTTCGTAGGCGCTCGTCTTCACCGTGATGTCGGTGCGGGGGACGTTCGTAAATACGAACTCGCGCACGCCGCCCTCGGCAGGCCGCGTGAACGTGTGCGTTGCCAGAAGCGTCTCGTTCTCGCCGCGCAGCTCCGCGACGACGGACTGCGCCGCCTGGGGCACGAGGCGCGTGGTCGCGGGGAAGGTGACGCGCACGCGCATCTCGGTGGCAGCCGGCGGCGGAGGCGGCGTCGCGGTGGGAGTGGGCGTCGGTGTCGGCGAGGACGACGGCGAAGTGATCGGGCCGGGTTGCTTGTCCCCGCCGCCGCCGCCGCAGCCGGCCAGGAGCCAGGCAACCGCCACACCCGCCAGGGACAGGTCTCGAACGAAACGCAGACTACGTGGTGACATAAATCTCAGAATCTCCTTGCCGCGCCGCGCCGGCACCTTACCAGGTGCGCGGTGGCGGCAGCGTTCATTGTTTTTTGAGCTGAATCCGCGCCTTGTTGACGCCGCTGACCTTGAAGCCGAACGGCTTGAGCGCCGGGGAGGACTGCAGGAGCGAGGGGAGCGCGCTGAGCGTCTTGACGGAGGCCGTGACCGTCAGCTTCTGGACCCCGTCCGTGTAATCGTGCGCCTCGACGCCGAGAATCCCCGGCACCTTCCCGAGCGCGGCGACGAACGCTTCCGCCTGGGAAAAGTCGGTCAGGCCGACCAGCTCGACCTCGCGCGTTTCGGCCTCCTCCGCGCCCGCGGCCGAACGCGGAATCCGGGAAGCGATCTTATCCGCGACCTCCTCGACCACCCTGCGCGCCGCCTTGCCCGCCTTGCTCTCCAGCCACTCGTTGGAGCTGCCGCCCGCGAGCCCGCCGAGGGGGAGCCCCCGGAAAAGGCTGCCCGCCCCGGCAAACCAGCTCGTATCGACCTGCTTGGACTCCTGGACCACCTGGGAGTTGGGGACGATATCGCCGGTCGCGATATCGACCAGGTGGACATCGACCTTGATCCGCAGTTCGGACTGCTTCACCGACCCGCCGGCGAGGACCCCGACGACGCCGAGCGCGCCCTTCTTCACGTCGCGGACGCCGAACTCGGTGATGGAGCCGACGAGGGCGATGGACGCTCCCTTGATCTTTCCGGTCTTCTGGGCGGAGTTGGTATCGAGCACGTGGCTTCCCAGGTTCTTTTCCGCCTCCAGCACGTCCAGTTGCTGGCGCTCGACCACCCGCACGCCCCGCTCCAGGAGCGCGCTGGTGAGCATCTCCGAGAACGCCGTGCCGAGCCCGGGGGCGGTCGACGCGATCGTGGCGTTGACCCGCATGGGCGGAACGAGAACGCGCTTCGTCGTGCTGGCAGGAGCGGCGGCAGCGGCGG
>CALEKU010000203.1 GCA_937902745.1 uncultured Armatimonadota bacterium
GTTAATCCGTAGCCGCCCCCGTTGTCGTTAGCCCGCGCAGGCGGGCTTGAATCACAGAAGCCGGGACTTCAGTCCACGGCGATTATTCTAATCCACCTACTCGTGATTCCCGTGGGCCTTACGCGCCTCGTAGTCCGCGATCAGCGGGCCGGCGAGGTGCGCGGGCAGTTCCGCATAGTGCGCAGGGCAGGCGGTGAAGCGGCCCCGGCCGCGCGCCAGTGAGCGCAGGTCAATGGCGTAGCGCAGCATCTCCGCCTGTGGGACGTGCGCCCGGACGGTCTGGTAGCCGGGCTGCTGCTCGTCGGTCTCGATGCCGATGACGTGGCCGCGGCGGGCATTAAAGTCGCCCATCAGGTCCCCCACGAACTCGTCGGGCACCGTCACCGACACGTCGAGGATCGGCTCCATGAGGACCGGCCCCGCCGCCTTCGCAGCCGCGGTGAAGCCGAGGACGCCGGCCATGATGAACGCCGCCTCGGACGAGTCCACCGTGTGGAATGAGCCGTCGTCCACGGTCACGCGGACATCCACCATCGGGTTGCCGGAGACCACGCCGCGCGCCATGACCTCGCGCACACCCTTCTCGATGGCAGGCAGGTACTGGCGCGGGATGGCGCCCCCGACGATCTTGTCCACGAACTCGAAGCCCCCGCCCGGGGGGAGCGGTTCCACGGTCAGCCAGCAGTCGCCGAACTGGCCGCGCCCGCCGGTCTGCTTCTTGTGGCGGCCCTGCGCCCGCGCGGAGCGGGTGACCGTTTCGCGGTACGGGACACGCGGCAGGGACGTTTCCACGTCCGAGCCGAAGCGGGCGAGGCGCTGCACGACCACATCCAGGTGCGTCTCCCCCTGCCCCATGAGCAGCGTTTCGCCGGTCTCCGGGTCGCGGCGGGTGGTGAACGCCGGGTCCTCCTCGGCCACGCGCGCGAGCGCGGCGCCCATCTTGTCCTCGTCCTGCTTGGACTTCGCCGTGGCCGCGAGGATGTAGGTGGGCGCGGGGTAGGCGATGGGGTCGTAGAGGATGGGGTGCGCCTTGTCGCAGAGCGTGTCGCCGGTGCCGGTGACGCTCAGTTTGGCCACGGCCACGATGTCGCCCGCCACCGCCTCCTGCACCGGCTCCTGGGTCTTGCCGCGCAGGGCAAAGAGGGGGCCGATGCGCTCCATCTGCTCCTTGGTGGCGTTCCAGACCTGCGTGTCCGCCTTGAGCGTGCCGCTCTGCACGCGGAAGTAGGAGAGCTTGCCGACGTACGGGTCGGCGAGCGTCTTGAACACCAGGGCGGAGAACGGCGCGGTCGCCTCGGCGCAGCGGGTGATGGTTTTACCGGTCGTGGGCTCCTTGCCGATCATCGCCTGCGCCTCATCCGGCGATTCGAACTCCAGGGCCAGGTGGTTCAGGAGCGGCTGGATGCCGATGCACTTCGTGGCGGAGCCGCAGAAGATGGGCACGATGCGCCCGCCCAGCAGGTCCTCGTGAATCCCCCGCTCAATCTCCTCTTCGGTGAGCTCCTTGCCATCCAGGAACTCCTCGATCAACTGGTCGTCGCCCTCCGCGGCGACCTCCACCAGCTTCTGCCGCCACTCCTCCGCGAGCGGCAGCATGTCCTCGGGTATCGCCTCCTCGCGCACAGTCTTCCCCTCGCCCACGTACGCCTTCATGGTCACGAGGTCCACGACGCCCTTAAAGGTTTCGCCCGCGCCGATGGGCAGGACCGCGGGGACCACGTGGGTGCCGAAGCGGGCGCGCAGCGTCTCTACAGCGGTGTAGAAGTCGGCGTTCTCGCGGTCCATCTTGTTGATGAACACGGCCTCGGCCTTGCCGGCGGCCTTGGCCTGCTCCCAGGTGGTCTCCAGTCCAAACTCCAGGCCACCGCTGTTCTGGGCCGGGGTGACGAGCAGCATGTCGTCCACCACGCGCAGCGCCGCCAGGAAGTCGCCGAAGAAGTCGGGGTAACCGGGGGTGTCGACCCAGGTCATCTGGCGCCCGTTCCAGGCGCAGGGGGCGAGGGCCAGTTGGATGCTGTGTCGTCGCCGGACTTCTTCGGGGTCGAAGTCCGTGACGGCGCTGCCGTCCTCCACACGGCCCAGTCGATCAGAGCACCCTGCGACGTGCAGGATGGCCTCGATAAGCGAGGTCTTGCCCGCGCCGGCGTGACCGGCGAGGGCAACATTGCGAACGTCGCGGGTGAGATGCCTCTCCATCATTGAAGGTCTCCTTGCGCGAGTCGCGTCCGCCTCCTCGGGGGACCCGGCGTTGGGTCCCGGGAGAGGGTGGGCGTGGCCCGAATATGAGGTTGTCGATGGCCCGCGGCCCTGCGGGGCCGCGGGGCTACAGGAACTGTTTTCTGTTACGGCGGCCGAAATCCTTCCCGTTTCCGCGGGGCGCGCCCGGAATACGCCGTCCGGCCTACGCCGCCGGATGCCGCAGCGGCTCGCCGCGCAGGAACCGCGTCACCTCGTCGAAATCGCCCGCGTAGGCGCCCGGCTCGGCGGCGCCCGCGGTGTGCGGGGTCAGCAGGAGGTTGGCGTCGGGGGCTTTTGCGTACTCCGCCAGGGGATGCCCCGGCGGGAGCGGTTCCCACTCGTATGTGTCCAGCGCGGCGCCGGAAAGGTGCCCGGCGCGCAGGGCGTCGAGCAGCGCCGCTTCGTCGATCACGCTGCCACTGCCCGCGTGCACCAGCGCCGCGCCGGGCTTCATCCGCGCGAAGGCGTCGGCGCCCAGCGAGCGGTCGGTTTCGGGGGCGTAGGGCAGCAGGCTGACGAGCACGTCCGCCCGGGCCAGGCATGCGTCCCGGTCGGCGTGGGTGACGCCCAGTTCCCGCTCCACGGCCTCCGGGTAGGGCATGCGCTTGTGGTAGAGCACCGTGGCGGGCGCGAACGCCCGCAGGCGCCGGGCCGTCTCCACGCCGATTTCCCCCATGCCCAGAATGGTGATGGTCTTGCTGTGCAGCCCGCGCAGGTCCGAGTAGCCGAGCCAGTTGTAGGCGAAGGTGTCCTCGTCGGTGCGCCGCGCTTCGCGCCCGTGGCCCGCAGCCGGAGCGGCGTGCAGGGAGCGCCCCAGCCGCTTCAGCACGGCCAGAATCATCATGACCACGTGCTCGGCCACGTAGATGCAGCCCGACACCGGCTGCGCGCTCACCGCGATGCCGCGCGCCCGCGCCTCCGCGACCGCGATGTCGTGCGTGAGCGACCCGAGGCGCACGATCAGCTTCAGGCGCTCCGCCTGCGCCACCATCGCCGCCGTCACCGGCTGGTTCCGCTCGGTGACGAGGATATCCACGGTCGGCAGCAGGGCGTCGAGTTCGTCCGG
>CALEKU010000204.1 GCA_937902745.1 uncultured Armatimonadota bacterium
GTACATCCGCTGCATCGCGTCCCGCCGCGCCTGCCTCTGCTCCGGCGTCAGCGGCTTCTTCGCCTTTTCGTCTGCCATGCGCGCGTCACTGCGGCAATAACGGCTCACCCGGAAAAACGCAAGTAACTACCGGTGTCCGAGCAGTAGGAGTCCCCCCGGGTAACAGAGAACTCCTCCCTACCAGGCAAGGCTACGCGGATGGCTTGCCCGAACGAACTGGGAGATCACCCCATGTCGATCGTTGAGCGTATCTACTGGCTGGACGGCCAGATACGCGCCGGGAGGTATCCAAACGCCCGGCGCCTGATGGAGCAGTTTGATATCAGTCTACGGGCGGCCCGGGCGGATGCCTCCTACTTGAAAAACCGCCTGGACGCTCCCCTGCGGCACAACCCGCGCTTTGGCGGATGGGAGTACACCGAGCCGCACTACACCCTTCCCTTCCTCGCTCTCTCCGTCCCCGAGGCAGACACCCTGCGTCGCACCCTGGTCGCCGCCTGCGCCCACCTGCCCCCCGCCGACCGGCAGTTGGTTCAGGAACTGGCCGTCAAACTCTCCCCTTACATCCGCGGGCTTCCCCAGCGCGGTGGCTCCGTTCTGCCCCACTCCCCCGAAGCCTTCGTGGGCACCGTCGCCCTGGCCCAGGACTATCTCCCCTCCGAAGCCCTCCTCCGTGACCTGCGCCGCGCCGTGGATCATCGCCGCCGCGTCCGCATGGTCTACTACTCCGCCCACAGCGACGCCGTGACCGAGCGCACCGTCCGCCCCCACTCTCTGTTGAACTGGCGCGGCGAACTGTACTTGGTCGCCTTCTGCGAACTGCGCGGGGCCTTCCGCGACTTCTTCCTGCCGCGCATTCAGACCTACGAGGTTTGGGACGAGGAACCGGCCTTCACCCCAGAGCCCAGTTTCGACCTGGATACCTACGTAGCGCAAGCCTTCGCTCTGCAGCGGGGTAAAGAGGCGGTCACCGTCCGGGTGAAATTCTCTCCCTACCAGAGCCGCTGGATTCGCGAGCGCCTCTACCACCCTTCACAGCAAACGGAGCCCCAGCCCGATGGAAGCCTGATCCTGACGATGACTGTCCCGGGCACAGAGGAGATCACCCGCTGGATTCTCTCGTTCGGCGCAGAAGTGAAGGTTCTGGAGCCGGAGAGCCTGCGTGAAAGCCTCCAAGCATTATTCACCCAATGCCGCGAGATTTATTTACGACCTCAGGCGGCTTCTGATGGCTCTTGACACCTCAGGCAAGAAGCGGTAAATTTGAACGCAATGAGCCACGTTTTATTTCATCCCTGCAATGGGCTTAGTATCCTCACGCATGGGACGGAAAGAAACAATGTGGCTGTGCAACGTGGTGTGGATTGTAACCCATGAGGGAGAATACTGAGCCCCATTGCTAGGGAGGAAGTAGATGTCCCCCAGCGCTGTAGGAGGCGCTGGGGGACAGACGAGTCGTGCGACTCGTGGTTGCCCAAACCATTGTATCTCGCACGACTATTCTTCACCATCGTTGCGGAAAGGCTGTGCGAGATACAATGCAACACCTGTCCCATTCGCCCCTTATGAAGCGCCTCCTCCGTGCCTTAGAGGCGCAGAGCGCAACAGATTTCCAAATCGAGATGGGCGCTTCTGTAGCCCCCGTCTCTGCTATCATCCGCTGCCGAATCGGCAATCTGCCGCTCGTAGTCCCTGTGATAACCCACCGCGGTATTCACGCTACAGGGCTAATCGGTCTGCTACGCCCTCTTCACGTCGAATCTTCACAGGCGAATGGCTTGTTCGTTCTTGGCGTAGAGAATAGCGATATGGGCCTGGCTGATAGCCTTCTCCACGAACTGACACGAACCAGCGTTCTTTCAATCCCTGTAGGCAGTTGATAAGGCGGCTACACCTGTACAAGCATTCTTAGAATTCGCTTCTGCCTCACCTTGTGCCCGGGTGCATAAATACTGCACCCGGGCCTGTTACCCTGCATCTTGCCGCTTCCGGTTTGCCTTCGCCTCATTAGCTCGTGGAAAGGAGGAAGAGATATGGACCGTCGATACCCGGTCAGTTTTGAGATCGCCGGGTCTACTGCGCTGTTCGCCCGTCCGGATGGGGGCTCCACCCCAATTTCCTATCCCGTGCCAACATGGAGTGCGGTTAAAGGCATGTTCGAGGCCGTGGCACGCTGTCACGGGGCCTACCTGCACCCCACCCACGTCGAGATTTGCCGCCCGATTCGCACCACCCGCTACACCACCAATTATGGGGGGCCCTTGAGAAAGGCCGAGCAGATCAAGAAAGGCAACAACCTCCAGTTGATCGCCACGGTTCTTTTTGATGTCTGCTACCGCGTCCATGGTCAGGCAGTCGCGCTGGAACCAGGCAACGGCGTCAATCGCGCGCATGCTCTGCAGGATATATTCCAGCGCCGTCTGGCGGCAGGGAAACTCTTTTACACACCCTGCCTTGGCTGGAAGGAGTTTACCCCCTCTTACTTCGGCCCTCTTCGCCCCGAATCCCGGGCAGACACCTCCGTGAATCTTTACATCCCCTCCCTTCTGTATTCCGTTTTTGACGCGCCGGTCAACGGAAAATGGGGACCTCGTTTTCAGCGCGGCGTCCAGGTCCGTCACGGTGTCCTCGAATACACACTTCAAAACGACGACACTACCGGAGAACCCCATGCTTAACGAAGGTATCGAGATGCAGCGCTCCCTGGAGCGCGCCGGTATCACTCCGGAGAAGAAGCATCCTAGAATAGATAAAGTCCCTCGTACGACCGGCCCCTGCCTGCGCGTCTGCCTGTCTCCAGAGGGCCGTATCATCCGGGTAACCCCCGTTCTGGATGAGGAACTGCCCGCGTACTGGCAGTATTCGCTCAGTAATGGGTCTACGTTTCCGGTGACACGGATACGGGAGCCGCTGATGAATCGCGGCATACCATCGGACGCCGCTCCGGAAACCACGTACCCGTCGGAATGGCATCGCCTGCTCACGGACGTCGAGCGCGCTTCGCCCCGCCCGGTGAGCGACGGCATACTCGCCTATTACCGCGGATTGTACCGGGCCAAAGGCGAGATCAACGGTCTGAAGGCCCCCCTGACCGGGAAGCCCGGAGCGGAACCGCTTCTGGAAGTAATCCGCCGGTTTGAACAGGCTTTCCCCTTTGCAGAGGGGGCACTGGATCGGGATGCGGCGGCAGCCACACTGACTGCCCTGCGTGAGACAGCAATCGCCTATCTGCGGACCCATGCCGACAGCGGGATGGTAGACGCTCTGAAGAAGCTGCTGTTCGACGCGGCCTCGGGTGGGGGGAACACAGTACAGCTGGCGTTCGACGCCGAAGAGGCGACGATTTATACCCTCAGGATGCGGTCTCAGGTCGTGAGCCTCTTGCTGGCTGCGGAGGCAGGCGGCGAAGCCAGCCAGGAAAACGAGGGCACACGAGTCGGCGAGTGCTCGCTAACCGGCCAGAGCACCGCGTTGCAGGCGGCGACTTTCCCGAAGGTACGCCTGCCCCTGATCTTTGAGAAGGGCCTGCCTCTCTTCTCCATGAACACGAAGGAGGCAGAGTGTAATAGCCGCTACCACCGGAAGGATGCGGAACTCTGCCCGGTCTCTCCCGGGGCAGCACTGGCAATTCAGGATGCTTACGGGTACTTGCTCCAGGATCGCCTGAAGGGAAAGACGTGGCAGATCATCCCCAGTGACGATCCCGACTCCCGCGACCTGCTTATCGCTTATCTCGACAGCGCCCCAAACTTCGCAGAAGAGTTGGCAGAATTCTTCAACCGGGCAAAAGAGCCGGAACCAAAACGGGAAATGAGGTTCCGGGTGGCAACTGGGGCCGTATGCAAGGCGTTGCGTGCCGAGGTCAAAAATGGTTCTCCGACCAGGCCTAAAGCGCGCATCGCCATTACCGCCATTCGGAAAGCCTCAGAAGGTACAGGGTTTGTTCTCTTCTCCGTTCTGCCGGAAGTCGAGGAGATTATCCAGGGCGCAGAATGGTGGGACAAAGCCGCAGAGAACGTACCGTACATCCGCTTCCCGGTCTACCTCTCGGGTGAGGCGGGAGCCATCTACTACGCGGAACCCTTTCCTGTCCTACCTGGGGATATTGTGTCCCTTCTGACAGAGGTGTGGACTGAGGCAAAAGGGACGGCCCCCGACAAGGGCCGCGCGAACAAACTGCGTGGAACATCCTTTGCGACTGCCCTCAGCCTCATGATCGAACACCCTCGTCCGCGTAATGAGGCCGCGAAAAATCTTCTCACTGCGGTTCTCGACCACGCGGGGCCGCTTCTGATTCGGCTGGGAGCTTGTCAGTGGCGAAATGACTTCACACCGTTCAAAAACGTCGAGCGTAAAAAGGCGCTTCGAGCTATCAGCTTGCTCGGGCTGACTTTATATGCCTTCGGCTCTACAAAGGACAAATACATGGAAAATCCTGCCTACCTTGCCGGACGATTCTTCGCGCTGGCTGATCGTCTTCACTACAGCTATTGCATGGTAGTCCGAGAAGGACAAGTCCCCCCCAACTTGGTTGGGAACATGGCTATGGCGACCGCAATGAAGAATCCAAAACGCGCCTTCGATGTTCTGGCTGAACGCATGCTCGTGTATATAGCCTGGGCCTCTACGGTTAACCCTATCAAGGAGTCACACGAACCGATTCGGCAGAACAAGAATGCGAAGTTTGACAAAAGCAAATCGGATTATGCGAGTTTCGCAGGGGCGATACTCGCGGAGTATCGCAATATATCGGCAGAGCTGAGTCGCCAGGGGCTTCCCTCCAGTAAAGATGGGCTGGACAAGGCTCATCTACTGCTCGGCTACCTCGCCTCCACCAGGACATCGACGCGGGAGGGTGATCGTCCCGGTGGCGACGATAACAACGTCGTAGATGCAGAAACGAATTCCCCCGCACACGAGGAAAACGGGAAGAAGGAGAACTGAATATGTCCGCACTATTCAACCGGGCCACGGGCCTGCTCATCATCGAAGTACGCGAGTCCAACCCCAATGGTGATCCGGACCAGGAGGGTGAGCCCCGCCAGCGAGACGATCACGGTCTGATAACCGGCGTCTCCTTCAAGCGCAAGGTACGCGATCTGATCGAGGCGCAGAGCGGCCCCGTCTGGCAAACGGTGGCGGAGGAACTGGGCATTGCCGATCGCGCCCAGGAGTTCCAGATACTGGAGAGCCGTGGGCGCAACCGCGAGGAGATTAAGAAACTCAATCGCGAGGAGTTCCAGCGACGCTACTGGGATGCCCGCGTCTTCGGCACCACCTTCCTGGAATCCCTGAAGGGAGATAAGTCGGTGAAGCCAGAAGGCGTGGAACACTTCATCCGCACGGGCGCAGTTCAGTTCGGGAATGCCACGTCCGTCGCCCCCATAGAGATCACCCGTCTCACCACTACCAATAAGAGCGGCGTGCAGGAGGGTAAGGACCGGGGGATGGCACCGCTTGCCGACCGCCGGGTAGTACACGGGGTGTACTGTATGCCGTTCTTCGTTAACCCGACGGCCGCCATCCGATCTGGCTGCCGGGCAGAAGATATTCAACTACTGAAACGGCTGATCCCACTGGCCTATCCGCACACCGCCTCGCACATCCGCTCCGGCGTTGAGGTCCGTCATGCCTGGTACGTCGAACACAAGTCTCCACTCGGTTCCTGCTCTGACTTCGCTCTGCTGGATGCGCTGACCCCCCGTTATAACGCCACTGGTGCGTCTGAATCGTGGGCTCAGTACGACGTTCCGGCCGGACTGCCCGACGCGCTGAAAGAGAAGGTGGCGCAATGCACGGATCTGGCAGCCTAACGCCTCCCGTTCCCCTGGCCCATAGCCCCCGCGATGGCGCGGGGGCACAGACCTATCACGCGCACGTGAGCCAGGTTCGCCGGCGGGCACTGCGAAATGCGGTGGCCGCACTCCGGTACCACAAGGGAAGCCACGAGGCACGAAGTACGTTCCTGCACCACGTCTCGGCGGCGGCACTTTACCACGATCTAGGGAAGATGGACGACGATAATCAAGCCGTCCTGCGTGGCAGTTCGGGCAAGGGTCTCCCCGTCAAGCACGAAGACGCAGGCGTTGCCGCTCTACTGATGTTGAAACGAGAGACCTCGGCCCATCTCGTTTTTGCACACCATGCGGGACTGGCGGAGGCAGAAGAGCAAGAAGCATTTGAGGAACCGCTACGGGACGGACGGCGCATCTCTAAAGCAACAAAAGAAACGGTACAAGTCCGTACCGATGCCCGTCTGGACGATTACCTGAGGCGGCATGCAGACGACGCGGGCCTATTTCTGCTTCCGAAGGCAGAGCAGCCACTGAGGGAGGATGGGCTGACGCTTCGGCTCGCTTTGTCCTGTCTGGTGGACGCTGACCACGGCGACACCGCGCACCACTACGGAAAGGAGCCGCAGGCCCACACGCCGGAACCACGGTGGGCCGAACGGTTGGAGGCGCTGGATCGGTACGTAAGCCGGTTAGCAAAAACGGCGGGCGTGGAGCCAGTACCGGAAGCAGAGACGCGGCGGAATGACCTGCGCCGCCGCGTTTACGACGTCTGCCGGAATGCCGAAATCGCCGAGCCTCTGCGGTCGTGCGATGCGCCGGTCGGAAGCGGCAAGACGACGGCGATCATGGCCCATCTTCTCCAGGTTGCCCGAACCCAGAACCTGCGCCATATCATCGTCATCTTGCCGTATACGAACATCATTCGGCAGTCGGTGGAAGTTTACCGGAATGCGCTCACGCTTCCCGGAGAAGACCCGCGCGAGGTAGTCGCCGAGCACCACCATCTGGCTGACTTCGGATCGGTCGAACACCGGCACCTGACGACACTATGGAAGGCCCCCATCATCGTCACGACCGCGGTCCAGTTCTTCGAGACGCTGGCGTCCTACCATCCGGCACGTCTGCGCAAACTCCACGAACTGCCCGGTTCTGCCTTGTTCATTGATGAAGTCCATGCAGCGCTGCCGACGCACCACTGGGGCCAGGTGTGGCGCTGGCTTCACGACTGGACAACCGAGTGGAGTGGGTACGCCGTCCTTGCCAGCGGTTCCCTGCCACGATTCTGGGAAATCCCGGACCTCAAGCACGCCATACAGTCAGATCTGCCGACTGCCCGCAGCTATCCGGTCCCAAACGCCCCGGAGTTGATCCCCGCGGACCTGCGGCGGGAACTGGAAGCCGGCGAGGCGGCGCGCATCCGGTACCACACGATTCCCGGCGGGCTGACTCTGAATGACCTGACCCAACAGGCAGCAAACGCACCGGGGCCGCGCCTGGTTATTCTGAACACCGTCCATTCGGCGGCGGTCGTCGCCCGTGCGCTTCGGAATCAGGGGCGTCACGTCCTACACCTTTCTACCGCGCTGGCGCCCGTGGATCGGGAACGTATCGTGGAGCGCGTTCGCGCCTTGCTAACGGCGAAGGAATACACTGATTGGATATTGGTGGCAACCAGTTGCGTAGAAGCAGGCATGAACTTCTCCTTCCGCACCGGCTTTCGGGAGTGCGCTTCCGCCGCCAGCCTCATCCAGATCGGGGGCCGTGTAAGCCGCGAGGCCGAACATGCTGACGCCGCTGTCTGGCACTTTGAGACCGCGGACGATCAGTTAACAGGGCATCCTGGCCTTAAATCGGCGCAGCAAGCTCTGCGTCACCTGATGGACCATAACCTTGTGAACGACCGGCCGCCTGCGGACGTTGTCCTGGATGCGATGCGCATAGAAGTGGGTGGCGGCAAACAAGATACCGTCCTCCGCGCCCTGCAAGAGGCGGAAGCATTCCGCAACTACAAGACTGTCAGCCAGCTCGCCCGGGTGATCGCAGATGACACGCGCACCGTTATCGTCTCCGAAGCACTCGCCCAGCAGGTCATACACAAGGAGAAGGTATCGCCCCGCGAGTTGCAAAGGCACAGCGTGCAGATATGGGCGACGAAGATCGCCCTGAATCAACTTCCCCTCGCACGGATCAGCGGAGAAGAAGGCGCATTTGACGCGCTTTACCGATGGACAGGTGCCTACGACCCGGACTTCCTGGGGTATATGGCCGGGGTACTGGAACAGCAAGAACTTCTACGGCAGGGCAGTATCATCGCCTGAATCACGCGGAAAGGAAGGCACTATGGCAGAGACCGCTTCCGAAGCTTCCGAACCGGTCCCCGTGCTGCTGTCGGCTCTGAGCCACTACCTGTACTGCCCGCGCCGAGCGGGACTGATCCACCTGGAGTCGGTGTGGGAGGAGAACGTCTTCACCGTGCGGGGACGCCTGGCGCACGAGCGGGCCGACGAGGCGACCACCCGCACCGAAAACGGAGTCCGCGTCGAGCGCGCCCTACCCCTCTGGTCCGAGCGCCACGGGCTCTCCGGGACCGCCGACGTCGTAGAGTTCTACCCGGACGGTGCCGTAATCCCCGTGGAGTACAAAAGCGGCAAGCGCAGGGACCAGGCCAACCACCACGTCCAGTTGTGCGCGCAGGCTCTCTGCCTGGAGGAGATGCTGGGTATCACCATCCCCGAGGGCGCTCTCTACTTCCCGGCCACCCGCCGACGCCAGAGCCTCGCCTTCGACCACGCCCTCCGTTCCGAAACAATTGCCACCATCGCGCGCCTGCGCGCCCTGCTCCAGGCGGCGGGACCGCTCCCGCCCCCCGTCAACGACCGGCGCTGCCCGAACTGCTCGCTGAACGACGCCTGCGTCCCCGCCGTCGTCCACGCGGCGCGCGAGGCACGGCTCGCTCAAACGCTGTTCCCCCCCCGCGATACACCGCCCGCCTGAAAAGGAGTCACCCTCATGGTCAAGGAACTGCTCAACACTCTGTACGTCACCACCGAGCGGGCGCTCGTGCGCCTGGATGGCGAGGCGCTGCGCGTCGAAGCCGATGGCCAGAAGCTCGCCCTCGTGCCCCTCCATCACCTCACCGGCGTCGTCCTCCTCGGCGGCGCAAGCATGACCTTCCCCGCCCTTGCCCGCTGCGCCGCGGATGGCCGGGCCGTCACCTCCCTCTCTCCCAGCGGAAAATACCAGTTCCGCATCTCCGGTCCCACCTGCGGAAACATCCTGCTCCGCCAGGCGCAGTGGGCTGCCCTCGCCGATCCTGCCCGCGCCTGTGGGATCGCCCGCAACATCGTCGCCGGGAAGATTCACAACCAGCGCCACCTCCTCGCCCGCGCCGCGCGCGACACCCGAGACGACGAAACCGAAGCGCACCTGCGGGACGCCGTTGCCGCTCTGGGCGAATTGCTGCTCTCCCTGCCCCTGCAAACCGATCTGGACGGGGTGCGGGGTGTCGAAGGACAGGCCGCCGCGGTCTACTTCGGCGTGTTCGGGGAGCTTATCGCCGCCCCCACCGCCGCGTTCTCGTTCAAGACCCGAACGCGCCGCCCGCCCCGCGACCGGGTGAACGCCCTCCTCTCGTTCCTCTACGCCCTTCTGACCACCGAATGCGTCGCCGCGTGCGAAGGGGTCGGCCTGGATCCGCAGTGCGGCTACCTCCACTGCCTGCGCCCGGGTCGCCCGGCCCTTGCGCTGGACATTATGGAGGAGTTTCGCCCGCTGCTCTGCGACCGCCTGGCCCTCACCCTCATCAACCGCCGCCAGATCACCCCCGAGCATTTCGACGTGCGCGAGGGCGCGGGGGAAAGCGTCCTTCTCACCAAAGACGGCCGCCGCGCTGTCCTCGACGCGTTTCGCGCGCGGAAGCAGGAGGAGGCGCTGCACCCCTTCCTCAAGGACCGTGCCCCGCTCGGCCTGCTCCCCCACCTCCAGGCCCGCCTGCTCGCCCGCCACCTGCGAGGGGACATGGCCCACTACCTTCCGTACGTTGCCGCCGGATAGCCGGAGAGCCAGCCCCGAGAAAAGGAGTCCCAAATGCAGGATCTGATCGTCACCTACGATGTCAACACGCTCACCCCGAAGGGGCGCGGCCGTCTTCGCAAGGTCGCCAAAATCTGCGAGGGCTTCGGCCAGCGAGTGCAGGAGTCCGTCTTCGAGGTCAGCGTCACCGAGGCGGACAAAGTCCGGTTCCTTTCCCGTCTGCTCAAGGTGATCGAGCCCACGGAAGACAGCCTGCGCATCTACCTTCTGCGAGGCGGTCGGACTGGTGCCGTCGAGTGTCATGGTCTGGACCGCTTCGTAGACTTCCGGGGCACGCTGGCGGTATAGATTCCCGAAACCTATCCCCGCCTCCGCTTCCGCGAACCTCCGGTGCTGACTCGCGACGGCTAAGGTTCGCGCCCGCCTTCCCTCAGAAAGAGGGAGGAAATTTACCTGACCCGAAGAAAACAGAGACGGGCCGTGCGCCTTTTTCTGAGGCACCGGACCGTTGCACCGGCCCTTCGGGGCCGGTGAGGATTGAAACCTGCCCGTCGAGGAGCAGGGTGCGCGCCTCGATCTGTTGCACCGGCCCTTCGGGGCCGGTGAGGATTGAAACTCCCGGCCCGGAGGCTGCCGCCGGTCGCCCGGCGGTCGTTGCACCGGCCCTTCGGGGCCGGTGAGGATTGAAACGATACCTACACCGCCAGCGCCGCCCTGGCGGAGGCGTTGCACCGGCCCTTCGGGGCCGGTGAGGATTGAAACGATGAACTGCTCTTTAGCCATCCGTCTCGCCTCTGGGTTGCACCGGCCCTTCGGGGCCGGTGAGGATTGAAACGTCCGCTGTCGGCGCGACGCGGGTGCGGTAGAGCTTGTTGCACCGGCCCTTCGGGGCCGGTGAGGATTGAAACTTTGACCGCGTCGCCGGTGGTGGCGGGGAACTCGCCCGTTGCACCGGCCCTTCGGGGCCGGTGAGGATTGAAACATCGTCGGGCGGGTGGTGTAAACTGGGGTTGTCATCGTTGCACCGGCCCTTCGGGGCCGGTGAGGATTGAAACCCCGAGGTCGGCGAGGAACTGGAGGACCGAGGATTTCGCGTTGCACCGGCCCTTCGGGGCCGGTGAGGATTGAAACTCCCGGCCCGGAGGCTGCCGCCGGTCGCCCGGCGGTCGTTGCACCGGCCCTTCGGGGCCGGTGAGGATTGAAACCCCCGGGGAGATCGCGCCAGAACCGCGGGCGCCGCCGGTTGCACCGGCCCTTCGGGGCCGGTGAGGATTGAAACCGGAAGGAGCCCCCCAATGCAGGCAAGAAAGCAGACGGAGCCAACCCCGAGAACGC